>NZ_JABVYQ010000006.1:0-203563 GCF_013357975.1 Parageobacillus sp. VR-IP
TGCCTATTCAGCCAATCAGTATGATTTTCACATGCTATCTTAAGGAAATTTTATACAAGAACAGCGTATTAAGAAAACGGATTATCCGCGCGGAAAAAATGGAAGTGGTCAGCCACTTGGCTGCTTCCATTTCCCATGAAGTGCGCAACCCCCTAACGACCGCGCGAGGGTTTATACAATTGCTGGAGCAAAGCTATTTATCGCAAGAAAAGCGGAAACAATACATTCGCATTGCCATCGAAGAATTAGATCGCGCTCAAGCGATTATCACGGATTATCTTACATTTGCCAAACCTGCTCCGGAAAGCGTAGAAAATCTAAATGTAAAAACAGAAATAGAACGCGTCATCGATATTGTGCGTCCGCTGGCAAACATGAATAGTGTTGAAGTCCAAACGTCGCTCATTCCTTGTAACGTCAAAGGGGAACGCCAAAAGTTTCAACAATGCTTGCTCAATATTATCAAGAACGCCATTGAAGCAATGCCGAATGGCGGCGCACTCGAAGTTTACATTTCTATCGAAAAAGATCAAGTGCTGATCCGCATCTCGGATACAGGAGTCGGGATGACAAAAGAACAAATCGAGCGCCTCGGAGAGCCATATTTTACAACAAAAGGAAGAAGAGGCACCGGACTTGGAATGATGGTCGTCTATCGAATTATCGAATCGATGGGTGGAACGATCCAAATTGCAAGCGAAGTCAACAAGGGAACGCAAGTATCCTTATATCTTCCACTCACGCAGTCTCAGCATGCCTCATCTGTTGAGCAAAAACGTGACATTTTTGTCGCTTCATAAGACAAATTATGAAGCAGCAAGCTCTTCATTTAAAGGTATCTCAAAAACTACAAAACAACGATATCCTTTGCCCATTTATTTACAAAGAAGAAGATCAGATGACCTTCAGAAGAAGATCAAATGACCTTCTTCTTTTTTATCCCCCTACGTGACTCATCAGTTTATTCAGAAGAATTTTTGCAAACGAAACGAACGGATTTCGCCCTTTTCCACTCCCCAGTAAGGAAGCGTTCAAAAATTGAGGCTCCCCCTCTTGCACAAGTACCATAAAAATCAACAATATACTGCATCTATCATTAGATGAACATTCCCGCCTAAATGCTGCGCATGATAGACGGAACATCTTTTGGCGTTTTGGGCAACTTTGTCTGGTGTTTAAATTTTAAGGATGATCAAACTCTTTTTGAATCGAATTGAATCCTGAAAGTTGGCTATCGTAGGCTTGAACGTTTGGAGCCCGCGAGAGATCATTGGTTTTTAATCGTCTTGGTTTTTCTATGCTAACTTTTTCCAGTGAACAAACCTCTTTTTCACGAGTATGTTTTTATGTTATGATTGTAGAAAATTCATGCACAGTGACCAAGCCCAAGGGATGGATATGATCATGATTTCCAATGGAACGGCGAACATGCATGATCATATGAAATCGGATCACTTTTAGAAGTCTTGTTTCGATATATTGACTCTCTATCACCAAAGACACTGTATGTGGCAAAAAATCGTTGTTGAAATGTTTATTTTGCTATCGATCCTTGCGAAATTAGTGCGTACCTGCAGCGTTTTCACTGTTTTCATCGGGCTTGCTGGCTTGGTGAAGCCTTCTCATCTTTCTATGTTTTCCCACGCAGCAAAATGGTCCCGAGAACAGGGATTTTCTGTCTTTCATGCACAGCTGTGAAAAGATTTAAAAGTACGGTACCCCCAGATCGCGCTGATCGACAGCACTGCCCTCGGAGCAGCCTTTACGATTCACAAGCAGGAAGTATCCACCTGATACCACTTGCTGAAAGGATATATCAGCTCCATCTCTGCATACTACCGAGGAAATCCAACAGCAAATCGGAATGCCAAAGCTGCTTCCTTCTTTGCAGCAATGGGATATCAAATTTGTATTAGGCGATGCTGCGTATGGCAGCGAAAAGATTCGTCAAATAGAGAGCAGTTAGGAATCATATTGATTTCCTCATCAACCACTGCTATAGCAAGGAACGGAAAGATGCCTATGGCGAGGCCTTTCCTGTCTTTTTTGTGTCTTTTTGAAAACGGGGTTGATCAATGGTTGTTTAAACTTCGTCGCGAGACGGAACAGGTGTTTAATGAGTGAAAGAGTGACGGATTGGAGCAGCCAAGATGGTGTGGATTTCATTGATGTTTACTATATGTATTATGCTGCATCCTTATGCGTAGCTTCCGGTTTTTACTCTAGTTTTACAACACCATCATTGTAATATATAAATCATTTAGTTGTAAAGGAGTATAATTCAAAAAAATGCACGAATTTGAAAGGAATAGACACTCATTTTACAGTTTATATTATCATTTAGTTGTTGTTACAAAGTATAGAAAAAAATGCATCTCGAAAGAGATGCATCACCGTTTAAAAGAAATCGCTGAAGATATCTTTTCTCGTTTTAAATGCAAGCTAATCGAAATAAATGGAGAAGAAGATCACGTACATTTATTGTTTAAAGCGCCTCCACAAGTCCAGCTTTCTAAATTGATTAACAATTTTAAAACTGTTTCATCTCGATATATTCGCAAAGAATTTCAGAATGAATTGTCAAAGTATTATTGGAAACCATATTTTTGGAGCAACAGTTATATGATTTTCTCGACAGGGGGGACTCCGCTAGAAGTAATTAAAAAATATATAGAAGAGCAAGATAAACATTCCTTGACTCCCCCCTCCTAAATGCTTCGTGTTATGTATGAAGGGGGATGCGTCGAGGCTTTGGGCACAAGGGGCTCGTTCCAATGGATTCAGACATTACTCCGATGCAAAAACGGAAAAGATGCGTGAAACTCTTGCCTTTACTAGCTGACCACGTTGTTCGCGAAGCTGAACACTTTTTTGTGTTCTTGAAGAGCGGTTAAAACAAAAACAGAAAGAGGAAAACTTGTAAATTTTTTTAGGATAAAAACCCTCTTTATGGTATATCTATTTCTTATTCTAAGATTTTATCCAAGAATCTCCCCCACCCCTAAGCAAAGCATGGGTGGGGAGAGTTCAATCAGACGAAACTTTGGATGCTTCGTTTGTCCGTTTCAGCCATGCATATATCGTTTTCACATCTTCTTGATCAACATCTACCACTTCTCCACGGGCGCCGATTCCAGGCATGACCGTTGCCGCAATGGTCCCGAGGTGTTTTCGCTTCTGAAACCAGGTAGAAGAAGCTTCCATGGATTGAATACGATTTTTTAACATATACATGGCTTTCATGTTGAAAAAGCCGCTTCTTAGTGCAAGCTGATGAGACGAAATCGACCAGCCGGCCGCTTTATAACTTAAGTAGCCGAAATATGAAACGATGGGAAGCCACAACAAAAGCAACAGCCCCCACGGACGCAAGAAATAAGCGGCGATGCAAACTGGAAGAATCAGCACATATAAAGGACGGGCTATGTAGCGGATGCATGCTCGCTTTGGCAAAGCATTGAATTCATGGTGGATGCTATACTCCGGGAGACAGGAAGAAATAACGGAAGCAATCCGTTCTTTCTTTATTAACGGGCAGAGTATAATACTCCCGTGATGGCCGCCATCCAATGCCCCACCCGCATGAATGATATAAACGGAAGCATACCCAAGCCAGCGACGAATCATGTTTTCCTTTATTACAATCCCTTGAACCCGTGTAACAGGCGTTGTCACTTTTCTTCTTTCAAGCAATCCTCTCGAAATGACGATGTCTTCGTCTATTTTTTCCACCGTAAAAAACGCGTACCGCAGCATATTTTGAATAATGGATATCATATAGGCGGTAATAAAAATCAATAAAACAGCCATCATCGTATAAAATAAACCATGCGCGAACATCGTTTGCGCATCTTTATATATCATCTTATAAGGAATGAGATCGTCAAATTGGGAGATAAAAAAGAAAGTGGCAGCAATCACGCTAAGCGTCCCACCGCTTGTCGCCGCTACTTGAAACACTTCCCAAAAACTCATCGAAAAAATGATGTTTTTCGGTCCTTCTTGTAATGGTTGATGGGTGGAAACAAAAGAAGATGCAGTATTTTCATCCAGCAGCATCATTTCATCCTTTATCATTTCCTTTGCTTTTCGAATCCAACGTTGAATTCGTTCCGCTTCTTCCCTTGTTACAGCCGTTAATACCACCTCGGCTTCTCCTAGCTGATTTCCCGCTGTTTCTATATTGACTTTAACGACTCCTGCCAATCGTTGCAGAAAACCTTCGGAAATGGAAACGCCTTGAATGCGTTCGAAAGGAATATATCGTTTTTTTCTTACAAACACACCATGTTCAATGCGCAATTCCCCTTCTTCCAACCGATAGGTAAAACGGAGCCAAGAAACAATTCCGATCACAATGGTGTACATGACAACCGCCGATGGCACGGCGATATCCCACATCATGGAAATGGTTCTATTCCCGACTATGACGAGAAGGAGGAGCGGAAAAAACGCGTCTTTCAATTGCTTAACAATATTGACGATAACGGAAATGGGATGAAGCCGTTTTTTCTCAGACATCATCATCCGCCACCCTTGCCAATCTGGAAATAGAATAGCGCAGCTCCTCTGCTTCCTCTTCATTGAGTGCCGGAATTTCATGCACCGTTGCGGCTGTCGAAATCGTTACGGAGGCCAGTTTATATTTTTTGAACAATGGCCCTTGCTTAGAATCGACGTGCTGCACGCGAATCATTGGGATCAACGTTCGCTTTACCGTAAACAAACCTTGTTGAATCTCGATTTCCTGCTCACGCACTTCATAGCGCCAGCGCCGCCAGCGTAATCTTGGGATAAAAAAGAGGAACAAATAACCTTCTCCTATAAACAAAAGAATCAAGATAGGAATAATCCATTTCGGCCCGTCAAAAATGATAATCAGGACAATGACAGCGGCAAAAGCGGCAAAAGAAACAGCCAATCCAATCATGCCGTATATCCGCCATACCGATAATGCTCGTTCGGAGATTCTTTTTCTAGGTTCTCCATTCATGATTTCTCTATCCCCCTTAAACAAAAACAATCCATCGACGTAATGGTTATACGTATTTAGTATACAAGAAGTTTCCATCTTTAACTATCTGTTACTGTAGAATAACAAACTTTTGGAAAAGCAGGAGAATGAGCATGTTTCAAGAAAAATTATAGGATGCGAAGCCATTGGAGAACGTGAATGATAAATCACTACGCCTATATTGTTCGTTCGCTGCCAAACCATCTCCCTTGCCAAGGCATTTGGTTTATACTGCAGCTCCTTCATCACTTTTAATACTTTTTCACGCGTCTCTGGACTTGCAACCCCTTTTCCCGAAATGACGCGCGAAACCGTCGACTTCGAAGCACCAGCCCTCAACGCGATGTCTTTAATGGTGTAGCCTACTAAAGTTAACCTTTTATACCGTTTGGTCCGATTCGTTTTCAAAGCCGCATTCCGAGATGGATATTATACATGCATTCATTTGTCAAATCATTTGCAACTTCGTCATGAAAAAAGGCACGAATCAAATCCGTGCCTTCCGCCGTAACGAATCTATTTTTTTAAAACAGCGTCTATATCCGCGCTGGCTGTTTCTGTTTCCCATCGATGGCGTCATCGGATATAAACAAAAAAGCCAGGCGGCCATTTTGCCTATGCCGCATGGTTTAATGAAACAATCCGCTTTTTTTCGCTTTCGCATGCAGCGAATGCATGTATTTGTTCAACGGTTCTTTCAGAAGCGTACCTAATAAGAGAGTCAGGACGGCAAACATCATGAGACGAACCGCATCGTTTTTCACTTTTCCCCACACAATGCCGCCGACTGCTTCGCGCATCAAATCAATCGCATACGTAAACGGCAAAAACGGGTTGATGTTTTGGAAAAATTCCGGAATAAGCTGAACCGGATACGTCCCCCCTGCTCCGGCGATTTGGAAAACGAGCAAGACGATGGCCAGCGCCTTGCCGACGTCGCTGAATACTGATACGAGCGTAAAGACAATGACAATAAACACAAAGCTGCATAACAGCCCAAAGAGGATAAACCAGCCGGAGTCATGAATATAAATATTCTTTAAAAGAAATACATCTCCTAACGTGACAATAAGCGCCTGAATACTGTTGCATGTCCAAAACGTCAGCAGCCGGCCAAAATAAATTTCTCTGCTGGTATACCCTTCTGCCTCATAAGGTTCGGTAGAAAGCAACGACACTAACAGCAGACAGCCCACCCATATGGACAAGACGGTATAAAACGGGTTCATCCCCGATCCATAGTTCGGAAGCGGAAACAATCTATGCGTCTTTAAGTCGACGGGATGGGCCAAAAATTCACCTTTTGCGCTTGGATCATTTTTTAATAAACGAATGATGTCGTAGATGTTTGTCTCTTTTTTCAATTTTACAAGAAAGGAAGCGATATCGTTGACTTTCCGCGCAAGAAACGGATACTGATCGCTTGCCGTCTGCAACATTTCTTCCCCCTGCTTGAGACCGCTGCCGGCGTGCTGAAGAAACCGCTCTAATTCCAGAATGGTGTTGGCGATGTCCGCGAGCATGCGGCGGGCGTCTTGAAGCGTCTGCTTCGTTTCGTTCATTTTTTCTTTCATGAGTGGTGCGATATGTTGCTCGTATTCATTCATCACCCGATCGACTTGCTTAACCGCAGCTGCCGCCCGCTCATTTAGGTCGGTGAGAAGATGGTTGCCTGGCTGCGCCCCGTTTTCACTTTGCTCGTACGCTAACTTGGCAAGGCGCTGTGCTTCTCTTAAATTGGATTTTATGCCTGTCAGACGGCCGGACAATTGTTCCATATTGTCGGAAGCCGTGCGAGAGAAAGCTCTCTTTTCGATCATGTTATTGAATATGCGAAGCTGTGTTTGCGCTTCATCTGCCATTTGTTCCCCAGCTGCGGCCATGCTCTGCACGTCGGAAAGCCATTGCCGCTGCTGGGCAAGGGAAAGGTTTTCTTGCAGTTTGTTAGTTGCGGCATAGATGGACATGACGATTTGCTGCAGCGTACGCAAATTTTCCGCGATTTGCGGCGTCAATGTCTTTGCTTTTGCTTCCGCTTTCGTGAGAAACTGATTCGTTTCATCAAGAAACGCAATGCCGCTGTTGACGATCCGTTTCGCTTCAGGAAGCGTTTTTTCCGCTTTATTGACGAGCCGTTCCGCCTCTTTCGCGTCGGACATCGATTGGTTTAACAGCCGCTTGATTTCCGGCAGCTTCGTCTGCAGCTGAAAAATCAGGGTCTCAAAATAGCGAATATCTGGCAGCTGTTGTTCTAATGCCACCCCCGCTTCATGAAAGATAGAAAACAAAACGCTGTTGACAACAGCGACAAATTGATCGCTTACTTGCTCGGTGATGGTGCTTGCTCCTTTGGATGTGATTTTCGGCGCAATCGCGTTCTTTTTGTCATTTTCATAGTAATGAATGACGGCCTGCTCCGGCCTATCTTGCACAATGGTAGCCAATTTTTCTGAAAAATCGCTTGGAATGACGATCGTCGCAAAATAATCGCCATAGCGGACGTTTTTCATTCCTTCTTGTTTGCCAACAAATTGCCAGCCTAAGTCATGATTGTTTCGTAGCGCCCTGACAATTTCTTTTCCGGCGTTAAACGCATGTCCTTGAATTTTTGCCCCTTTGTCTTCATTGACAACTCCTACTTTAATGTTTCTTGTGTTGGCATACGGATCAATAGAAGCTTCAATATTCACCCACGCATAAAACGATGGCAGAAGAAGCAATCCGCCTACCAATACCGCCGCTACCCAGTTTGTTGCTATTTGCTTCATATCGTGAACATAAAGATTCCATATCTTTTTCACGAACCTCAACTTCCCTTTAGTGTGATTAAACTGCTTTTGTTAGTATAAACCAATAAAAAAAAACTAAACATAAGCGGCGGATTGGAAACGAGCACGGTATGTTTACAAAAAAAAACTGCTTGGCTAACCAGCAGACACACATACCATATTATTTTTTATAAAACAGCCATAATGCGCAAAACAATAGTATGATTCCCGTCATTCTTCTCATGTCAAAAGGAATTTGCTGCCCGCCAAGCAAGCCGAAGTGATCGATGATGGAACTCATCACCAACTGTCCGGCGACAACGGCCATAATAGAAGTAGCGACCCCGACTTTTGGAACGATAAGCACCATGACAAACACGTAAAACGCCCCGAGCACCCCGCCAAGCAGCTGCCACTTCGGCACGGAAAACATTTGCAGCAAGTCTCCTTTTCCAAAAAACAATTGCAATAAAAATAACACGATCGTTCCGATAAGAAAGGAAACGAACGCTCCCTCCATCACGCCGACTCTTTTGCCGAGACCGCCGTTGACGCCAGCCTGCACCGACGTTGCCATTCCGGCGACGATGGCAAGAATCATCCATAACCACTTCATTGCTAATCCACATCCTACATAATGAAAAACTTTACTAATTATCATATCATGGAGAACAATGGCATGGAAGAAGTTATTTCTATGATTTTTCAAAACAACAAAAACAGCAGACGGAACAACACCATCTGCCGTTTTTCTTTTATACTATTTATGGATGAGCAAATTTTGCAAAAGCGCCGAGCGCCCATTTCAAAGCAAGAAGGATGGCGATCACGAGCATTGTTTTTCCAAGAGCGTTTTGCTGGCTTAGCAAGTAGTTGTTGCAAACACGAACCGGCACAGCTAAATATAGCCAGCCCATCACAGCTAACATGGAAACGAGATTCGCCTTCACTGCTCCCTTGACGACCGGGTGCACCCGTCTCCAGCTTACTCCGAACGGAATTCCGGCCATCAGCGGAAGTGTAATCAATTTGGCAAGCTTGATATACGAATCGTTTAACGATGCATCGACCGACCGCGGCAATATCCAAAAGAAAAGAATAAACAATCCAAAAAGGAGGCCTGGTATGCCGTTAGCGTTCCAGCTGCCTGATTTTCTTTGCAGCTTCTGACCGATCACCACACCTGCCAAATAACCGGCTGTGACAAGCAGCGGAATTTGAACGATCATCACTCCGATCATTGACGACTCTAAGCGATCTAAAATAGGCGGCAGCACAAGCAGAATCATCAAAACAGCACTGCCAATCAGATATAGTTTCGGGTTCATTGTCGATCACTCCGAACGTTTCAAAATCAACGCATTGGCGGCAATCAAACGGTTAATTTCGGCACCGACCACTTTTGGAGCATTATAATCAAAAATTTTGACCAGCCGTCCTTGCTTATCGATGAGGTAAAAAGCGGCATTATGTTCGTATCCCCCCGCTCCATTTGGGATGACAATGACTCCCATTGTTTTTAGCAGGATGTTCAGTTCTTTTGGATTTGGCACTCGGGCGACGCGCCAACGAGTGCCGTCCGCCTGGTAATGTTCGGCGTGCTCGTACAAGACGTGAGGCGTATCATGTTCTGGATCGAAGCTGATGCTTAAAAAGACGATGTTTTTGCCTAAATATTCATCACGAATCGTTTCATATACACGGCGAAAATTCATTTCCACAATCGGACAGACGTCTCCGCATCTCGTATAGATAAACGTCGCCAAAACTAATTTGCCGCGATAATCATGCAAATAAAAGGACTGGCCTTTTTGATCTTCAAGCCGAACAGAAGGAATCGCTTTCGGTTCTTTTAACACTTCTAAGCGGCGGGCGGCTTCGCTTGTAAACGCTTGAAACCCGTCTGTCCCCCACCAAAGCAACGAAATACCTAGCCCAAGTGCAAGGATCGTTGCCATGATATTACGCATATGGATCCGACCCAATTTCTTTTTTGACAGGCACCCGAATGAGCGAAGAGGCAAACCGATATACAAATGTCGCAACTGCGGCAATTAGGCATACTGCAAACACTGCTCCCATACGGTCGTAAGGAACCCACTCCGGAAAATGCACTGCCCATCGTCTTGGGACGCTTACTTTTCCGGAAAATAAGAACGTTCCGCATAAACCGAAAAAGAAAATCATATATACCCAAAACGAGAGGATGTCGATATTTCCTACTGCCCGTCTCTCATTGTTTACAAGATAGTACATAAACCCAAACAACATCGAAACGGCACCCAGCCCCATATACATATGGAAATGTCCCGGCACCCATTTCGTGTTATGCATGACATGGTTGATAGCAATCGTCGCATCAGCAATGGCTGGAACAACCCCTGATACCCAGCCGAACATGGAAAGAAAGATGAAGCTTGAAGCCATATCCCATTTAATGCCCGAACGGTAAACAATCATTAAGGCACCAAAGGCGGTAACAACAAGGACAGGCAATCCATTTAAATAAGAAAATACTTGACCGATAATAAGCATCCATTTTGGCATCACAAAATCCATCAACAAATGGTGCGGGTAAATGATAATCGTAAAGAATGTTGACATATTCCATGCAATCAAAAAAATTTTATAAGATTTCCACGGGCGGTTTGTATATTTAGGAAGAATTTCATACACAGCGATGACGCCCATATAAATAACAGAATTGGCAAACATATGGCCAAACGCATAAATTAAGTTTTTCGCTAAAAGCGGATCGATTTTGATAGATGGTTGAAACAAATTAATTAAGCTCATTACAAGAACAATGGCCCCTGCAGTTAACGAGATAATATTAACGATAGAAACCATCGTGCTAGCTACTACGGCAGGAGGCGGTCCGTATCCTTTTGCTTTTCCAAGAATTTGCGGCCAGCCAAGCCCATTTCCAAGGCTTCCATATTTTTGAATAATCGCCCGTGCTGAATCTAAATAAAAGAGCAAAAAACCGATTCCTATAATGAGCATGCCGAGCAAATATAAGCATGCCCCTGCTTTTCCCCACATGCCTGCTGACATCGCCGGCAGAGGGTATAGAAACGTCCAGGCGCCCGCGAAATCAAACGTAAAGATGCTGATGAAGGTTATCAACGCTCCTATTAAAAAGAGAATGAAATGGCTTACAAAAACGGGAAAGGATAGATTCACATATTGTCTCAAGAAATACCACATAATAGCCGAAGCGGCAAAAGCGGCAACACCGACCATAAATGTACCATGGGCGGTCATTACTTTGTAAAACACGTCTTGTCCGATAGAAATCATTTTCCCTTGCTCAAGCAGCATCAACAAGCCAAAAATCATCATCAATAGAATCACGATGCCGCTAATTATCATATAAAGCGATATCATCGTCCGCACTTTCTTCTCCATCACATTCTCCCCTATTCTCCTTGAGCTGGCAATACTTCAATCGTCGATATCATCGCATGATGGCCGATTCCGCAATATTCCATGCATAACACTTGGTACTTGCCCGGCTTTTTAAACGTATAATAGATCGTATTGGTATATTCCGGCATTGCTTGAGTTTGGGCGATTAATTGCAGTTTCTCATCATAAATTCCAAACCCATGATTTACATCTTCGCTGGTAACGTGAAATTCTACCGGTTGTCCAACACGAAACTTGTTTTTGCTTAATTCAAATCCAAATTGGCGGGCCACCGCTTGAACGATGACTGGATTTTTGGCATATACCGGCCTTTCAAACGGCAAATCGCGCAGCGTATAAAAGGTGGCGATTCCCATGATGGTAATAACGATGAAGAAAAAGATGTTGCGTATTCGATACCCCTTTTTTTGAATAGGCTCATATTCTTTGCGACGATCCGAGTGCAAAACAACATAGGAAAAGACGATGATGATAAAAGAAATGAAAATAACGGAAACCATCCAGGCCGCATTTTGATACATGTTGGAAATATTCCCCCCTTTCAAAAAGTTACTTTCAATATAGACAATCACTCCAGTTTCCTCAGTTAAGTTCATCACAAAATGGAAAATTTATACGAAAAAAGGAAACAAAGTATATCACGATTAAAAATAACCTCTATCTTGACAAATGTGACGTACCGCATATCTTTTTGTTTTTTTGGTTTGTTATAATATTGCCATTCTTTTATAACTATTGCTAAGAGGAGGGGTAATGATTGCGTATAAGGCATCTATCGTTGCTTACTTTGGTTGTTACTTACATACTGATTGTTTTTGGAGGCTATGTCGCATCATCGGAGTCAGGGATGGGATGCGGACCTGACTGGCCTCTATGCAACGGGGTTTTGATTCCAATGCTAAAAGGAGCGACGCTGATTGAATATGCGCACCGAGTCATTGGCGCTTTTCTTGCACTCCTCGCTGTCATTTTATTTCTCCAAATCATACGCACCTATCGCGAGTCATCCATCCGATCGGTTGCGTTTTGGATGATCGGTTTACTTGTATTGCAAGTATTGTTAGGAGCTCTGGTAGTAATTTGGGATCTACCGCCGATTGTCGTAACTATTCACCTGTTAATTGCGATGGCTTTTTTGTGTTGCATCATTTGGATTTGGCGGTTTTCACACTCGGGATTTGTTCGTTCTAAAAGCTCACCGGGAAAGGCCAATTACGGGGAAACAAAGCGAATCCTGGCGCATGTCAATGGTATTTTTGCACTGTTGGTTGCAACGTTTGCCATTGGCGCCTACATCAAGCACAAACATTATGGACTAGCATGCAGTTGGCTCGATTGCCGCGATTCCTGGCTTCCTATAAACAGCGCACAGTTTTGGCAAACGTCGCATCGGTTTTTGGCGGCAGTATCGGCCATCTATATTTTATGGCTCGCTGGCTTGGCATTTTATCGAAATTGGAATAACAGCATACGACGCCGCCTTCTTTTAATGGTGGCGGCTGTTTTAACCCAAGCTGCGTTCGGGATAATGACTATCATTACAAACATTCAGCTGCCATGGGCGGTTTCCCATTTAGCAGTCGGGACTTTCCTGTTTGCCATCGTATTTGAAACACGGGTATTTATGAACCTCTCCCACCTACACTCCGTGTAGAGGTGGGAGACTTCTCGGTGGACATGTTAAACCATTTTCGCATGGAAAAGCACCGTCATTCTATCGAATTAATCGAGCATCCTCCATGACACTATTAAAAAGAAGACAGCACCGTATAAAAAAACCTCCCATCTTCCTTTCGTTGGAAGGTGGGAGGTTTTTGGGAAAAGAGGTGAAAAAACAGATATTTACGCAATGACAACGTTTGAAGATCATTCAACCATTTTGGCTTGCAAGCTTCTTACTTCCTTACGAAACAAAAGAAAGAAGCAGTCCCCTTGATCAATAAAAAGAAAAAGCGAGAGAATCTCGCTCGTTGTTGAAATTAGGTTAGTTTCATGTATAGCTGCGTTTTAGCTTTTCAAAAGTACAAGCGTTGCGCACCAAACGGTCCGTCCTTATATTTCTTTGAGACAAACTTTATTTTCTCTTCGGTAGAAAGAGATTACCCAAGAATTCCCTGCCTTTAGGCATGGGGATTGGTCAAAGTGGAAAGAACAAATGAACGATAAACACACCTCCAAAAATAAGCGCCATTGTTAAATGAAATTTCCTCCGAAAGCCAGAAGCCTTTTTATGCCGAAGCCATCCCGCAAATAAAGTCAATACCAGCAGCAACACTCCCAGATAGCCGGTCAGCATTTTTGGATGAAAAAATCCGATCTCCTTGCCTAATTCCAACGCCATCATCCCGGCGTGAAGCACAATCAGGTTTGTTCCTATGATCGCAATCGGAATATGGACTTTCATCATCTTGCGTGCCATCTTGCTCAGTCTTACTTTCACAGCACGGTTTTTTGATTTTCGAATCACCAAAAAAATAAAATACATATTGATGTTCACGGCAAACAGGACGATAGCGATTTGGGCAAACAACTTTCCGAATAAAACAACAGTGGAGTGATATGGCTGAAACATCCATATATAGAGCGCGGAACCGAGAATAAATAATCCGTTTGCCATCATCCAAACATAGTACGGCATAGGAACCTCCAGCAATTAAAAGCTTTCCTTATTATTTAGAGGTCGATCATTGCATTTCCTTCTTTTCTTGCTAAAATAATAGATGTTGCTTTTCCTGTTGCACTATGTATACCGATGGTGTTTTTTGCATGTACCTTAACGATGTAAGGAGAGAAACATATGAACATTAGAACTATCGTCGTAAACGGCATTTTAGCGGCTGTGTACATCGCAGTGACGATGCTGATTCAGCCGTTTGGATTTACTAACGTGCAGTTTCGCGTCTCGGAAATGCTGAATCATCTCGTCGTGTTTCATAAAAAATATTTCTTTGGCATTGTGTTAGGCGTCTTTTTTGCGAATTTGTTTTTCTCGCCGATGATGGCGTACGATCTCGTTTTCGGGGTCGGGCAGTCGGTCATTGCCCTCCTGATCACGATTTTTTCGATGCGGTATGTGAAAAATGTATGGGCGCGGATGGCTGTCAATACGCTGGTGTTTACGTTTACGATGTTTTTGATTGCCTGGGAGTTAAAGCTGGCGTTTGACCTGCCATTCTTTTTCACCTGGCTGACAACCGCAGTAGGAGAATTTGTCGTCATGGCGGTTGGCGCGCCGATTATGTATGCGGTAAACCGGCGTGCACATTTGGATAAATTAATGGAAACATAAAGCGGCAAGGTTTTATCTGCCGCTTTTTCTTATGTTAGACAAATTTGCTCCTGCGTCATATCATAAATTACGTTGTCGCACCAAGCACGTCGCCAATTGCAATCCCTATTATCCGCCTTTCATCCGATCAATCCATTCCATCTCTCCCCGCCATCCTTTCAAAAAGAAACAATATGTGTAGGAAATACTATGATGCTACATATATCTATCCCAATTCCTTCGGCCAACTCGGTTGCTAGGGCGACATAAATAAGCACCAGCTTTTTGTGGCAGATTAATCATTTCCCCCTTTCTCCTGACAGCGCCAACGTGCCGATGAATCCAGCCAGCATCACAATAACAACAACCCCGGTCAGGATATTCACTTTATGCGAAATCACTTTGCCGTTTCGATACAGCAATTACCAAATTTTCGCCGCAATGATCCCTAGTAAAATGCCAATAATAGCACTGGATAACGTACCGATTAGATAATATTCGGCAAACTGCTTATGTTCAAACTGCTTAAAACGGGTCAGCGTTTTTAATGCCGCCAAGAATGCGAGTCCCTGTGGCATATCCATCATCATAAAAATCACAATTAATGTCCGTTCTAGCATCCCGATGAGTTGGCCGATTTTGGCTGGAGAATCATGAAAAAATTGTTCTGTTTTAATTGTGGTGATTTCCACTTCTTTTTTTCCACTATTCTCATGTTTCGTTTTTACTTCGATTTTCTCATCGGATAAACGATAAATCCCTTCTTGCAGCTTGTAATTGGGGGCGAATTCCCTTAATAAAATTTCCAGAAAATGCCCGGCTCCATAAGTCGCTAAAACAAAAATGCATGCAGTGGCTGCCGCTTTTTCTGCGAAAGTCTTTCCAATAATGTCTAAAAACGCTGGCGGTTCAAAGATACAATAAAATGTAAACAAGATGACCAAAAGGTGAAGCATTTGGTCCATTATAAATAAAAGCGCCTGACCAATAGTTTTATTAAATACCATATCTAATTTTATTTTGCCGTAATCAATGATAAAATGGCAGATGGAAATAAGCACAATAGCTTGTGCCAGCATTAGCAGCCCGGAAAGTGAAAACGATGGAAATATTTCTAGGGCAACAATGCTCGCGACCGCCATAAGAATAGTATGGACAGCCAGATGTTTTCCTAAATCGACAAGCGGTTGATCATGTCGTTCCTGAACTAGTCGATCTGAATGGACAATAAAATCTCCTAGCAAATGAGCAAGATAAAAGTATATCCACAATGTTATCCCCCTACTTCTTTAAAAGCGTTTGATATAATATCAATAATTCGGTAAAGCTCGCTTCTGTCGCCTTTACCTTCTGGTACTCCGCGCGTTTCAGCAAATAGCTGACGGTCGAAATAGGGGATTTATACCCCAAATGTCTTCCAATTTTTTCATATGTCCATCCCGGAAACTGCTCGATCAGATGAATCACTTGTTTTTGTTTGTCTGTCCAATTTCGCTTTGTTTCCAGAATCCATCCTAATAAAGTGTTAAGTGGTTCGAATGGAAGCGCCTCAGCTAAAATATAAAAACTTGTTGTATTTTCATTTTCACTCCATATTTTTGTTTTTTCCTTTTTTTCCTTCAAATGTTCCCTAGCCGCAAATGCGCACAGTACTGCACTTCCATTAATCGTATGAACGTCCGTTGTGTCCGTTTCTAGTTCCCCTATTCCAATTCCAGAATAAAATGGACACTGGTGAAAGCAGGATTGGGAATATATATATTTAATCAGTGGATATGCGCTGGAGAAATTTCCAATGACTCCAACAAGCTCATCGCCATTTCGAATAGCAAACGGGACAAGCAAATCTTTATGGAACCGCTTGTTTATCGTCTTTTTCAAGTCATTTAAAATCATTAGCAGCCGTTTCTTATCCATTTGTCTAGAATGTTTTACATCCAACGCAAAACATACAGCAGGTTTCATAAGATCTCCTCTTTTTGATTGATGTATATATATCAATATTACTATTATTGTTGGGAAAACATCAAGAAGCGCATCGGCTCATTTAGATAAAGGGGAACAAATTTACGGCATTGAGCTGGTGATCCACTCAATGATTAGCGCCAATACCGCTAGGCAAACCGTTATCACAGTGGAACCAATCAATATATGCCGCTGTAGTTGGATGTACTTCCTTCTTTCTTTTGCTGCATAGAAGGCATACGCCATAAAACCAGCGATAATGGATCCGCCCCATCCTGCCAATCCGATTGGGGTAATTAACTTTTCCCAATCGAAGATCCAAAAATACATAATAATTAGATGAACGGCGATGATAGAGAAAGTGATCAGCGGTTCCATTATTTTTAGCATCCGTTTCCCTCCCCCCGCACATGATAGTGATGGTTTTTTCTCTTTTGAAGCAAGCAGCGATGCTGCTGGCTGTTCATGTATTTTTTCATACGGTAGCTATGCAAAAGAATGCCGATGATGATCATAAAAAGACCGATAATAGCCCATCCGCCAGGAAGCGGAGCGGAAAGGAACGCCGCCTTGCCAATGACCGTAAACAATACAATCCTAATCTTGTTGAAACAAATTAGCTCCTCTTCGAATAATATCCTCGCCGAATTTTTGCCGCAGCTGCTCCATTGTCTTCCATAGCGCTTCTCTTTTGGCCTCTTCTTCGTAATGAAACAAATCTAATTGTTTCATGGCTGCTTTTTTATCAAATACATCAAGCGCGGCAATTCCTAACAGCCTCACCGGATTACCGTTCCAGTGTTTCTTTAATAAATATGCCGCATACTGAAAAATTTCCTCCGCTTCCTGAAATGGATTTTCCCATGTTTTGCTGCGGGTGATCGTTTGGAAATTGCTGTAGCGGACCGTAATTTGGACGGTGGAAGACACGGCATTCTTCTGTTTCATCCGTTTGCTGACCGATTGCGCTAAATCGCGCAGAACCTCAAGAAGAATCCGTTCTTCTGTCACATTACGGGAAAGCGTCGTAGAACTTCCGATGGATTTCCATTTTTCTCCCGCTTCTGGGTCAACAGATCGGTGATCAATCCCATTGGCCCACTCTTTTAATCGGACTCCAGTGATACCAAGTAAATTTTGTAATGTCACTTTTTCCGCCTTCGCCAATTCTCCGATAGTAAAAATGCCGATACCATTTAATTTTTTTGCTGTTTTGTCGCCGATGCCGTGCATCTCTTGAATAGGGAGAGGCCAAAGTACTTTTGGAACATCGCGCCTGCGCAAAACTGTAATACCTAACGGTTTTTTCATGTTACTTGCCATTTTGGCTAAAAACTTATTCGGTGCAATGCCAATGCTTACGGGAATATGTAACGTTTGTAACAGGCCTTTTTGAATTTGCTCCGCGATGTCCAACGGTGAAAGGGGTAGATGACAATCCGTAATATCTAAATATCCTTCGTCAATAGAAGCAGGCTCCAAAAGAGGTGTGAACGTTGCTAAAAATTGAAATACTTTCTCACTTATGTCGCGGTATAAGTAAAAATCGGGTTTTAATATAACAAGCTGTGGGCATCTTTTTTTCGCTTCCCATAACGGCATTGTCGTATAAATGCCAAAACGTTGTTTCGCAATATAGTTTGCCGCTAACACAACTCCTTTTCGTTCTTTCGGGTCTCCCGCTACAACAACCGCTTTTCCTTTTAATGAGGGGTCTCGCGCGATTTCGCAGCTTGCGAAAAATGAATTGCAGTCAACATGTAAAATCACGCGACCGCGATGGTGTTTTTGGTATGTTGTTTCCATGTTCTTTTTCTCCTTTTTTGAACTGCACCCACTTTCACTTTGTTTAGAAATAGGAGATTCTTGGGTAATCCCTTCTAACGAAGAGAAATTGACCAAGCTCTACGGACCGTTCCAGCCCTGAATGCAAGTTCCTTGTATGTTGGGCTCGACACGCTGACGTACAGAGCAGGTTTCGCTTTCCGGTCAGCATGGGCATATGATGGCAGAAGGTTTTACATGACAAACCTTTTGCTTCTCCCATATCTTCCGTTTTTACAGAGCAATCTGTATAAAGTAATTTAATTATAGCACATATGTTCGTTTGTTTCTACAAAAAAGCAATCCATCTCCTGCTTTTGTTGGTTTATACCCTGTCCATTAGACATGAGAGTCTTCTCGCCTATTATAAAAAGATAGGGCAAAATCGTTTCTTCCGACATTTTGTTGATTGTTGTTATTTTTGTTTTAATTTGATTATTTAGAACATAGTTTAATAAGTTAATTTATATCACATATAAAACAGCCTCTTACAGTTCAAAAACGAACGATAAGAGGCTGTCTTCATCGCTTTGTAATAATAAATTTAAGAGCCTTTGTTAAACTTCATTCGCCGGCATGATTGGAATTAGAACAATATAGAAATATCAAATCAAGACAGCTAAAAAACATTGATACATTTCTTTAAAAACTGTTAAAGCCGATGATAAAATCCCAATATAGCCGAAATAAAATTCCCCACTTACAATAGAACCATAGTGTCAATGAGAGGAGCTATGGTTCGTGATTTCCCAATTTTGCAGGCTGCTATACTATACGGCTCATTATTTAGATAAGCATTTGATGTTACACCATGTTTCCTTTATAGCTTTGTCTATGTAATAATTAGGTTTTGGTGCAAAGATAAAATAAAAGAGAATAAAACGCATATATTCCTAGCGGAACCGTACTTATGCTGCAATCCCAAACAATGGATCGATGAATTCTTTCTGATTTTGGACAGACTGATTCCCGTAAATCAATCTGTTCTTTTTTGATCATATGCATGGCTTCTACTCCCGAAAGAATGGATGCATCTGTGTCAAAAGACTTGAACCCTACTAGGAAGAACTCGTCTCTTCATGAATCGATGATCCTGTTCCACGATGCTGTTAAGGTATTTCACTCCAGCAAATCACGAAAACTCAAGTTGTACCGTAGGTACCACCTTACTGTGAGAAGAATAACTTCTAGTTCCTAATGCTTCCACTTGAATTCTGCTGGTTTTTTCATACCGATACACATCCTTTTTTTAGACTGATCGTATCAGTATGTCCAAGATTTAGAGATTACTTGCAAGTACATTGAAGTTTTTGCACCAGAAAATGTTCGATTTTCAAAAGCTAACAAATGTGTGTTGGAGTGGTAATATTCAAAAATGGCGTTTGCCTTCATCCAGAACTATTGATTACGTTCAGGGTCCATCACTTCATCACTATTATTAAAAAAACGGGCCATAATGTCTTTCTGCTGCCTCAACCCTATTCCATCAATATGCACCCGATCCATCATTGCATATTGGCTTGAAATCGATAGATAAGGATTTGGCCCTACTGAACAAAAGATACTAAACCCATAATCTCTTAAAGCTTGGAATTTAGGATCTCCCGGCAAAACACTGCTTCCATATGGATAGATATAGATATTTGTTTTTCCGATCAGTGGTTCAACTTCTTTTTTCCATCTCTCCGTATCAGAACGCAAGGTGCTTAGGCTTACTTTTCTTGTATCCAAATGGCCGTAACCATGGGATGCAAATTCCCAGCCATCTTTCTTTAGTTTATCAACCACTCTTTTCGCTCCGTCTTTTTCATGAGCATAACTTTTGTTCGTTAATTCGTGAGTACGGTATCCCAGTATTCCCTCATAGCCGGTTAATGCAAGAATTCCCTTTGCCCCGTTAAATGAAAAATCGGGATGCTCCTTCACAAAAGAATTCAGTATCGGAACGATTTCATTGTCTCGAGAAATGATCTCAGCCCCAGTTTTATCCTTTGAATAGGTAGCAATTTCCCCTTCTCTATCTATTATTAATTTATACGCATTACCGTTCTCTTTCATATATTGATAGTAATTTAGATCATCAACAGAAATAATTAGCGGCTTTTTGTTTTTAGGCAGTTTTAGTTCTTTCTTCGTTAACGTTACTTTTCCATTAATCATCTGCTCTTGAAAGAGGTCAGACATTTTAATTAGCATAAAATTTTTGCGGTACAATGAGTCTAGCATTTTTTTAAATTCTTTAACGGTGACAAAGTAATCATCATAACCTTTGGACATCGCATCCCCATCAAAAGCTAATTCGGGATAAATAATAAGAGGATGAAAAAAGATATGCTCGATTGGTCCGTTGTAAACGACAAGCTCTTCCTTTGGATTTGCTTGCGGGGGAACCGGAACAGGCTTAGGGTGTGCTTTATTATGCTCCGGTTTAGTCACCTTATCAGCATGGTCCTCTATTTTGTTACTTGGTTGGGTAGATACTTCATGATGGCTTGACCTAAAGCAGCTGGACAGAGGGATACATAACACTACAAGCAATATTATGAGGCTGTTCTTCATACACATCACCTCTCCCTATAATCACAAACACTTTAAATTTATTACTCTATATTCCAGAAATACCCCATTTATGCAATTTATGCATTTTTTATAATTAAGGAAATGTGGCAGTTCGCACTCTTTAATTATTTATGCGTAATTGAACTATCCTGCTCCGTTAATTTAATGAAATAACTAATGGAATAACATGAATGGCGTTTTTCAACAACTTTTATTTGTAATGAAACATCTTTATTGTCATTCAACAATTTATCCTTCTCGTGTTAGAACTTAGGCAACGCCTCCACGGCATCCGCCAAATCACTATAACTGTCTTTTAAGTATCGGGATGTCGTGGCGATATTGCTGTGGCCGGCAAGCCGCCGCACTTTCTCGATATCGTTGTTCGTCGCCTTTAACATCCACTTACAAAACGTATGCCGAAACATATGGGGTGTCAGTTTTTTGTTCGGCAGGCTGTAGCTTTCAATCATTCGCTGGATACCCCGGACTGAAAACTTCGGCGAGCTCTGGCTGTAAAAGACGTATGGTGACTCGGCGACATGCGGTTTCTTTTTCGCCATTTCGTATAATTTTTATATGACGAGTTTAAGTTTGACAGTAAGCTGCGCACGCTAATACCAAGTATCCCTGGTTTGGGCAGAAGATTCAAAACAACATTTTAAGTCATGTTCAAATAACTATACAGAAGTGAAGAGTGTGTCTGGGTAAACATGGACTAAACCATTCAAATCTCCCATTTTAGATATATTTCAATGTAAAAAAGCATCTGCTCATTCACGCAGATGCTTTATTTAATATCTACCCTTGATAATATAAACATTTAACCTATAACTCGTCCAATCAAACTGATTATCCTAATCATAACATTTAAATATCTTAAAAATTAAAAGATGTGTAACTTGTTGTCAAAACATTGGAAAGAAAAATGTAATGGTAACAATACGCCAAGGGTAAGAATTGTCTCTCTGAAGAAATTACAAAGAAATAGATGTACAATTACAAAAAAGTTGTTCAATTTTGGTGTTCAAAACATGCATAACACCGTTCGTTTTTTAGATATGTTTTATTTTTATCTTCTTCCCAAGTACGCTTCTTCCTTTGCTTCACCCCATTATAATTTTTGCTTGTTAGGAGCATAAAGGGTCTACGCTCTTCGGACGGCTTGGGGAAGCCAAGTTGGCTAACCACCCCTAAAAAAGCATAGCTTTTAAAGCTTGCTAAGTCATTGGGCTTCCCGCAAGCCGTCAACGAATCGCTTGATACTTCGTATGCTCCACTTAGTTCCGCACCCTTCTACCCGCCTTCGCGCAGAAATTCCCCCTTCGCCAAACAAAGAAAGGAGTGTTTAACCATGGAAAAAATCTACGAAATTCAACGCATTAAACAAGTCGTTCAGGAAGTGGAAGCTCGATACATCGTCTGTTGTCCGGAGGATGCAACGAGAGTCGCCGCGCATTTCATCGGCGACGATGACAGAGAAGTGTTCTTCGTTATGTGCCTCAATAACAAAAACGAAGTCGTTGCAGTTCATCGCTGCCATGTTGGTTCGCTCGACGCATCCATCGTTCACCCAAGAGAAGTCTTTAAGTCAGCCATCCTCAATAACGCAGCTGCTATCGTCGTCGCACATCAGCATCCAAGCGGTGACATCACTCCATCGAAAGGAGATATAGAAATGACTCGACGGCTCTCGAAAGCCGGAATGATACTGGGGATTGAGGTTCTCGATCACCTAGTCATCAACTACAAAGCAGAATATACTTCCCTAAAAGAAAGAGGATTCCTTTCCTGAAGGAAGGTCCCCTTCCTCCTTCCTTCTTCTTTTTTCTGTCTCTCCCTTCCTCCATTTTTGAATGGCATCGAGCCTTTCAAAAATAGACTGTTTTAAAGCGTTGCAATAAAACAGCCATTTATTTTAGAAAAAATGTTATGATTCACAACATTTTATATTTTCATTGTAGAAACTTACAACAAAGAGATGGATTAAATGAAAAATGCTACGCAAAAGATCATCAATCTATTTCCTCACCTAAAACCTTTACTGGATGAATCCAATAAAGAAGTATTGAAAACTTCCTCGACATTAAGTGAGTTAGAAAAGACATTTTTGCAATTGGATCGATTCTTTTGATTTTTCTTTGTCAATTTTTTATTGAAAGTATTTTTCGTCTTTCAGTCTGAGAGAACATAATGCTCTCAAATTATTTTTTAAATACGTGGTTTCCTATTACAATTGTTGTTGGTCTACTATCCAGCCAACGTGAATGTGAAGTCTTTGGATTATAGAAGAACAGTGAACCATAACCTTTTGAACGATCGTAAGCTAATGCTTCTTCAACTGCTTTGATACTTTCAACATCAGCAGGTTGATTGATTGCACCGTTACTAACTGGTGTGAACTGTCCAGGCTGATAGATTACTTCTTTAATAGAATTAGGGAATTGAGGATCGTTAACTTGGTTCAACACCACTATCACAACAGCAACTTTTCCAGCATATGGTTCAACTTTAGCTTCAGCTCGAACCAATCTTGCAAGTAAATCTTTTTCGTGAGGTGCCACATGAGTTATTGGTTTATATTTCTCCTCAGTAGCTCTCTCATTTTTCCCTGGTATTACAATATTTTGACCAACATAAATCAAATTAACATTTTTGATTTGTGGATTAGCCCTTGATAGTTCATACAAAGTTACTCTATGTTCCTCTGCAATTTTACTCACGGTGTCTCCACTTTTAACTTCATAAGCAAAAGCAGGAGGAGCAATCAGCATAGATAATCCTAATGCTGTAACCACGATTAGTTTTCTCATAGGGGTTTGCACTCTCCATAATTTTATATTTAGTTCGAATGTATTTATCGTTTCATAAAGCGGATGAATCTTCAGGCGAAAAATTCATAGAAAAAAGCAGGTCTATAGAAAAGGTTCGGAAAGGTTTTGATCAAAGACGGCGGAACCTCTAAGTAGCTAAATCCTGCTTGAAGAGGTTTAGATCGGAGTATCCAACCAATTCCGTACGGAACGCTATCCGCAGCTCCTCTTGAACCGTAAGAAAAACCCGCGATGCAAATAACGCCGTGCTCTGTAATGTATTTCATTACCGTTTGTGCAATATCCATAAATCTATCATTCGATGATTTAGAACATAATTCTTCTTAATAAAAAATCATGGCAAAACAACGAGTTATTATAAAATAGAAATGGAGATGGTAACCCAACTCCCATCTCCATTTTTTATGTTTGGAGCTCTTTTATTTTAGTTTTATCGGCACAATTTTGCCGTTTTCTATGGCCGCGACGCTTTGTTGCGATTCAAATCCGCCGTCATCTCCGATTTTCGAAACAACATATACTTGTTTGTCTTGCGGAATATGTTCAAGGCCCTCTTGCATATGTTTGCGGATGGCAACAGGGTCATCCACCGTGCCTGCTGCTTTCATCGCTTCGACAAATGCATACATCGCCAAATAATTAAAACCAGCTTCCGAGCCTGGATCTTCATTGAATTTGGCGCGGTAGTTTTTCACAAACGACGGAACTCCCGGACCGTCCGATTCCACTAATGGCATGACGCCAATGGATCCTTCCAGCACATCGTAAGATCCCGTTACTTTTTTCATTTCGTCTAGCTTCGCTTGATCCATAATGATAAAGCCGCCTTTAAATCCCAACTCTCGCGCCTGTTTCGCCACTTTTGCCGTCGGTTCCGACGGACCGCCGATAAATAAAACATCCGGTTTTTTCTTTAACGCATTGGTGACAATCGTAAAGAAGTCCGTATCTTTGGAAAAGTCAATGGATGTTTTATAAACGACTTTTCCTCCTTGTTTTTCCCAATATGGAAGCAACGTTTCCGTCCAATCTTTTCCGTATTGCGAAGCGGTTGGCAGCGCGGCAAGTTTTTTGCCGAAACGCTTCATCGCATATTTAGTAAACGGAGCCACATAGCTGTCATAACGCGGCGGTATTCTTACCGTCAACGAATTCCCGGTTTGCGTGATTTTCGGCTCGCTTGTATAAGCGCCAATAATAAACTTGTCCGTTTCGTTAAATACTTGCAATGCCATGACTCCGCCACTGTGCGGAGTAAACACGATCGGCGTGTGATGTTCTTGAACGAGGCGTTTCGCATTCGATGCCGTTTCGTTTGGCAAATACTTGTCATCTAATGCAACGACATTTAATTTATATTTTTTTCCGTTTACTTCAAATCCACCGTTATTGTTAATCTCCTCTGCCGCCATTTTCACCCCATTTAATGTCCGCTCTCCGTAATAGGCGGCAGGACCGCTTAACGGACCGCTGTATCCGATGTTGACGATGTTGCCATCGCCGCTTCCGTTTGTCTCATTATTGCCCCCGCTTGATGTATTCCCTGTTTTGGAGCTGTTGCACGCTGCTAATGAAAACACCATTACCAACATAATAATTGTAGTGAGAAACCATTTCATCTTCTTCATCGTATCCCCCCTATTTTGCAATGAACAAAAGATTATTATAAATATTCAGACAATTATCAGGATAGTGATCTCTCACCTCCTTTTCATGTGCCGATATAGGCCTTGCGAACATCATCATTAGCAAATAACTGTTTCGCCGTTCCTTCTACCACAATTGTTCCGTTTTCAAATACATAGCCTTTATGGGCAATGCTAAGCGCCGCATGAGCGTTTTGTTCGGCTAATAAAACCGTCGTTCCTTCTTGATTGATTTGCTTGATCGTTTGAAACATTTGTTCGACAATGAGCGGAGCCAGCCCGATCGATGGCTCATCCAAAAGCAATAGCTTCGGGTGTGACATTAACGCTCTGCCGATCGCCAGCATTTGCTGCTGGCCGCCGCTTAGCGACCCGGCTGGATCGTTGCGCTTTTCTTGCAAAATTGGAAACAGTTCATACACATGTTGCAGAGACTGCGTGATTTTTTCCTTCTCTTTTCGGTAAATGTAGGCACCCATCAATAAATTTTCATAAACGGTCATGCGCGGAAACAATTTTCTTCCTTCAGCACATTGGACGATCCCAAGCTGTACGATGCGATCCGGAGGAAGATGATCGATCCGTTCCCCTTGAAAAACAATTTCACCTTGGGAAAGTTTGTTTAGTCCGCTAATGGTGCGGAAAACCGTGCTCTTTCCCGCTCCGTTCGAGCCTAACAGAACAACGATTTCGCCCGGCTCAACGGTAATGTTGACATGGTTGACGGCGGCAAAGCTGCCGTACTGGACGGATACGTCCTTTAACTCAAGCAATCGCGCTCCCTCCTAAGTATGCTTTAATGACGGTTTCGTTGTTTTGAATTTCCTCTGGCGTTCCTTCAGCGATTTTTTCCCCATAATTCAAAACCATAATTTTATGGGCGATTTTCATGATCATCGACATTTTATGTTCAATGAGACATACGGTAATTCCGTGATCCACCATCTTGACAATCAATTGTTCCAATCCTTCTGTTTCATCCGGATTGACGCCTGCAGCCGGTTCGTCGAGAAGGACAATCTCTGGTTCCGTCGCAAGCGCCAATGCAAAAGCGGCACGTTTTTTCTGCTCTTGCGAAATGTTAGCGACCATTTTATCAGCGACATCGGTTAAACCGACAAACTCCAACACTTCCATTGCTTTTTCCTTGCACTCAGCTTCTTCTCTCTTTAACCGTTTCGTCCGGAAAACGGCGTCGAGCAAGTTAGAGGAAGTTCTCAATCGATGGCCGATCATGACGTTATCTAATACGGTAGATTGTTCAAACAAATGGGTCGTTTGAAACGTGCGGGCAATCCCCAGCTTAGCCCGCTGATTGGCCGGGAGGCGGGTAATATCCTGCCCTTTAAAAATAATCTGACCCGATGTCGGCTTATAAAACCCGCTGATCAGATTGAAAAAAGTCGATTTCCCCGCTCCGTTCGGTCCGATAATCGCATTTACTTTTCCTTCTTCGACAGAAAAGCTCACATCATTGACAGCTACCAACCCGCCGAACCGTTTCGTCAATTGATGGACTTCCAGTAACATGCTCACCCCTCCTTCACTTGCTTTTTATTTTCAGAATGGCGGGAAATGACAAAACGGTTTGTAGCAGGCATCGTCCGTACTTGAGGATTTCCGCTTTTTTCCACACGTTTTGCTTTCCAGCGGATCACCCCGCCGACAATGCCTTGTGGATAGAAGATGACGAGCAGTGTCAAAATCGGTCCAAAGATCAACATCCGATAGTCTTGCAAAAACTGCAGCTGCTGAGATAGAAACGTAATCAACAGCGGACCGACAACCGGTCCAGCCATCGTTCCAATGCCGCCGACAATTAAATACGTAAGGAAATCAAACATCACGGAAATATAGCCGATATCCGGTCCAAGAAAACGGATAAAGGAAGCATACAGCGCTCCTGCCAAGGAAGTGAAAAAGACCGATAAGACGAATGATGCTAATTTATTTTTCATCGTGGAAATGCCGATCGTTAGCGCCAAATCCTCGCTGTTGCGAATCGCAATATACGTTCTTCCCGTCAGCGAGTAAATGATGCGATACATGACGAAAACGACGAGAAGCAAGAAGAACAGCACTAAATAATATTGCGACACAGGAGTCTGGAACGAAAGCGGACCGATGTTTGCCGGAGCAGGAATGCCGATAAATCCGCGCACCCCTCCCGTCAGGCTGTCCCATTTATCGATGAGAAGGTAAATAATATACCCGACGCATAGCGTATAAATGGCAAAAAAGTGTTCCTTTGTCCGCAATGCGACTAAACCGACGAGCAAGCCGATCAAGCAGGAAATAAGACAGGATAAGAAAAAAGCCAGCCAAAAATGCAGCCCTGCTTTGACGGTTAAAATCGCGAGCGTATAAGCTCCAATCGCAAAAAATCCCGCATGGGCAAGCGATAAATAGCCCGTATAGCCGGCAAACAAGTTTAACCCGTAAACAGCGATCATCCAAATAAAAGAGATCGTCATCATGTGCAAATAATAGTTGTTCGGAATCAAAAAAGGAAAAACAAGCGCAAACGCAATCACCAGTATGAGTAATTTCCTTTGTTTTAACACCGTCGCCATCATTGTCCCTCCTTGGCAAATAGTCCAGTCGGTTTCACCGTTAAAATAATGACGAGTATGACAAAGGCGATAATGTCTTTATAATCGTTGGAAATATAAGTTGCACCTAAACTTTCGCTAAATCCCAAAATATACCCGCCGATAATCGCTCCAGGAATGCTGCCCATTCCGCCAAGAATAATAATGACAAACGCTTTTAAAATGACGAGATGGCCCATTCCCGGAAAGACAAGATTAATCGGAGACGCCAAGGAGGCGGCCAACGCCGCGAGGCTGCCAGAAATCATAAACGTCATCATCGCGACTTTGTTCGTGTTAATGCCGACTAAATTCGCTCCTTCACGGTTTTGCGACATCGCGATAATCGAGGCACCGATAAACGTCTTTTTCAGGAAGAAATAGAGCAAAATCATGATGACAATCGTGGAAACAATAATGAGGACTCTTTGCATCGTTAAGGTGAGACCAAGTACGGTGACAACGTTTCCATAAGGAGTAGACATCGTTTGATAGTCTGCCCCCCACACAAGTTGGGCGAATGCTTCCAAAAATAAGAGGATGCCGATTGCTGCAATTTTATCATGAAGGGGTGGAGCGTCACGAAGTGGATAAAAGACAAACCGTTCCATCAGTACGCCAAGCAATCCGATCGCAATCATTGAAATGAGGATGGCCAGCCAATACGGAAGCCCCGCCTGATTCATCATCGTTAACGTCACATAACCACCCATCATATAAAGCGCGCCGTGAGCGAAATTCGGAATATGTAAAATTCCGTAAACAAGCGTTAATCCTAAGGCGACCAAACTGTAAACGCTTCCAACAGTCAGCCCATTTAACAATTGTTGGGTCAATAATTCCATCCGTTTCCTCCCCTTGATTGATTTAGCTTGTTTATTGAAATTTATTTATCGTTTCACATGATTATACATTTATTGAGATAATTTTTTGCCGATATATCATTTTTAAGGAGATTGATAGACGGAAAGAGAATGGGAAGCTTCTCTTTCCTATTTTTCCTTAAACGATTCGCGATTTTTGATTCCGTTTAAAATCAAATCGACGTAAATGTCTGCCAGCGCTTCTTCCGATATTTCTCCATCCGGTTGAAACCAGTAGTAGCTCCAGTTTGTAATGCCTAAAATGCCAAATGTAATCATATCCGGGGGCAGCGTCGGCTTAAATTCGCCGCGAGCGATTCCCGCTTCGATCAACTGCTGGTAATGTTCCCGGAACGCCCGCCGCTTTGCTTTAATTTCTTGCAAATGATCTTCATGCAAATGCCGCATTTCGCGGAAGAAAATGCGTGCGCTTTTCCTCCTTGCTTTAATATTGCGAATAAGCATATAGACGATTTCGTACAGTTTTTCCGTGCAGCTTTTCTCTTTATCTTGTAAAATGCGCTGTTGCTGCTGCAAAAGATCTTCCATATAGGAGATGCATATATCTTTTAGCAGCTCTTCTTTGCTTTTGTAATAATAATAGAATGCCCCTTTCGTTACGCCCATGACTTCGACAATTTCTTGCACTGATGTTTCTTTGAATCCTTTGCGGTCGAATAGTTCGATGCTTGTTTTAATAATTCTTTCTTTCATAATGTTGACTCTCTCCAATGATTTATTCCCGTTCAATAATTGTGGCAATGCCTTGCCCGCCGCCGATGCATGCCGTAATGAGCGCGTATCTTCCGCCGGATCGCTGCAATTCATACACCGCTTTCGTGATTAAGATCGCACCGGTTGCACCGAGCGGATGGCCATGGGCGATCGCGCCGCCGTTGACGTTCACTTTTTCCGGATTCATATTTAATTCCCGGTCGCAGGCGATCACCTGGGCGGCAAACGCTTCATTGATTTCAATCAAATCCATATCATCTAATGTCAATCCGGCTTTTTTCAACACTTTTCTTGTGGCCGGCACCGGACCGATTCCCATAATATTCGGATCGACCCCGGCAACCGCATAAGCGCGAATAACTGCTAATGGCGTCAACCCCAGTTCTTCCGCTTTTTCTCTCGACATAATGACCAATGCCGATGCGCCGTCATTTAACCCCGAGCTATTTCCCGCTGTCACTGTTCCGCCTTCCAAAAACGCTGGCGGCAGTTTAGCCAATGCTTCCATCGTCGTATTTGGCCGCGGATGTTCATCTGTATCAAAGATGATTGGCTCTCCTTTTTTGACCGGAACGGTAATCGGGACGATTTGTTCTTTAAAACGTCCTTCCTGCATCGCCCGCGCCATTTTTTGCTGGCTTCTTAGCGCGAATTCGTCCTGTTCTTCTCTGCTGATCCCGTATTTTTTGACAAGGTTTTCCGCTGTAATTCCCATCGGCGGATCGCCGATTTCTTTTGGCGACAGCTGCGACTTGCGGAAACTCGGCGGCGTCGAGCTGTACGGTTTTTCCGGGCGGTCCATTAAGTACGGAGCGCGGCTCATGCTTTCCACTCCTCCGGCAATATACACATCGCCATCCCCCGCGCGGATCGCCTGTGCCGCCAGGTTTACCGCGTTAATGCCAGAACCGCATTGTCTATCCACGGTAAGGCCGGTAAGCTCAAGCGACAACCCCGTTTGCAAGACGGTAAGCCTCGCGATATTCCCCCCGCCGCTTAACACGTTGCCCATAATGACGTCGTCGACCATTTCCGGGCCGATGTTAGCCCGTCGCATCGCTTCTTTGATGACTTCCGCGCCAAAAATATGCGCCGGCACGGTCGCCAATGCTCCGCCTTGTCTGGCAATCGCCGTGCGCACGGCGGAAACAATGACCGCATCCCGTTTCATTTATGTCACTCCCATTCATTTTTTATAAAAATCCCGGTAACAAAAGGGTTTTGCTGTTACCGGGACGAATGTTGCAGCCAATTAATAGACAGAAAACACGACTTCTCCCTTGACGACTTCTTTTCCGTCTTGATTGACAGCCGCCACATCAAATCGCAATGCGTGATCCTCTTTTTCTTTCACCGTCGCTTTTAACGTGACGACGTCATTTAAAAACACCATTGATTTAAAACGGACGGAGTAGTCTTGCACAAATCCTTCTTCATAATAAGGGGTAAACAATTTGGCAAGATTGCCCATCGTCCACATTCCATGGGCGATAATGCCCGGCAGCCCCGCTTTTTTCGCCTCTTCGTCAATCGTATGAATCGGATTGTAATCGCCGGAAGCGCCGGCATATTTAATGAGATCGAGGCGGGAGACAGGAGGAAGTTTGACTTCTGGCAACGACTCTCCTACTTTTAATTCGCTGATTTTCGTCATACGACCATCGCCTTTCTCACTGCTTCCGTAATAATAATTGTCGAGGTGGACGTAAAAATCACGCTTCCGGATGGGTCTTCCCCGTAATTCGTGATGACTAAAAATCCGAGCTCGCCCATGCTGCTTTGCTTTTCATAGTAATCTTCCACTTTCGCATAACAATACAGCTCTTCCCCGACAAACAACGGTCTTTCGTAATGAAACCGCTGTTCGCCGTGAATCAGTCCTTTGCTTGGAAGCTTAAGCCCTTCAATCACGCCATAGTCAAACACCCTTGGAAATGTCGGAGGCGCAATGTTTCTTTGATAGCGTGATTTTTTCCCCGTTTCCTCATCCCAATAAATCGGATGTGGATCACCGATCGCTTCGGCAAACTTTTTCACCGCTCCCCGCTCAACGACGTTTTTTACTTTATTGGAGCATTTTCCGATATGTTCGGTAAACATGCGTCGTTTCCCCCTATTCCGTTAACATTTTGGACCTCCGGCTACGTATAGCACTTGTCCGTTAATAAAGGAAGATTTTTCATCGGCAAAAAACGCCACCGCCTGCGCGACATCTTCCGGCTTGCCGCTTCGTCCGACCGGAATGTTCGCGACGCTAGCCTGAATTAACTGTTCAAACGAAATACCTAATCTTTCCGCCGTTGCTTTTGTCATATCGGTTTCAATAAATCCAGGAGCAACCGCGTTCGTGGTGATGCCAAACTTGCCCAGCTCGATCGCCAGCGTTTTTGTAAAACCTTGAATGCCTGCTTTCGCCGCCGCATAGTTCGCTTGCCCGCGGTTGCCAAGCGCGGAAGTGGAAGAAACATTAATAATGCGTCCGTACCGTTTTTCTACCATGTATTTTTGAACGGCGCGCGCACAGTAAAACGCCCCTTTGAGGTGAACATCCATGACCGTGTCCCAGTCCTCATCCGTCATTTTAAACAGCAAATTGTCGCGAATAACTCCGGCGTTATTGACGAGAATATCGATCGATCCGAATTGGTCGACAATCTCTTTTACCGTCGTTTCCACTTGTTCGCGGTCGGTAACGCTCGCAACTTTTGCATATACTTCATAGCCTTTTTCGCGCAATTCACTTGCGGTGGCGTGCAACGTTTCTTCATTTAAGTCAATGAACGCCACTTTCGCTCCTTCTTCGGCAAAACGCGTAACAATCGCCTTGCCGATTCCGCGGCTTCCTCCTGTAACGAATGCGACTCTTCCTGTAAATCTTTGACTCATGCTTGCTTCCCCCTTCTATTCGATAGCGCTTTCAAATTTTTATAGGAATTGCCCCAATTTGACATGCCCTTTAAGCAAGTTTCTTGCAATAATCATGCGCTGAATTTCATCGGTGCCGTCATAAATGCGCCAAAGTCTGGCATCACGATACCAGCGCTCGATCGGCATTTCTTTCGTATAGCCCATGCCGCCGTGAATTTGCATGACGCGGTCGACGACGCGGTTGCCCATGTTGGCGCCAAACAGTTTGGCCATCGATGCTAAATGGCGGTTGTCTTCGCCTTGGTCGAGCGTAAACGCCGCGTTTAACACGAGCCATTTCGCCGCTTCAATTTCGACGGCCGAATCGGCGATCATCCATTGAATCGCTTGTCTTTCCGCAATTGGCTTGCCAAATGTCACGCGCTCTTTCGCATAGTCAATCGCCATTTGCAGCAGCCGTTCTGCCGCTCCGACCGCGCGGGCGCCGACAATCCAGCGGGCATATCCGATCCACTCCAACCCAAGTTTATAGCCGCCGTGCAGCTCCCCTAAAATGTTTTCTTCCGGAACGCGCACATTTTCAAAGATTAAGCTGGCAGGTGTCGACGGCCCCATCGTATGTATCGGTTCGGAACGCCAGCCCATCTCCCGGTCGACGATAAAACAAGTAACCCCTTCCCGTCCGTTTGTTGCTTGATGGCGTTCTTTGTCGGTAATGGCGATGACCATCACAAAATCGGCTTCGTTTCCTCCGGTGATAAACGTTTTTTCTCCGTTTAGCACCCATTCGTTTCCGTCTTTGACCGCGGTCATTTTAATGTTTCTGGTGTCTGATCCTGCGCCTGGCTCCGTCATGGCAAAGCATGATTTTTTCTCGCCGTTAATGGTCGGAATCAAATATTTTTTCTTTTGTTCTTCATTCGCGTAATAGAGAATGTTATCCGCCGACCCGCCAAACCGGAATGGAACAAACGTTTTTGACACTTCCATTGTCACAATCGCCTGCATGACGTGTCCGAGGTTGGCGCCGCCGTATTCTTCCGGTGTATTAATCCCCCAAAAACCCGCTTCTTTCGCTTTGAGCTGCAATTCTTTCAACTTCTCCTCAGACAGCCCCGGTTTTCCTTCCCGTTCGTTTCGCAATACTTCGTTTTCTAGCGGCATTAATTCTTTTTCGACGAATTTGCGAATGGCCTTTTGCACCATCCGTTGCTCATCAGTAAGACGCAAATACATGTATGTCCCCTCCATTTCCCTCTCTAGGCCACGTTTCCTCCATATTAAATCGATGCAAAACCCTGCAAATTATACCAACCGGTTGGTATGTTAATCCTATTATATTCTAAAATTTTAAAAAATACAATATTTTTTGATTTTAATAGAAACCATTTTTTCGTTCTCCCATTCAGGACAGAAAGAAATATAGAAAAAACAGGTGCGGCTGCCGATTATTCAGCTCGCACCTGTCATATGCGAACGCACTTTTGCCACCGTTTCACCAATTCCGCCATGAATGACAAGATCAAATACGTCATCCATTCTTGTTGGCGTTTTATTAATGATCACTTTATACGTAACGGGAGACTGAGTAGCTACGTAAAAGGGAATTTGGTTGACCGGCGCTACTTCCAGGCTTGTTCCCATCGCAATAAGCAAATCGCTTTCTGCCGCCGCGGCGAACGCTTCCTCGATTCTTGGCACCAATCCGCCAAACAGCACCACATCCGGTTTTAAAATTTCATTGCACTTATTTCCATTTGCCGCTTTCCGCTCGCACCGCGGAACATCATGGCGGTTGATAAACGCTAAATCATACTTTTCGCCGCATTCCGGACACGTTGCCGTCTGCAAAGTGCCGTGCAATTCGATGACGTTGGTGCTCCCTGCCTTTTTATGCAGCCCATCGATATTTTGCGTCAAAATAGTCACCTTTTTTCCCATTTCTTCTAATTGGCGAAGGAACCGGTGGCCGTCATTTGGCGCAAAATTGCCCATTAGTTTTAACGAAAACATTCGTTTAAAGCGCCGCCAAAAATCAACAGGATCTTTTTCAAAATAGTATTCGGATAAATAGTATTCGACATTTTCTTCCTGCGCATAAATCCCATTTTCGCTGCGGAAATCGGGAATTCCCGATTCCGTACTCATTCCCGCACCAGTTAAAACCGCAATCACGTCGGCGCGAGCGATTCGTTGTGCGAGTTCTTTTATGACATCCACGTTTCTCTCCTCCTTCAACAAAAAAGTCCCCAAAAAATACGGGGACTTTTCTAAGTTCATTTTACGCTCTTTTTTTCAGAAAAGCAACGATCGAAACGATCAAAGCAATGACGGCAATCACTAAGGTAGCAATCGATAATCCATTTTCGTTTTGCTCGTTGTTGGTTTTATTTTCTGACTGAGCTTGATGCTGCGCCGCCTGTTCGCCGTGGCTGTGCATATCGTGTCCGCTTTGCGCCGCAGCCGCTTGGCTGATTTCCGTTACAGAATGAGGAGTTTGTGAGTTTTCCGTTCCCGTCCATTCAACAATGGTGCCATCTTTATAATATTGATACGCATCCCAAGCGACCTTTCTTTCCTTATCTGGGTTTTTCGCAACAAAGAAAAACTGTTGAAATTGTCCTGGCAACAGCCCTTCTCCTTCCGCTGTCCATGTGACCGTTTTTACCTTTCCGGACGCGTCTTTTTCCAGCGTCACTTTCCAGCCTTGCTCCGGTTGATAAGATACCAATTCCATACCATCCGGAATCTTTAATGTGACTTTCGTTGTCGGAACATCTTTTTCGACTGGGATTTTGACCGTATACGTTTCCCAAGCGCCGGGAGCGGAGATGTTCGGCTTTACCGTCACGTGAGCGCTAGCAATTCCTGTGCATAATAAAAAGGTTGCCACCATCATAACAAGTACTTTGGAAGTTTGTGACCATATTTTTTTCATCATCGAATCTCCTCCTAATTGATTTATCGGCTTCCTACATAACAGGAAAAAGTGGCGTCCACGCTTTGCAACGACGTTGTCAGGATATGCACATGAACGTTCCACCTTCCGGCGATGCTAATCGTTTCCTTTGCCTGATACACACCGGAAGCAACTTTGAATGCTTGAAATGTCGTTTCTCCCATATCTATGTCTTTTGGCGTTAACGTAACCGTGACTTGCTCAATATCCTGAATAGCTCTTCCCTTCGCGTTTTTGATTTTTATTTGAAATTGATTCGTTCCTAATACATTAGGGGTAATATGCAGCGTCACTTGATAGCTCCCAGCTTCCTTCGTTTGCGTAAAAGGTCCCGGCGAAGCCGCTGCGGGCGACAAATTCGTCAACATAGCGGCGAGCAGCATCGCTCCGATGCCGAGGCCAAATTCAGACCATACGGTTGCCCCTAATACGCTTCTCTGCTTGCGCTTCGAAATCCAGTTCACCGCCGCAAACATCAGCATAACGGCAAGAAGGAGCACTTTACCGAGAAGCACTTTACCATATATCGTTTGAAACAGTGCATCAAACGTTGGAACTTGTTGTAAAACAGCGTAAATGCCTGTCATCATTAAAATGGCGACCAATCCAATTGCCCAACGTGAAAAACGGCGAACCGCCTCCCAATATTTACTTTTCGCGGTTCCCGGTATGCTAAAAGGCAAAATCGCTGCAATGATCACTAAACATCCAACCCAAACGGAAGCGCTAAAAAGATGAAGAAAATCCATCACACGAGCAACAAGCGGATGAGATGAAGCTGCCGCGTGACCCGTCCACGCTTTGACGAAAAGAATGCTGGTCCCAAGTACAAATGAGACAATCGCCCATCGTTTCGAATGGCGCTCCCTTTTCCCAAACATTGCTGCATAACCAACGACAAATAATAAAAACAAGAGCACGCACTGAATCATCCATGCGACTCCAAAAGCCGTATGAAGCAGCATCTTTTTCACAAACGCGCCCTCTAGCGCCCGAAGCCACGACACATTCGCCTCCACGGTAATTTGTAACGGCAAACTCAACAGCGTGGCCAGCACCGTTAGACTATAAGCCGCCCAATACAGCACCTTATCCCGGGTCGAAAACCGACATGCACCCAATGGAAGATCGATAAACAATTGAAACCAAAGCAAACTTAAAAATAGCGATAACCCTATGTAAAAAAGTCCACGAATGATGATCATATCGAATTTGGGAACATAGCCGTTTCTTTCCGAATCGGATAATTCGCTATTATCGCTGCTTTGGCCGATTTGAAATGGAATCGTCCCTTCGACAGGATGGCCGTCGCTAGAGACAGCTTTCCATTTTATTACATATATTCCGTTGGCCAAACGATTCGGTACATTCCCTTCCAACACATGTGGATTGGTTGCATCGATGCGAACATCATGCAAGCGAACCTCGTGTCCAGTTTGATTGACAAGTGTGAGCGCATAAAAAGTCGATTGAATGTTTTCATTAAACTCAATGCGAATGGTTTTCGGAGCTTCCACCAACTGTTCATTTGCCGCCGGCGTCGCTGCGACAATATAAGCATGGGCCAACGATCGGGCAGGAAGCGCTAGCAACACGGCTAAACAGAAAATACTGATCCATCCCCACCGTAACGCCTTTTGCCAATTTGACAAATCATTCCCCCTCTCTGGGTAGAGTGAAACATCTGCACGTATATCATGACCGCGCTGCATGGTCAGTATAGCAGAAGGATGTGAAAAAAGTGTGAGGAGACAATGAATAAAACGAGAAATGTCTCATATTACCGACAGAAAATAACTATTATTTGCAATTGATCAACTTCTCTGCTTTATTATATTATCACTTTACCAAACTAAAATAATACGATATGATGAGAAAGGAACGAAAGCAACCATGACTCACAAGATATAGTAATTAGGGAGGACATACGATGGCTGCAAAAAAATGGGGACTATGGATTTTAACCGCCTTCGTCGTTGGAAACATGGTCGGCGGTGGCATATTTATGATTCCGGCAAGCCTGGCGCAAGTCGCAAGTCCAATGGGGGCAGCACTAGCCTGGCTCGCAACCGGATTGGGTGTCTGGATGATTGCGCTTGTATTTGGCAGTCTAGCAACAAGAAAACCCGAGCTAAAAGCGGGACCGCAGAGCTATGCGCAAGCGATGTTTTCTTCATCAAAAGCAGGAAACATCGCAGGATACAGCATGGCTTGGGGATATTGGGCGGCAAACTGGGCGGCCACTGCGTCCGTCATTATTTCGTTTGCCGGCTATTTAAGCACGTTTTTCCCAATAATGCAAAGCAAGCACGTACTATTTACGATAGGAACGTTTCCATTGGAAGTCGGAAAAACGCTCACCTTTGCGGTATGTACAGCGGTATTGTGGGGAATTCACTGGATTCTCGCCCGCGATTTTCAACATGCTGGGAACATTAACATTTTAGCGACAGGAGCGAAAGTGATCGGGTTCCTTCTTTATATTGTCGCAACGGTTTGGGTGTTTAACGCCGCGAACTTAGGTAGCGGATTTGCATTCATGGATGAAAAAGGACAAGCGGTATCCGTACCAAGCCAAATCAATGGAGCGGCGATTACAGCGCTATGGGCGTTTATCGGCATTGAATCGGCCGTCATGCTGTCAAACCGCGCCAAATCGCCGAAAGACGTGAAAAAAGCCACATTGCTCGGACTCATCATTTCTGTTCTCATTTATATCGGAATTACGTTATTGACAATGGGAGCACTGCCACAGGAGGAATTAAAACAGTCGCAAAAACCGCTCGTGGATGCGCTGTATGCCGTTATCGGAAGCAACGGAGCGTACATCATGGCCATTTTGGCGCTCATTTCCCTATTCGGCTCGACAATCGGCTGGATTGTCGTCAGTTCGGAAGTTCCGTATCAAGCGGCAAGAGAAGGATTGTTCCCTGCTTTCTTTGCCAAAACAAACAAGAGCGGCAGCCCTACCCGTTCTTTGTTCATCACGAATTTCATGACGCAAATTTTTCTATTTTCGACTGTATCGGGAACAATGAACGAAGCGTACAATTTTGCCATTGTCGTCGCGACGCTTGCCTACTTAGTTCCGTATCTCGTCTCAGCCTTATATCATCTGAAATTAATCATTACGGGAGAAACGTATAAAAATACAAAGCAAATTCGCATGCGCGACGGTATCATTACATTGGCAGCGCTAGTTTACTCGATTTGGGTCATCAAAACGGGAACAGCGGATTGGTATACATTTTTCTTAGGAATCGGTCTATTTGTGGCAGGGTTAATCTTATATCCGCTGCTTATGAAACAAAAACCGCACAATGACCATAAACATGCTGAATTAAAAGAAGCGTAAAGGGACCAACGAAATCGCTGGTCCCTTTTGCTTTTACTTTCTTTACTCCTACTCTATCTTTATTCGTTAGCTTATATATACAATCGTAATCCCGCTTTTTCACTCAGGATCCACCTCTCGATAAATATAGTTCCAAAAAATCGGTAAATCAGCTTAAATATCGAATGCATTTGAAATGGTCCTTTCCCATTTGTGATGATTCCTAATTTCAATGATTTTCTTTTTAACTCTTCTAACATCCACATAAGATTAGGAAATGGGTCACAGCTTTGATGAAAATGCTTTAAATAATCTTCCAACAGGTCCTCCCAAGTAAGTCCATGAATCTCAAACTCTTTGACAATCTGCTGATAAACGGTATCTTTCCAAACATACCCTCGATCATCTAGTTCAATAAATCTAGCTATATACCATTCTTTTGGAATATGGCTTAACCAGTGCTGCAAGCGCTCATACTGGTATTTGATAAACTTTTGTATGGAATCGTCGCGATTTAGCAATGTGCCGTCCAAGTCAAACATAACCGCTATTACCATCACCCACCGCTTCCTTTCTATCCATGAAAGAGAATGCCAATAAAAAATAATTCCGAAAACAGCTGTTCCGACCTTATAAACTTTTGAAAAAACTAGATGGACCAGATCCGGTTCATTCTTCAGCGGGAACGTTTCCATCCATCTGCTGACTCTTTGCTTCTTCAATCGTTTTAAATACCCTCGAAAACACTTCCTCAATCGTTTTCTCATTTTCAACACCATTATACGGAGCATATTTCCAATACTGATGTCCATTCCCAGTGCAAAGATATCCCGTTACATAATAATGATTATATTCTCTTTTTACATCTTCCTCATATATTACTGATTCGTCGATAAAGGCTATGTAGTTTTCGCAAAAATCTAGATAAAATAGTAAAAAAGAGCCCGAAACAAATGCAACGGGCCCATATTAATAGGACATGCTCCCAGCCACAATCAAGCCGACAATAATAGAAACAATAAGCTAAACCCGACCGCGAGATTGCCTTCCTCTACTTTCTTGGCTAAGTTGGTCTTTGGCGTGAAGATGTACTCAAGCACAACATACACGAGAATTTGCGTCACAATGCCAATGACACCCCATAGAAGAGCATCAGGTAAACTGACGCTGTTGCTCCAGGCGGCATAAATGACAATCGCCAATCCTGAGTAGGTGTTGCCAGAAGTACTTATTTAGGATACGAAAGTAACTATCGACAACCACCAATAGAGATATTAGTAAAATTAGCCGAAGTTCTAAAAACTAGCGCCGATTATTTGATCGGACTAACTGACAATCCGTATCCAAAGGAACCAACTCGAAACGCATATTTCTCCTCCTCTTTCTCGCTTTTTTCATTCAAAACATGAATCATCTAAACCGAGATTTCCACGCGTTAAAGCCAAATGAGAAATGGGTTACAGATATTACCTATTTAATTTTTAATGGAATAAGCTCTATTTGTCCGCCATTAAAGATCTATACAACAATGAAATCGTGGCCTGCCATATCAGCCAAAGAAATGATATCAAATTGGTCATCGACACGCTAAAAAAGGCCATAAAAAAACGGAATGTAAATGGACTCCCCCTTCATAGTGACCAGGAGTCCCAGTATACATCCCGCCAATACAACAATCTACTAAATAAAGGCCAGTATGTTCAGGAAAGGAAACTGTTTGGACAATGCCTGCATGGAAAACTTCTTCAGCCATTTCAAGGCAGAGTGTTTTAATCTGTACTCTTTCCGCACGGACGAAGAGGTGAAGGATACCGTACACAAATATATTCGTTTTTATAACCATCAACGTTTCCAAAAGAAATTAAATAACCTGAGTCCTTATGAATATAGGACTCAGGCTGCTTAAATGTGCTTTTTTATTCCTGTCTACTTGACAGGGGTCACTTCAGAGAAAGAGGAGGCTTTCGTTTACTTCACATCATAACCTTGTTCTTCAATTGCTTCTTTTAATTTATCCAAGCTGACTTTCGTTTCATCGTAATCGACATCAACCGTGCCTTTTTCCAAATGCACTTCGACGCGATTGACTCCTTCTAGCTCTTGTAAAGCGTTCGTGACCGCCATTTTGCAATGGTTGCATGTCATTCCTTGCACTTGTAATGTTGTTGTCATGATGGATTCCTCCCTTGTTTTTATAGTTTTACGCGCTTCAAGCGAAGTGCGTTTGTCACTATCGATACAGAGCTAAACGCCATCGCCGCTCCGGCAATCCAAAGTTCCAACAGCCCGGCGGCAACCGGTATGCCGATCGTATTGTAAAACAGCGCCCAAAACAAGTTTTGCCGGATGTTTGTCATCGTTTTGCGGCTTAACTCGACCGCTTTCGGAATATGCGCCAAATCACCGCCAACTAACGTGACATCGGCCGTTTCGATGGCAACATCCGTTCCCGTGCCGATCGCCATGCCGATATCGGCTTTCGCCAGCGCCGGAGCATCATTAATGCCATCGCCGGCCATCGCCACCCGTTTGCCTTCCCGCTGCAGCTTTTCGACAATGTTTGCTTTGTCTTCTGGAAGCACCTCAGCATATACATTATGATCCAAAGTTCTGGGGGATTCAATTCATATTTATTATTTTTCCGATACATAAAGTGATTCGTGACCAACTCTCTTCTTAAAATAATAGTTGGTGGTTTTAAGCCAAGTTTACCTGCTATCGCCTGGCCTTGTAAAGGACCGTGCCGCAATAGTGCAATAATGCGAATTCTTGTAGGATCATCTAAATTCTTGTAGAAATTAACAAGCCTACTTAACTGCAATACAATCATTATCTAATTAGATAATAATAATCTAATTACAATGTTAAAACAATCTTTGATAAAATAAAAATTCATCATTTTTTCATGAATCACCATTCCAGAAAACAAAATAAAAAGCACTCGAAGGAACAAGTGCTTACCTTATACTGAAAATGGCCATAAATTATTAAATCGCAGGAGGTCCCTGTCCCATACGACTCCATTCTTCTTTTGCAGAATCATAAACTCCATGAACCTCTAGGCCGGCTTGACGCATGAGAACCGTCCTTTGTCCACGGCAATGAATGATATGCTTGATGAGCAGTGATGAACTTGCTTGGAGGATTCATCTGTCCACTGTTGCTTTACCGCTTCTGCTGCGTCGTCACTGATTTTCCGAAAGCTTTCAGCGATTTCCTTCGCTGAGAACGGAACAGTGGCTGAGTCTTTCATCATTTCAATAGTAAGTCCGAAGTGGGAAAGAAATTCAGGGATACCGGTTACGATATGCCATGCAATTCTCCTCAAAGCGCGACCGTTCCTCCATGGGAGCACCATAACTGTTTTACTTGCTTTCATGAATATTAGCTGATAAAATGCCCAAGAAAAAATCGATTAAGATAGAGAGGAGACAAATGATGAAAAAAAGAATAGTCATATATGGGATAATTTCGCTAGTATTATTATTTTTTTTATTCGGTACATATAAGTTAATGAATTCAAGAACATACCAGTTATTTGGCGGATTAACTAGTCACGTAGATACAAACCAAAAAGTAGTTGCGTTGACTTTTGATGACGGGCCGACAAAAAATGTAGAGAAAATATTGCCTCTTTTGCATAAATACAATGCGAAGGCTACCTTTTTTGTTATTGGAAATGAACTGAAGAAAAATCTAAAGTTAGGAAAAGAGATCGCAGAATCTGGACATCAAATGGGAAATCATACGTATTCTCATCAACGAATGATTTTCAAAAAGCTTTCTTTTATCAAGCAGGAAATTGAAATGACCAACCAATTGATTCGAAAAACAGGTTATAAAGGTGAAATAGACTTTCGTCCACCTAATGGAAAAAAACTTATTGGTTTACCCTATTATTTGAAAAAACATCACATACAAACCATTACATGGAGTCTTGAGCCCGACACCTATTATTCTTCGGTTTCTGACAAAGTGAACTATGTAAACAAAAATGTAAAACCAGGAGCCATCATTTTGTTACATCCAATGTATGATGATACTGATAACGAACTAAAAACTATTGAAGGAATATTAGATTCTTTATCAAAAAAAGGTTATCAATTTGTCACAGTTAATGAACTACAGAAATTAAAGAATAAGTAATGAATAGGAAATTGCTATGAACCTCTCCCACCTTCATTCCATGAAGAGGTGGGAGTTTCTTACCATCCCCATCGAAGAAGCTTCTGCGCGGAAGAAGGCGGTCTCCTTCCACTCGATGAGTGCATCGGAAGCCTTCTGGATGTGTCAAGTAAAACATCGGCACCACACCGATGGGGCGGTCCAACCCTTTCACTACTTCCTGCTTACGCAATCCGTAGATACGTCAGATTCGTTTGTACGTTCCAATGCACAAAGGTACCATGCAGCGCCTTGCTTAATATATTTTTCGCGCCATGAATGTCCCGATGTTCTTCATACCCACACTGGCACACAAACAGGCGGGAAGACACTTTTTTCTCTTTTAGCAGACAGGACATGTCTGGCTGGTATATGACTCTTTGATTTCATGCAAGCGAATGCCATGTTGGGCCAGCTTATAAGCGAGATACTGCTTTACTTTCCCGAATGACCAATTCGAGAGCTTTTGCGCTTGTTTGCGGCTCGTACGTTTTTTCTTTCTCGTGTTCCGCTCTACTCCTTCGACGTTTCCGATATACACATCGGAGGCGGATTGCTTCAAACACCAGTCGACAAACTGTTTCGTCGTTTTATGGAGCGCATCCCGCAGCTGTCTTTCGGATTTCGATAACACGTATTGTTTCGCCCGCTTATACTTTTTCCATCGGCGTGATCCTTTTTGATATTTCGATTAGCGCCGCTGAATCTCCGCCAGTTTTTTATTCCGCAATCGGTGAAGGGAGCGTATTTTTCTTCCCGTGATAAGGAGGGCTTGTCCATTTTCACCAAAGCGCCGATGGTGTGCACTTCTCCAAGATCGACTCCGACCGATGAACCCGGTTTGTACGCTGTTGCCTTTTGTCCATCCTCATGCATCACGGCCAAATAAAGACCTTGATCAAAGCAGCATTCGATTTCTTTGATCATTCCTTTTGGCAGATGCGACGCATACACGACGATCGGTTTTTCCCGTTTTCCATGATGAATACCCATGGAGAGTTCAATTTTTCCGTTTTCGTAAACCTTGAAACTGTCTTTCGCCCATTTCGTTGGGAAGTACTTCTTTTTCTTGTAGGGATAACGGGCAGCATGTCCTTGTTGAATCGCGTGGTGTGCGGCTTGCCTTGCGAAGAGGTATTGGTAGCAGACGGCTTGAATCGATTGACTGTGAAGATGGAACTTTGTTTTCGTTTGTTTTTGCAGCTCGCTTTTGGTGATTCAGCATCCATGTTGGAAAAAGTATTCTTTGGCTAAGCGGAGGCATTCATTCCAAACACGGACGGATTCCCGATTGCAGGCGTACAAGCGATCCAAATCCGCTTTCGATGCCTGAAAGAACACTTTTTGGCCACGAAGCATGAGAATCTCTTCTTTCCTTACCTGATAGGATAGTTTGATTATAGGACATATGTTCGTTTTGGAGAACCAAAAACTTCCCGATTCCTCTTCCTCTTTCACTCCGTTTAGAGGAAAGGAGACTTCTCGAGAAAAATGTTAAAAGCTTCATTTAACAACAAAAATGGAGTGACCAAACTGTTACCAGTTTGCACTCCATTTTTTATGTCATTTTTAGTTTTCAACCATTTCAAAAAGTCCTTTCCGCCGTGAAAGTGGTCAGTGAACATCTAGGACATTCCTCTGCCTCGATGACATTAGACGTGTATTCTCCAAAGCAAGCAACTCAAAAATTCGCCAAATCCCTACAGAAATAAAGCGGGATCAAGTGTAGTCACGCAAAAAAGCGGGATCAATCCCATAATGGAAGAAATAAGAGTGATAAAAAAAGGGAGAGCATAAAGCTCTCCAATTATTTTTTAAATACGTGGTTTCCTATTACAACTGTTGTTGGTCTACTATCCAGCCAATGAGAATGTGAAGTTTTTGGATTATAGAAGAACAGTGAACCATAACCTTTTGAACGATCGTAAGCTAACGCTTCTTCAACTGCTTTAATACTTTCAGCATCAGCAGGTTGATTGATTGCACCGTTACTAACTGGTGTGAACTGTCCAGGCTGATAGATTACTTCTTTAATAGAATTAGGAAATTGAGGATGGTCAACTCGGTTCAACACCACTATCGCAACAGCGACTTTTCCATCATATGGTTCACCTTCAGCTTCAGCTCGAACCAATCTTGCAAGTAAATCTTTTTCGTAAGGCGTCGCATTAGTTACTGGTTTATATTCATTTTTCCCTGGTATTACAATATTTTGACCAACATAAATCAAATTAACATTTTTGATTTGTGGGTTAGCCCTTGATAGTTCATACAGGGTTATTCCATGTTCCTCTGCAATTTCGCTCATTGTATCTCCACTTTTAACTTCATAAGCAAAAGCAGGAGGGGCAATTAGCATAGATAATCCTAATGCTGTTATCGCAATTAGTTTTCTCATAGGGTTTTGCACTCTCCTTCATTTTATATTTAGCTCGATTCTCTCTATCTCACGAGCTATGTAGTATTTTTTATATCCGAATAATATAAAACGTAAATTACGTAGAGGTTACATTACTATTACAAAAAAATAAAAAGAAGTAGGAACGAGCCTACTTCTTTATAACTCATTGATATAGTTTTCCATTTCACCTTCACCAATTTGGTCTATGGTCATTTTGTAAACCTTATCTCTGTAATTAAGCAAGTCCAAACATCGTGGCTTAAGCAAAGAACGGGTCTGCATTCTGGTGGCTAGTGATAGAACTAAAGCAACGATTGCAAAGGTTACTTGGGTGGGGCGTGCGGTCAAATCTAAAGTAGATAAAGTTATCGTCCCGAAACTCCGTAGCGAGAATATAATTGGTTACAGACGCTTCGAGAGCTTACAAGACGTATGCCAAAGAAAAAGGATTGCAACATTATCGAATCAAATCTGATGATGGTACACATGTCATCAAAGGCATCTACCACATTCAGAATGTAAACGATTTTCACAGCCGCTTAAAACAATGGATGGACCGATTCAAAGGTATGGCAAGTAAGCATCTTGACAACTATTAGCTTGGTTCTTATTCGTGGATAGTCGTAGTCACGAGAGCACCAAACAGAATATGAAAGATATGCTGTTATCTGCTTTCCCGTTTGAAATGAACGATACATATGAAAGCATTCGCCTCTTTAAATTTTCAATCTGATTATTAAGTTTGAAAAATGCAGTTTAATTTAGTTAGAAAATTAAAGTGATTTTAGAGAAATAATGGTAATATAGAGTTAGACTTTTTGTAAAGGGGGGGGAACTTGTGAAAATAAATTCATATCTTATACGATTTGCCTTTCTAATAGTCTTAATATTTGGCGGAACTTTTACTTTTCACTACTTCAAAACGGGAGAACTGTTGCTGGACCAATTAATGGGGATTAGTGTAGGTGTCATCCTCTTATTTTTTTTGTTTATTTGGAGAATAAGGAAACAGCATGCGTCTTCTCAAAATAAAGAGAACAGTTAAAGGGTATGAATGAGCGTAGTAAGTAAAAAGACCATCCCTATAAAGGGTGGTTTTCATTTTGATTTACATATTTTTAGCGAAGACAAAAAGTGCCCCACTTTAGAAGAAACAGCCGAGAAAAAGAATTTTTCTCTTTACGCTCTTTCAAAATAGGACAAATGAGTCAAACATCAACAAGAAACTTTAATATAGCCTTTTTTATTTACTTAATGACTCACTTAGCACCTATACTCGCATCAAATCCTTTTGGTGTTGTACCCCCATACTTATAAGGGCTTCCTATATAACTTGCTGCTACTGCCGCAACTTTCTCCCCATAGTTAATCGTTGCTGATGCATTGGAAACTGTACCAAAGATAATGCCGCTGCTATAAACATGAAGTGAGCTTCATCACAGATGGCGGAAGTATGTATTGTTTTTCCATGGAGTTCAACAAGTGATTTTTTGTTAAATTTAAAAACACTAATGAAATAGTTTTCTTCAGGAAAGTCACCTACATACTCTAAGCTATTATTAAAATAGAACTCTTTTAATTTTTCATTTTCAGCCCAAACAGTCTAAATAGAGAGTCTTATTTGATCCTTGGGCAAATTTATATTTACGGCTTATCCAATCTCGTTTAGATTTAAGCTTTTCAACCATTTCAAAAAGACCCTCCCCGGCGTAAAAGCGGTCGGCAAACGTCTAGGACATTCCTTTGCTCCCAATGACGTTAGACGTGTATTCTCCCATAACGCCGGACACGCAAGAAGAAACAGTTCAAAAATTCACCAAAGCCATACAGAAATAAAGCGTGGTCAAATGTGGTCAATCAACCTAAAAAACCTCGCTTCATGCCGAAGCGAGATTAACGAAGATTGAACCCTTTTCCTTCTACAAATTCTTTCATATACATGCGCACCGGGGTGCTGAGCATGTTGGCCATCTGCCCGGTCCATGTGTCGCGGCGTTTGCCGTTTGTCCGCTTTTCGTAATACGCGGAAACGATGTCGTTATATTGTTTCAGCTGCTCTTCGAATTTGCTGCGGTCTTGTTCATACGTTTCTTCATGGTATACGTGTTCAAACGGCAGGCGCGGTTTTTTGTCAGGCTGCTGCGCCGGGTAGCCGACGGCAAGCCCGAAGAGAGGAATGACCCGCTTCGGCACTTTCAACAGCTTGCACACTTCCGGCAAGTTGTTGCGCAGCCCGCCGATATAGCAAACGCCGAGCCCCATCGATTCGGCGGCGATGGCTGCGTTTTGCGCCGCCAGCGCTGTATCAACAAGCGCAACCATAAACTTTTCCGTGCTCTCGAGCGATGGCAGCACATCTTTTTGTTCCACTTCGCCAATCACTTCGTGGCGGTGAAGATCGGCGCAAAACACGAAGAAATGGCCATTATGTTCGACATAAGATTGATTTCCCGCTAATTCCGCCAGCTTACGTTTCATCTCTTTATCCTTAACACCAATGATCGAATACGCTTGAATAAAACTCGATGTCGACGCGGCTTGCGCGCACTCGACGATCGTACGAATTTGCTCGTCCGTTAACGGGCGGTCTTCAAATTGACGAATCGAACGGTGCCGCAAAATCGTTTCAATGACTGGATTCATAGCGAATGCCTCCCCTATCAATTGATGGCTTTGCTTTTTATAATACCAAAAAAAGAAAGAGCCAAAAAATGATTGACTCTTTCCAAGACGTTTATTTATCATCACCATCAGCATCAACAATATGTCCTTTACCATTTTCCACATAGTGTTTGAGCATCGCCATTTTGTTATCCCAAAATCGTTCATAAAAGGACAGCCATTCCTTTAATTCCAACAACGGAGTTGGTTCTAAACGGTATCGCGTTTCCCGCCCGACCTTTCTCTCCTTCACAAGTCCGGCATCCGCTAAAATCCGCAAATGTTTCGACACAGCCGTCCGGCTGATCGGAAAATGGCCGCAGATGACGGTAACGGGCATTTCCTTATCGGCCAACAATCGCAGCAGCTTGCGTCGGGTAGGATCAGCGATGGCCTGAAAGACGTCATGCTTGCGTGATAAAGCAGCCATACTACGCCTCGACATACGCGCCTAAAGATTTGCAAAGCTTGGCCCATCCCTGATCCATCCGATTGCGTACGATGGTATGAGATTCGCCAAATTCCGTCACTTTATTCGCATCCCAGCCGGAATGAATAAGCGTAAACTCTGTTTGCTGCTTATTCAGCTCTTTTAGCTCAAAAGTAACGGTCCAGTCTTTCCCCCAGCGAAAAGACAAGCGATGAGGCGGATCGACTTCGATTACTTTACACGGAGACATTCCAAAAGGCCCGGCGTTTAAATGAAACTCATGGCCGACCGTAGGCTGAAGATCATTGGGCATAAACCAAGCCGCAAGCCCCTCTGAAGTAGAAACCGCCTCCCAAACTTTTTGAATCGGCGCTTGAAAAACCATCGTGTGGCGAATATGTGGCAACATGCCGTTCGCTGTATTTTGTGTTGTCATTGTTTCAACCTCCACATTTTAGTTATGAAACTTTTTGGTTTCATTTTGATTATACGAAACCATTTGGTTTCATATCAATAGTAAAATGGCGAGTGTACTACTTATCCTCCTTCAACTTTTTACAACAAATTGGCAATAAAAAAGAGACGGTCAACGGAATTGGTTGCCACCTCTCCAAAAACGCCGAAAAGAGCGTTTGTCGATCACGACGCGCCGCTTTCCTTAATTATATTTATCAACCACCTTTTTATAAACGGCATAAGAATACACCACCGGTACGATTGCGATACAGACGATAGACGCAATAAGAAGCACAGCGCGAATGGAGGATGGGGCAAAAGCGGATACGATGATGATGATTCCGCCAATGAAAAATACTTTGCCGCCAAACCGGTGCGTGTGCGCCCAAACGGTCTCATTCTCCAGCGTCCACGGCGTGCGGATGCCTATGAAATAATTCGCTTTGATTTTTGGCATATAGTTTCCGAGAATGATAAAAAGCAGACCTAATCCTATATTTGCAATCCAATCGATATTGACATGATAGCCGAGTCCGCTGAAAATAATAGAAAGATGACCAGCGCCGAAAAAAGTCAGCGTTACATTCACGAAAATACGATACACTCCCTTAAATTTTTGGAAATTGTCTTTACGCGGATCAATTTTCGGCACGCCCATTAGCATTCCGTAAATCAACATCATTAAAACCGGAGTAGCGAAAACGGCAAAAAGCTTTGATGAATAGCCATCCACTTCTCCCGAAAAATTCCAATGAATCGGAACTTTCTCCGGCAGCTGTGGATATGCCCATAAGGAAAATCCTGCACTAATGATGATCAACAAGAAAAAATACCAATGCTTTTTCATTCCTCCTTCCCCTTTCCTTCTTGCAAAGATAAAAGCCACGTTAACACATCTTGCAAGACGGTCGTGTTAATCGAATAATGGATGTACTGCCCTTCTTTTTCGATGTGCACTAAATCCGCCTGCTTCGATAAGTTAGCCGTAAGGGATTCCTTTCGCACGCGCCTCGGCGCGTACGCGACATTGGGGAATCGTCACCGCTTCACCCGTTCCTAAAAATTCTATTTTATGTCCTTTCCTCGCTTCCATTATTATTCAGAAACAACACTGTATTTGTCCCCATCTAAACAAAATGTGATACGATGCTGAAATAATGGAAAACAACACAAGAAAAAAGAGCACTCAAAGGGTCAATAACATCACCAAAGCAAAATAACATGGAGAGTTTTGCAACCATTTCCCTCCCTGTAGCATGGTAATACAATTGTACCTATTTAATCCGAATTTTACAAATATTTTTGCTATAAAAAAGCGCTCCATATCGGAGCGCTTTTTTTACGGTTACTCGACAAATTTCCCCTCTTGATAATCGCGGATCGCTTGGCGGATTTCTTCTTGCGTGTTCATGACAAACGGTCCGTAAGCGACTATCGGCTCGTTAACCGGCTCGCCGGCATAAAGGAGAACGCGCAGCTTTTCATTGGCGGTGACGGTAATTTCACTTTCCGACTCGCCTTCAGCGCGGCTTAAAAATAACACTTGCCCTGCTTTTCCTTCGGTGGCATCAGCGCCGAATGCACCGCTCCCTTCCAAAATGTAAAGAAATCCGTTGTAGCTTCCCGGTAAATCTTGCACGACGCTTGCTCCCGGTTCCAGCATCATTTCCACCATTGTTACAGGAACATGGTTGAGCGTCGGGGCTTTTACTCCTTTCGATGACCCGGAAAAGACGCGGATAAGCGCCCCTTCTTCTTGGCGGACCGGCATCTCTTCGGCCTTTAAATTTTGATAGCGCGGTTCGGTCATTTTTTTCTCGCTCGGCAAATTAATCCATAGTTGCAAACTATGTACGGTCGAGCCTGGCGCCGGATCTTCTTTATGAATTACTCCTCGGCCTGCCGTCATCCACTGCACATCCCCGGGACCAAGCGTACCGTGACCGGCTTTGCTATCAAAATGTTCCAGCTGTCCGTCAATCACATACGTAACGGTTTCAATGCCGCGATGCGGATGAAAGTCAAATGTCCCTCTTTGGAAAATATCCTCCATCAGCATCAAAAACGGATCGTACTCTTCCCAATTTCCCGGCTCTAGCACCGGCCCGCTGCGATGAATCGGGCTGTTTGTTTCGATTTGCACCGTTTTCACGCGGCGGATGCGACGCTGTACTGGCATTTAATTGTCCCCCTTATGGTTGTTCGAAATCGAATTTTTCATCTGTATCGTACTCCACACAACGGATGAATGCAAACGATTTACTTTGTTACATCATGTATTCCTATATCATTCAAACGGATAGGAAATTGGCTTTTTTCATTTGTTGCTACTGCCTCATCATACTCCTCGCATTTGGAACACCATCAAGCGGAATTTCTTTGCGATATTCGAACATCGTTGCCAGGAGTGTGAACATGTCTGCGGCGCAGACAATTCACTCCTTTCTCTCCTGTATTTTACAATATTTTTCCCTGATAAGATACTTATATTATTTACTGATGTATTATACTTTTATCTAAAAAGCATATTATTTTACAAAAGCAATCGAGTTGCATTATGATATCAACGTTAAAGCACTATGCCATTTATTGCGATAGGCCATACATGGATGTATATAGTGTTTGACAAACTATTCACAGCAGCGAAAGGAGAATGATCATGGCTAAATTACTGTACATTACAGCAAACCCAAAACGGGAAGAAGAATCTTACAGCTTATCCGTCGGCAGAGCGTTTCTTAACGCTTATAAACAACAACATCCACAAGACGAGATTGTCGAATTAGACCTTTATCGTACCGATGTCCCTTTTATTGATACCGATGTATTAAACGGCTGGGACAAACTGCAACAAGGACAGGCATTTGAACAGTTAAGCGAGGAAGAAAAACAAAAAATCAGTCGCATCAATCAGCTAACCGATCAATTTATCAATGCAGATAAATACGTGTTTGTCACACCGATGTGGAATTTTAGTTTTCCGCCGAAAATGAAAGCTTATATCGATACCATTTGTATCGCAGGAAAAACGTTCCGTTACACAGAAAATGGTCCGGTAGGGCTGTTAACAGGAAGAAAAGCCATGCACATTCAAGCCCGCGGTGGAATTTATTCAGAAGGACCAATGAAAGAAATGGAATTTGGAGACCGTTATTTACGGGCGGTGCTCAACTTTATCGGCATCACTGATGTTCAGTCCATTTTTGTCGAAGGAATGGCACAATTCCCGAATGAAGCCGAGGCAATTAAACAAAATGCAATTAAACAAGCTGAACAAGCGGCAAAAAATTTTTAACGAACTGATGACCTGTTCCTTTGATAAGAGGCGGGCATTTCTATTTTAAAAAAATAAAAAAGCTTGCCGATTGTATCGGTAAGCTTTATGTTCCAAATTTTTTAGTATGTAGCTAATAATAATGGCGGAGGAGGAGGGATTCGAACCCCCGCGGGCTTTGACACCCCTATCGGTTTTCGAAACCGACCCCTTCAGCCAGGCTTGGGTACTCCTCCGTATGTAGAAGATGGAGCCTATCGGATTCGAACCGACGACCTCCTGCGTGCGGGGCAGGCGCTCTCCCAACTGAGCTAAGGCCCCATCACGAATGATCGGGAAGACAGGATTTGAACCTGCGACCTCACGGACCCGAACCGTGTGCTCTACCAAGCTGAGCTACTTCCCGATTACAACCGCTAACGTTAACGGCAATTAGTATTCTATCTAAAAAAAATAATATAGTCAATACTTTTTTTAAAAAAATTTTTGCCTGGGCATGCAGGGATAGACAAATCACGTGTTCACAGCAGTCAAAGTGGCAGAGAGCATGCAAAAAAGGGACGAATCTGCTTCCAGACGTCCCTTTTTAATATATATCTCTCTTTGTGAACACTATAAACGAGATTGCGAGCGCCGCAAGCCCCCACACCGCTAACACCGTCATGGAAAATCCGAGCGTCATTCCTTCAATCGGCGGCGCTTCCCCACTAATGTAATCCGTAAGGCGAAGATTGACCATAAACAAATATTTTGCCGAGTGCCAGGAAGACACCATATTGGACAAAATCGCTCCCGAAATCAATGCCGCAAGCATAATCCCCATCACTGCGGCGGTGCTGCGCATCAAGACGGAAAGCATAAACGTCAATGTCCCCACCACAATGCACACAAACCAGGACAGCCCTAATTCCATGAGCACATACTTCCACTGCGGAAGCATATGAACGTTTGCTGTATTCAGTTCTTCTCCTTGGGGGACAAACCCTGTCAATAACGGGAGCCGCCATCCTTCGTATCCGAACACCGCTCCAGAAATGAAATACGACAAAAGAGCAACCGTAAGCAAAATAAATGAAATCGACAATAACAGCGCGATGTATTTGCTGAGCAAAATCGCCCCTCTTTTAACCGGCCGCGTCAACAAGAGCTTAATCGTGCCCCCGCTCGCTTCCGACGATACTAAATCAGCGGCGATGACCATAACAAGAAGCGGGAGAAACAAGTCGATCGCGTTTTCGATAAACATGCGCATAAACGTCGGCGCACCAGGAGCGGATGGGTTGATGTCATGCTCTAAATAGTATTGCTGCTGCTTTAGGCGAATTTGCAAATATTTACGCCATTCGTCAGAAATACTGCTCGAATTGAGACGGTTTTGCGCGTCGATAATCTGCTGCTGCAGCTGCGTCCGCCAATCCGTCGTTCCGAGCCGTTCCTGTATTTCCTGCACCCGCTTATATTGCGCGTATGTAAAAAGGACAACGAGCACGGCGACAATCGCCGCAATGACCCATAACCGCTTTTTGCGGACAATTTTTAACATTTCGTTGTACACGAGGCTACTCAATCGTCTCCCCTCCCGTCAATTCAATGAACAAATCCTCGAGCGTCGGCAGTTTCGGCTGAATTTCATGGACGGCAACCCCTGCTTCGACAAGCTTTTTGTTCCAAACGGAGAGTTTTTTTGGTTCGTACGGAGTGATCAGCGTATCCCCATCGGTTCGAAAAATCGACGTTTCGGCGGCTAATATCGCTTGCGCCGTTTCCAGCGGCTCGGCCTTCCACACGACACGCGCCTGTTCTTTTAACAGATGTTCCACCGTATCAACCCGAAGCAACGTCCCTTTTGCCATAATCGCCACTCGGTCGCACATTAATTGGATTTCGCTTAACAGATGCGAGGAGACGAGCACACTCAATCCTTCCGTTTCCGCCAAAAAGCGGATAAATTCACGCATTTCGCGTATGCCGACAGGATCAAGCCCGTTGGTCGGCTCGTCCAAAATCAGCACTTTCGGCTTTCCTAACAGCGCCTGCGCAATGCCAAGACGCTGCCGCATCCCGAGCGAATACGTGCTAACACGATCATGGATGCGGTTTTGCAAGCCGACTAACTCCACCACTTCCACAATCCGTTCTTTTGGAATATCGCGAACCATGCGCGCGAAATGTTCGAGGTTTTCCCAGCCGCTTAAATACGGATATAATTCAGGATTTTCGACAATACAGCCGATGTGGCGGATCGCTTCGGTAAACTGGCGCTCCAGGTCATAGCCGCAGATGGAAATATGCCCCGCTGTCGGCTTGATGAGCCCGACGAGCATGCGGATGGTTGTCGTTTTTCCCGCGCCGTTTGGCCCTAAAAAGCCGAACACTTCCCCCTCTTTTAGTTCAAAGGAAATTCCTTTGATAATTTCTTTGCGGCGAATCGTTTTGCGCAAATTTTCAACGATTAAGGTTGCCTGCTTCGTCACTTTTTGTCCCCCTCTGTGAATGTAATTAAAGAAGCGACGCGTTCGCCAATCCGTTTGTATCCTTCTTTATTCGGATGAAAGTGGTCGCTGTATAAATAATCATTCACATGCAACGCAAATAAATCGAAGGTCGGGACCGCAATAATATTCGGATAGCGAGCCGCCGTTTCTGCCGAAGCAAAATTCCACTGCCTTACGATCGCTGATGTTTTCTTCGCATCGCCGAGGTCGCTAAACGGATTGTAAAGACCGATGTAAAAAACAACGGCATCTTTATTAACGCGGCGAATCGTTTGAAAAACGCGGTCTAAGTTGCGCAAGTACGAGTCTTTTGCCTGCTCGATTTGCTTTGGCGTAAGCTTGAGCGCTTCTCCACCTTGAAACAAATCGTTCCCGCCGATGGTCATCACAACGATATTGGCTAGTTTTAGCTGCCGCTGGATCTCGGTTTGACCTAATTGCTTAAGAAGTCCATCAGAGCGCTGTCCTTTAATGGCCAAATTAGTCACGCGAATCGGCTTCGTTGTTTTTTTGCGGAGCTGATCGACCATATAGCCGACATATCCTTTTCCGCTTTCGTCTCCCGTTCCTCTTGTCAGCGAATCGCCGAGGGCGACAATATAAATTTCACGGCTATCCGCTTTTTTCTCTTTTGTATATTTTGTCGTGTCTGCCGGCGGCATCGCGGTGGAAAAAAATTGATCTTGAATGGTTATGGCAAGACCGCCAAGCCATAATATTCCTGCCAGCACCGATACAATCGTGATGGTGCCTACAATACCGCGTCGCATGCAATCATCCTTTCTGCTTTTCCATTGTTTTTTTATCATACAACATTTTCACGGATGTTGCCTAATCCGGGTATTCTCGTGAATCAAGTTTTTGTGGGAGCTTTTTTCACTTTACAAGAGGATTTTTTATTCACTGACGAACCACTTCCTGCAATTCCTGAAATCATTTCTCGACCATGATCATGCTGGAAATGTGATCATGTGGTGTTGATCAGAACTAGGGAAAATTTCTATAGTAAGCTAAGATGTTACTTAAAAACCGTACAAACAAATAAAATAAAAATAAACGAGGTGTTTCCTCGCCTGTATATATAAACTAGCCATATAATCAAATCTTATTAGAAGCAAAGAAGCTTGATCCTAACTGGATACAGGCCTTCTTCTTTTTCGCAAAGATGTACTTTACTGATTGTCTTTCAAATGTTTCCGTAGTTTTCCATAAATCAACAACAGCCCTGCCGTTGATGATGTATAAAACTTTGTGTCAAGCATTTGGCTACACCAAAAGAAAAAGGTAGGGTATCTTCTGATTTTCTAAACATTGATGGTGTTGCAAAACTAGAGTAAAAACTCGAAGTTATGCATAAGGATGCAACATAACACATGCAGTAAATATCGATGAAATCCATACCATCGGGGTTGTTCCACCCCATCGCTCTTTAACTCATTAATACCCGTTCAAGCCCGCGGCGAAGCCCAAACAGCCATTGGCCAAATCTCGTTTTCAACACAACAGGAAGAACCCGGCCATAGGCATCTTTCCGTTCCTCGCTATTGCGGCGGTTGATGAGAGAAATGAATAGGATTCCTGCTTGTTCGGCTGTTTGTCGAACCTTTTCACTATCATACGCGGCATCCCCTAACACGAACTCAATCTCCCATTGCCCTAAAAAAGCGAGCAATGCTGATGCCACTGCCGCATCATTCCGGTTCGCTGTGGTTAACACATGAGATAAAATGATTTCCTCGGCAGTGGTGCAGAGATGGAGTTTATATCCTTTAAACCAGTAATATCGGGTGGACACTCCCCGCTTCGCCTGTGAATCGTAAAGACTGCTTTGAAGGAACGTGCTGTCGATCAGCACGATTTGGGGATACCGTACTTCTAGATCTTGGAGCAGCTGTGCATGAAAAATAGAAAATCCTTGTTCCCGGAACCACTTCGCCGCACGGGAAAACGTAGACAGATGAGGGGCTTCACTAAGTCCACAAGCCCGTTGAAAACAGCGAAAACGCTGCAGGATACGCACTAATTTTCGCAAGGAATCAATGGAAAAATAGGTTTTCAAAAAGAAACATTTCAACAACGATTTTTTCGACACCGGCGGTCTTCCTGTCACATACGGTGTTTCTGGCAATGATTGCGAGTCGATATACCGAAATAATACTTCTAAAATTGGGTCCATTTCATAAGTCCATGCATGTTCGCTGTTCCAATTGGAAATCATAATAGTGTCCACCCCTTGGTAGTTGGTTTTGGTCACTGTATATGATTTCCAAGGTGGTGGATTTTTTATGTGCATTTATGCATTCGTTATGCGTTTTGCAACACGTTCAACATTCAGAGAAAGGAGTACCCTACTTATGTCTAAAAGTATACTGAATGTAGACTGGGGCCATCAACCGGAAAACGCTATTCGTCAGTTTGTAAAGGAAAAATTAGAGTTGATCATGAAGAAAAAAATCCAGAGCTTCCTCGAAATGGAACAGAGGGAAACGTCGAATAGGAGAAACAGCTATTACCATTGAAACCTAGATACGCAATATTGTCCGTATTGGAAGGCCTTTTGGTTCCAAGAGACCGGAACGGGGAATTTCAAACGTAGCTGTTCGCTCCTTACCAACAACACACCGGCTGGCTCGAGAAAGCTATCATCAAGATGTATCAAAGTGGCATGAGTACACGGGAAATTGGCAAATTTATCGAATGAATTCTAGGAAATGCCTATTCTCCTGCAACGATCAGTCGTATTACCGATGTGGTAAAGGAAGATATCGAGACATGGCACACTCGTCCACTGCACAAACGCTATTCTGTTTTATATTTAGATGGTCTCTATGAAAACTTCGCCGGGATACGGTAGAGAGAGAAGTCATTTGTATGTTGTTAGAAGTGAATAATGAAGAAGGGTATCACGAAATTATCGACTTCTTCGTAGATGGACAAGAAAATACCTATGGATGGCAGGAGATGCTTCAACATCTCTACCAAAGAAGCGTCAAGGAAGTGCTTCTAGGCGTCTTCGATGGTCTTCCGGAGCTGGAGGAAGCCTTTAAGGCCATTTATCCGAAAGTCGATGAGCAACGCTGCGTCGTTCACAAAGTTCGTAATACGCTCCGTCTTGTTCGGAAAAAAAGACCAATTCGAAATGACTGAGAATCTCAAACTCATTTAAATCGCACTGAAGATGTTTCAACAGTTTGAGTCGAAATGGTCAAACAATATCCGAGGGAAGTCCAATCTTGGGCGAATGAGTCGGATGCCCTCCTCACCTTTATGGACTATCAAAGCAGTATTCGAAGTGTAATTTATACCACCAATGCCATAGAACGAACAATCAAGGAGACTCGGAAACGCCTAAAGTCAATGAACAAACAGTTTGAGTAGTTTAGAAGCCGCTGAAAAAGTCGTGTATTTGATGATATAGGACTTTAACGAGAAGTAGGCCGACCCGAAAGTTGCGAGGATTTGCCGAAGCGCAGGAAGCCCTTCAACGAATGTTTGAAGAACGTTATCATTAATCAAATACTGTAAATGAACAGAATAAGGGAATTCTCCCTTTTCACACAGGAGACGGAATATTCCGTCTCCTGTGTGGAGGAAAATCGTCCCCTATTCATTCCAAATCCATTTTAGAGATAACCTATCTATCTTACATTACACAAAATTCTTGACGGTGCCACTGACTCAAAGCCATCTTAAAATGGATTTTTGAATCAGTTATCCTAATTACGATTATCAATGTTTATTTTTCATCTAGTGACAGAAAATCACTTCCCTCAAACCATGCGGGGATACCTGCTGTTAAAACAGCTACAAGGCATACCTCGGCAATTTCTTTATCTGTAGCCCCATGTTTTTTTGCTCCATTAACATGAATCTTCACACCATCACGATATCTCTCTGCAACATTAACTCCTACAAGGACTAGTTCTTTTATTTTTCTAGAAACCACATGATCAGATAAGACAAGCTTTCTCAAATTGCTATATCGTTGTAGAACATTTGGACTAGCCTTTTTTAAAAGCTCAACCCATAGAGGTATACTCCCACCTGTTTCTTCGTTATAGTAGCAAATGCAATCATCAATATTATCTAAGGTGACTAAGTTATTACTCATATTAGATTCTTCTAATTTAGTGTTTGTGTAAGATTCAGCAAAACGAATAGCTTCTATGCCGGTTAGCCAAGCGGGGATGCCGCGCGAAATAATACATACAGTTAAAATATCTGCTATTTCCATAATAGTTGCTCCAGAATCAATAGCTCCTTTAGTATGATATATCATACTTCTTTTATATCTCCTAGCTGCATTAATTCCTACAAGGATTAATTCTTTATCTTTTTTAGAAATTGCACCATCCGCCATAATTTCATGACGTAATTTTGTATAGTATTCTAACGCCTTTGGAGAAAAACAACTCATTTTTTGTACCCATTCCGGTATCTCTCCATACACCTGTTCAAAAAATTTTAAAGGGTCTTGATTTGTCAACTTTTTCTCCTCCACTTGTTATGGTTTCAATATTACTTTAACTGCTTCTTTTTTTAGACCAGCTTCAAATCCCTCGACGGCACGTTCTAAAGGAAGAAGATGCGAAATTAATTTTTCATAAGGATATTTGCTAGATGCAGCCATAACAATGGTTCGCTGTAATGTTTTTTCTGTTACTCCGTACACTCCTCTTACAGTTACTTCACCGCGTACTATCTCATTTGATGGTAAATCTGTTTTCCTGGTAGAAATACCAACTAGTAGAACTTCTCCTCCCTTTATACACATTCTTACTCCAGAAATTAGAGACTGATGGAATCCACTTGTTTCAAATACATAATCTACACCATTTCCATTTGTCAATTCTGAAATAGCTTCAACATCATTTATTTCGTCAGCATACACAATGTCTGTAGCGCCGAGTTCTTTCGCAAGTCTTAAACGATTTTCGTCTTTGCGTAAACCCGTAACTATGAGTCTTTCCAAACCATAATTAGATAATGAAGAAACCAATGATAATCCAATTGGTCCAGGTCCTATTACTACGGCTGTATCTCCAGGCAATATATTAGCTCGTTCAATTGCATGTACACCTATAGCAATCGCTTCTATCATTCCGGCTACATCTATAGAAAGTTCATCTGGAATCGGTAAGACATTTTTATAGTGAACAACAGCATATTCTGCCATCCCCCCATTTTCTCTAAAACCATAACGCAATGATTTCGCAGGGGTTTTATTGATAGAGTTTTGGCCATAATCACATAAATTCGTATTTCCTCGTTTACAATTACGACATTGACCACAAGGAACATATGGATTAATTACAACACGTTTATGCAATAAATATTGATTTTCAGTATTTCCTACATCTACAACAGTTCCCGCAAATTCATGTCCAAGAATGACGGGAGTAGAAACCCATTCATATGCATCCATTCCTTCATACATATGCAAGTCACTTCCACATATACTTGCTGCTTCCACCTTTACTAACACTTCATCCTTTTTACATATTGGAATATCAACATCTGATATATCGATTCCCCGTCCTCGATGTTTTTTTACAACTGCCTTCACAATTTTGTCACCCCTTGTTAAATCTGATCGGTTATTCGAAAAATAGTGGAAATTCCCTGTCCACCTGCAATACATAGTGATGCTAGTCCCCATTCACAATTACGCTTACGCATTGCATGCAGTAAAGTAACACAGATTCTTGCACCGCTATTCCCAATTGGATGACCTAAAGCAATAGCCCCTCCATTTACATTAACTTTTTCCATTGGTAATTTTAATTCTTTAATAACCGCTAAAGCCTGAGCAGCAAAAGCCTCGTTCAATTCAATTAAATCAATATCATTAATAGTTAATCCTGCTGATTGTAAAGCTCTAATAGAGGCTTCGACAGGACCCATTCCCATTCGGTCCGGTCTCACTCCTGATACTCCCAAAGATACAATTTCTGCTATTGGTTGCAATTCAAATTCTTTTAGAGCTTCTTCAGAAACAATTAAAAGAAGTGATGCCCCGTCATTCAAACCTGAAGAATTACCTGCTGTTACAGTTCCATTCTCTTTAAAAACCGGTGGCAGTGAAGCTAATTTTTCTAAATCAGGCTTCCGAGGATGTTCATCTACTGAAAATATCAAAGGTCTCCCCTTTTTTTGAGGAACGGAAATTGGGACAATCTCATCTTTAAAATCACCATCTGCAATTGCCCTATTTGCTTTTAATTGACTATAATAAGCAAACGCATCTTGTTCTTGACGTGAAATATTATATTCTTCAGCCAGAAATTCTGCGGTCATGCCCATCACTAAACGACCGTATATTTCAATAGGTTGGGATCCGGGTTGACTTTCTTTATTAGGGTCTAATATTTCTCCATTTCCAGAAGTATATCCAAACCGAGCTTTTCTTAAGTAGTATGGAGCGGTACTCATACTTTCGACGCCACCAGCTATAACAACGTTGGATAATCCCGCACGTATCGCTAAGTAAGCATTGTGTATTGCTTGCATGCCTGAACCGCATTGACGATTTACAGTATATCCTGGTAAGGATTCAGGAAATCTAGCTTTTAACAACACTTTACGAGCAATATTGGCATGATCTTGAGATTGCTTTGCCTGACCAATAATAACTTCATCTATTCGATCGATTGGCACTAGATTTTTATTAACTAGACTTTGAAACAAAGGAAGTATAAGATCGTCCGGTTCTACGTCTTTCAATGTACCACCAATTTTTCCAATTGCTGTTCTTTCTGCGCTAACTACAAATACACGTCTCTCCATATCCACTCATCTCCCTAATGATTGAATTAGCTCTTCCGATATCTCAAAAAATGCCTCTGTTTTTTCTTTCACTTCATTTAGACAACTGTCTTCTGCAATCTCTGTAAGTACTAATCTATTATTTTCGTACTTGAAAACAGCTAATTCCGTGATGATTAAATCAACTTTCCGAATCGAAGTGATTGGATAAGTGCATTTTTTTACTATCTTTGGTTCACCATGTTTAGTGGTATGAGTAGTAGTTACAATTACCTTTTTCGCTCCGCTTAATAAATCCATTGCTCCCCCTACCCCTAGAATACTTTTTCCAGGGATGGACCAATTAGCAATAATACCATCTTCATCTACTTGCAAAGCTCCTAACACTGCAACATCAATGTGACCGCCTCGAATCATAGCAAATGAATCAGCACTGCTGAAATAAGAAGCACCTAGTTCTTCACCAATAGGTAATTTACCAGCATTAACCAATAGAGGATCTATATCCTCATCTTCTCTAAGATGTCTGACTCCTAATAAACCGTTCTCCGTTTGAAAGAAAATATTTTTTGAATCCACATATTTAGCAACTAAAGTAGGTATTCCGATTCCCAGATTTACAATGGAATAAGGTTTTAACTCAGCTGCGGCTCGCTTTGCGATACGTTCCTGTATGTTGATGTCTACACTCATTTATGAACAACTCCTTTTTTAGATAAGACAATACTACTTTCAACAATTGCATCTACATAAACATGAGAAGTAACTATTTCCTCAGGTGACAACTCTCCTATTTCTACAATCTCATCTACTTCCGCAATCACATAATCAGCAGCAGTAGCCATTATAGGATTAAAGTTGCGAGCGGTTTTGTAATAAACTAAATTTCCTAATCGATCTGCCTTCCATGCTTTAATTAACGCTACATTTGCATGTAAAGCAGGTTCAAATACATACAACTCTCCGTTAATTTCTCTGATCTCTTTTCCTTTAGATAATTCTGTACCTACGCTTGTTTTGGTATAGAAACCACCGATTCCAGCTCCGCCAGCTCGAATGGCCTCTGATAAGGTTCCTTGTGGAAGTAGTTGAACTTCTAACTTTCCCTGATTATAAAAATCCCCAACTTCGCGATTACTTGTGAAATAAGAGCCAATTGCCTTTTTGATCTTCCCCTGCCTTAGCAAAATACCCAGACCTTTTCCAGGTTCTCCAAGATTATTACTAATAACTGTTAAATCACAAACATCGATTTTGGTTAATTCGTCAATCAATGTTAATGGAGCTCCTACTAATCCGAATCCTCCTACCATAATCGTATCTCCTGATTTAATCTTTCGAATTGCTTCATGAGCCGGTACAATCTTGTTCATTACAATCACCTTTCTAATTTGATAAGAAAACCCAACCCTTCAGTAGACTAAGGGAGTGTTGTCTATTGGAAAGGTTGGGTACGTTTTGTTTCTAAAGGATATTGTTATTACCACTCCTCGATTGCGACAGCACGGATTGGTGAACCAGTCATACCTTGCAAATTAAGAGGCATTCCGATGAAATAAAACCGTTTTTTGCTTATTCTATCTAGATTGGTTAAATTCTCTATAATAAGAATATTTCGACTTAATAGAGCCAAATGAACGGAACGTTGCATATTATCGTTAACATCTGCATTTGGGAGATCAAGACCAATAGCCTTTAACTTCTTCTCAACAACCCATTCTCCGACAGATGCATCTAATGATTTACATTCATGAAACCCAGGACCATTCCATTCTCCGGGCCAGCAACGAAATAAAACAATATCTCCTTCTTTTATCTCAAGTTCTCGCTTTTGTACAACTTCCTCAATCATACTGCGTGTTACCGGTTCGCTTGGTTGTTTATGAGATACATCGATTAACACAGCCTCTCCCATGGTGGCTTCTAATGGTATTTGATCTATAGTCAGGCCACTTTTAAAAAAATGATAAGGAGCATCCATGTGGGTACCACCATGATCAGATACAATTAAAATCTTACTTGCGTATCCTTCACATGGAGGAATATATCGTGGTTTCGAAAAATCATGTGTAATATGATCCATCATTACAACTTTCGGATGTGAAGGAAATGAAGTTAATCCATCATACAGTTTGACTGTTAAATCAACGATTTTCATATAACATACCTCCCAATTTCTTAACCTAGATAACCCCATAGTAATACTGACACGCTATATACAATTCCAATCCAAATCATAATAACAACCAAATACCCCATCACATCTTTAAGTTGTAATCTAGATAAGGCGAGTGCTGGCAAGATCCAAAAAGGCTGTACAAGGTCATTCCAAGCATTACCTAACATAACACTCATTGAAGTTTGACTAATTGATGCCCCGAGTTCTTTTGCGGCATCAATCATAAAAGGTCCTTGAACTACCCAATGTCCTCCAGCAGAAGGTGCAAAAAAGTTAATAACAAAGGAGCTTATTAGTCCCCAAAAAGGTAATGATTCAGCTGATGAAACATCTACGAATACCTTAGCGATTGAGTCAACCAACCCTGAACTTGCCATTATAGCCATTATTCCTGCATAAAATGGATATTGAAGGATAATACCAGATATTGTCTTAATACCTTCGTTTAAACTAGCGATGTATTTCGCTGGTGTCCCCAATAGAATGATCCCTAGAAAAAGGATTATAAAATTAACCAAGTTCAAGTCTATAGAGCCACCATTATAGAAATAAACAACTATATATATAATTCCTATTAATCCAATAATGTAAGACAATAATCGGCTGTTATTTAATTTATTAGCAAATGTATTTTCACCTAAAATATTGGTTACAGCAGTTTGTTGTTCTGCCACGAGAACAGGATTTATTTCGATAATTTCCTCTTTCTTTTTTGGTATAAGCAACGTATTTAGGATTGGTAATGTAATTAATATGACCAGACTTGTTAGTAACATTGGAGTTGAGAAAATAGTATCTGAAAGTGGGACAATACCCATTTCTTTTTCCAAAGGATGACCAGGTGTAGATATTAAAATAGGAATGCTTGCAGATAAGCCCAGTCCGTAAAGGGTAAATCCGCTATATGCTGCTGCAATAATTAAAGGATAGTGAACCCCTTTTACACGAAGAGCTAATTTTTTTGCAACAATTCCCCCAATAACCAAGCCAAATCCCCAGTTTAGGTAACTCCCGATTCCTCCTACCAACGTTGCTACTACAATTGCCATCCGCGGTGTACGAACAGTGCTAACTAATTTGTTTAGAAAGCGATCAACTATTGGCGCAGATGCTAACACATATCCCATGGCAAGAATGACTGCCATTTGTGTGGTAAATGCAAGAAGATTCCAAAAGCCACTTCCCCAATCTGTAATTGATTGAACGATTTCTCTCCCTTCTATTACCACGGCTAGTATTAATGTTAATATCGTCAAACCGATGGCAAATACGAAAGGATCTGGGAGATATTTTCTCATTAAATTTGTAAAAAACTTTGTCAGTTTATCCATAAACTAAACTTGCCTCCCTTTTATTTATCATGTTGTTCGATAGAATGGAGATATTTAATGACTTTTAATAATTCAATATTTTTCCTTTTCATCACCTCTGATTCATTCATATCTTTCCAATCATAAAATCCTTTGCCGCTCTTTATTCCTAATTCACCTTTTTTAACCTTGCTTTTTAAAAGTGGAGAAGGACTTATTCGGTTTTCCAGATCTTTATATAGATAATTTGCAATATTATAATGTACATCTAAACCATTTAAATCCCTTTGCTCTAAAGGTCCAGTAAACAACAGACGAATTCCTATACTCCACCGCACAATAAGATCTATATCTTCTGCCGATGCGATGCCTTTTTCTAAAATCGAGATAGCTTCCCTAGCAATAGCATGTTGAATCCTATTACCAATAAATCCAGGGATTGATTTATTGATTAAAGCTGGATATTTGCCAACTTTCTTTAGAAACTCCATAATATCATTAATTACATCTGTAGAAGTGAGATCGCCTTTTACTACTTCGACTAATGGAACAATAGTAGCAGGCATGAAAAAGTGTGTTCCAATCAATCTCTCTGGATTTCTCATGGTCTTTGCAATATCGTCAATAGATAAACCAGAAGTATTAGTTGCAAATCGTATTGTTGGATCACATATTTCTTCTAGTTTCTTGAACAATTCCTGTTTTAATTCCAGTTTTTCTGGTATGGCTTCAATGACTAGCCATGAGTTATTTACGTCTTGGAGATCAGTAGAAAATGTAATGTTTTCAACAACATCATTCATATCTCGATCCAACATTCCGTGTTCATTAAATAACATGACCTGTTCTTGGATATAGGTAATAGCCTTTTCTAATATCTCTTTATTAAGGTCGATTAAAACAACTTTTACATTTTTTTGGGCAAGAAGTTGTGCTATCCCTCTTCCCATTGTTCCAGCACCAATTACAGAGACATTATAATTTTTAATAGTTGTTCACCCCCTCAATTATTGAATAAAAATAAAAGCCCAGCCTACCAAAAGTAAAGGGAAGTCAGGAATTCCCTTATAGCTTTTGGAGAAGCTGGGCATTCTTAACTCTCGCGAAAGTTGTTGTATAGACAACTTTCCCCGTTAAGAAGGCGCTTCCTGATAATTGTGTAAAAAATTTAAAATCTTATTACTAATTATACTCGTGATTTAATAAATGTCAAGTTAATAATAAAAAACAATTATGTCATTTTTCTGCTTTTTGTTTATGTTCCATGTAACGTCTGTATGCAGATTTTAATGCTACAATAACAGAATTTGCTGAAGGCGCAAAATAATGATTCTCTATGCGTTTTACCAGATCTTCAATCCCGTTACTCAAATCATATCCAATAATAAGTCTTCGAAAAAAATTTTGAGCCAACTGCGTGATGAAGGTAAATTCTGCATCAACAACACGGTCAGTGGATGGATCGATTTCCAAAACTATCCCAGAATATTTATACAATTCATACATGGAACTACCTTGTGGTGCTTTGGCATATGCCGTTACTAAGACAGTAGAAATATTGTTTTCACTGTTCATTTCCATCTCCCTTTTCTCAATGTTACAGAATGTATGTGCTAATACTATTTTATTTAATGAGTTTTCTCACTTCAATATCTATTATTGTTTCCATTTAGTCTGCTCAAGGAAGCCACGGTGCAAGCAGACTCATTTCGCAACTATGCGAAGCATACTCATCGCATCGCTGCATGAAGAAAACAAAAAAGCACGTAGTTTCTACGAAGATACGTCTTAAACACCATAATTTTTGCCTATTCGGAATAAAAAAACACATTCCCCTAAGGTTTAAAACGCGTTTTACGTCGACCTGAAAAATTGTTTTTACTAAGGTGAATGTAAAGGAAAATATTATCACTACGTTATTGACTTTTTTAACAAATAAGACATATGAAAGAGGATGAATGGCTTTTATTCAGATACTCCTGGAAATTTAATTCTGACACAATACTTATAGCATCAACCTTATCGTATAATGAGCAATCAACCCCATCATAGCGAATTAATTGGTAATCCGCACCACCGGGTAAAACAGTACCTTTTAATGCCGGACTATCAAACGTCCCGACCGAAACCGGTATAATTCCTCTTATGCCAGTCTCCACACCCCCAATTTCTATCGGGGCTTCTATTTTTATGTTAGCTGTAAAAATATGTTTCATTTCAATAGTTTCGTTTCTCCCTTTTGAAGATGAAATCCCCATGATAGTGTATTCTCACAAGACTTAAGGTTTTATTTAACTTGCAAACTACAAACTGTTGTTGCGCGTGAATCCCTTCCTTTTTACCTCTATATAAATCCAACTTAAATCTTTGATATATAAACTTTAAAGATGCATCGGAGTATTTCCCGGCATCTCTACAATATACTCTCACCAATTCTCGAATTTTTTCTCGATCTTTCAGAAAGTGTGTCCCGCTTTTTCTAACACCTAGAGCTTGGTGATGTCACCAAGCCCATTATGTTCAAATCATTTTCGCAGATGCTTGTTCGTTCAAACCGGCATCCCACACTCGATCGATTTCACCTGTTCATTGTTTAAAATACAATGGAAACCGTTCTCAAAAACAGCCTTGCATCGGCAATTGCAACGCATCAGAAATAGCATAACAATTCTCTTATTCTAACCTTGTTGGATTGTCTTTTGTAAATAATCGACAATTCCCATCGAACATACTTGAAGATCGAGACGGATGATATCGTACGCTTCGGATGTCGATGGAATATTTTTTTCTTGCAAAAAGGCGCTGACCTCTTGATATAGCGCTTGAAACACCGCTTTCGCCTTTTCTTGCATCGGCGCGTCGTGTTGTTCCGCCATCACCTTTTCCCCCGCTTGGACAAACTTCGGAAGCCAAAAACGAAGCTGTTCAAACGCTGCACGAGGGTTTTCCAACATGCCAAAATGACCGAAATAAATGCGTTCAGGCTGGAGCTGTTCGAGACGCTCAGCCGATTGCAGCATCGCCTCCGGCCGAAATTGGTTCGGAGAAGTGGACGGCAAACAGTATTCAAGCCCATCTTTCAGCAACTGCGGATAAAACACCCCGATCGTATCGCCGGTAAAAACGCCACGGCTGCGCGAATCGTAAATCGAGAAATGATGGTTGGCATGGCCAGGCGTATCCAAAAACGTCAATGTGCGCTCATTGCTGAGCGTAAGCGTATCGCCATCTTCTTTTACAATGAGACGATCCTCTGGAACCGGCAAAACAGGAGAAAACAATTCATCAAAATTCTCCCTATACACCGCTTTCGCCCCAGCGATTAACCGTGACGGGTCCGCTAAATGGCGCTTCCCTTTCGGATGAACGATGACGCGGGCGTTCGGACATTTTTCAAGCAGCGTCCCAGCGCCGCCTGCGTGATCCAAATGAATATGTGTCACAATAATATAGCGGATATCCGCAGGATCAATCTGAAGCGTTTCCAACCCTTTTAATAAATACGGAACGGAAGGGCTTGGACCCGTCTCAATAATCGCGATCTCTTCTTCGTGAAGCACATATGTACCGGTGCGCTGTGCAACTCCTAAATCATACAAATCAATCATTGAAATGCCATGTCCTAAATCAACCGGTTTTTGCATAATGTCATCTCCCATTTTTTATACATTTTTATATTTATTTTAATATTCTAACAAATAAAAAAGAGAATCTCCACCAATAAACAAGACATAAACGATTTCCGATCATTGATCTCCCATCACTTATGTCTTATATAAGTAAGTTAATCATTAAATTTCTACCGCCCAGTGCATTACGTCCATGCTGCCGGATAGGAGATATACTTTATATGCCTGATGAACAGGCTGTTCCGCTGTTTCTCAATCCCAGCATCAAGGTTACAGAACCCTTATATCCTCTATCCATCCGCCCTATTTTTCCAATCTGTGACATGTACTTTCGTTTATTTTTATGACGCAAGATCATTAGATAGCGATACTCTCCGATGATTGCGAACCGCCAACCATATCGAAACCGCCCAACCGAGCACGATAGCGCCGTACACGGCTGGATACCAGCTGTTGGGAGCTCCCCACGCATGAAGCAAGGTGCGAACATTAGTAAAAATGATTAATCCCCCGACTAATACCCCAAGCAAATGGGATGGCAGCTTGCGAACGAGCCACGCCGCAATCGGAGCAGCGATGATTCCCCCTAACATCAGCGTTCCTACCCAAAACCAGTTGACTTGTTCCCAGCCTAACGAAATGATAAATCCAATGGTAGCGGATAAAGCGATGGCAAACTCCGACGTATCGACTGTTCCTATCACTTTTCTCGCCTCTATTCCTTTATTCGCGAGAAGAACCGGTGTGGAAATCGGGCCCCATCCTCCTCCGCCAGTCGCATCGAGAAAACCGGCCACTAAACCAAGAGGAACAAGTTGCTTATTCGAAAATTTCTTTGGCGGCTGCGGATCTTGGCGGGCGGATAGAAATAAAAACCGATATATGATATAAACCCCAAGCGCTAACAAAAATAGAGAAACATATGGTTTAATGAAATCCCCTGGAAGATTGCTTAAAAAGCAGGCTCCGACAAACGCACCAAGCGAGCCGGGAATAATCAATTTGACCAGCATGTCGCGGTCGACATTTCCAAATTTAATATGCGATGCGCCCGAAGCTGCGGTTGTGACCACTTCCGCTAAATGCACCGAGGCGGAAGCGACCGCCGGGGCAATCCCGAACGCAAGCAACAGCGTTGTTGACGTAACCCCATACGCCATTCCGAGTGAACCGTCAATAAGCTGCGCGATAAATCCAACAATCACAAACACGATTAACTTTTTCATTTCATTCCCTCCGTCTGAAATGGTCGAATATTTTTATTAATTAATACATTAATACCAAGTATTCACAGTTGTCAACTGTGAATTATAAAAAAATAAAATGGAGTTTAGATTCATCATCTGAGCCCCGTTTTATCTAACCAACAGAATTTTATCATGCATTTTTATTCATCCGACGATCGCAGCATACAGCATCGCCTCACGCAAAAATGCAGCTAACCCCATTTGATAGCGGTCAATACATTTCGCAAAACGCTCATCGTTGACATACAAGCCGCCAAGTCATCGGAAAATGTCAAAGGTGCAATCATAAATGTCTCCATTCCGCTACCGCCTCTGCATCTGCTCGTCGTCCGGTCCGTATGTCTTACGAGCGGTAATTTTTCCATAAATATCATCCATCTTTGCTTTTATCGTTGCCCAATCTTCCTTCTGTATGCCGACGTTCACCGTTTTACCTGTTCAACCATATTAGCGCCATATTTCTCTCGCGCTTCCTTGGCGTATTTCTGTGGATGCTCTTGCGTCCGTACATTCACATCCACGATATTTGCTACTTTTTTGCTTTATACAATGTGTTTTCACCTTCTAAGCAGAGCATACAGCATCACACAATGTTAGATTCAACGCTATATTTCATTATTCACAAAAAAGGGCACTGGAAAAGACTGATAGAGCAATCTTTTCCGCGCCCCTTTTCTGTTTAAAACTTCGCTTGATATTGTTCAATTTCCCAAGCGTGCACAGCGGTGCGGTAGCTGTCCCACTCTGCTTTTTTCATAGCGACGTATTCCTGAAACACGTGTTCCCCGAACGTTTCACGTCCGATTGTGCCGTTTGCGAATTCTTCCACTGCCGCTCCTAAGCTCGCCGGCAGATTTTCAATGCCAAGCAGAGCGCGGCGCTCTTCTGTCATATGGAAAATATCTTCGTCAATCGGCGCCGGAGCTTGCAAGCCTTTTTCCACTCCGTCCAAACCAGCGGCGGCAATGATGGCAAACGCAAGGTAAGGGTTGGCCGATGGATCTGGACTACGGAGCTCGACGCGGGTCGCCATGCCACGTTTGGCTGGGATGCGGATTAACGCCGAACGGTTTGATGCCGACCACGCGATATAACAAGGCGCCTCATATCCCGGAACAAGCCGTTTGTACGAGTTTACTAGCGGATTTGTAACGGCGGCAAAGCTTTTGACATGCGCGAGCAAGCCAGCGATAAATCGATAGGCCGTTTCTGATAATAGGTTTTCATCACTTGGATCAAAAAACGCATTTTCGCCGTCTTTAAATAGCGACATGTTCACATGCATGCCGGAGCCATTAATGCCGAACACCGGCTTTGGCATAAACGTGGCGTGCAGTCCATATTTATTGGCGATCGTTTTTACGACCCACTTATATGTAGTTGCATTGTCTGCCGCCCCTAACGCATCAGCATATTTGAAGTTGATTTCATGCTGTCCTTCCGCAACTTCGTGATGGGATGCTTCGATCGTAAAGCCCATCGCCTTCAACGCGCGGTAAATTTCTAAACGAACGCGCTCGCCAAGGTCCTTTGGAGACGGTTCGAAATATCCGCCGCTATCATGGAGTTCTGTCGTCGGGTTTCCGTTTTCGTCCGCTTTGAATAAAAAGAATTCCAATTCCGGGCCGACAGAAATCGTATATCCTTTTTTCGCGGCACGCTCAATTGTTTTCTTTAAAACGTTGCGTGGATCCCCTTCAAACAGCGTTCCATCAGGATTGAGAACAGAACAAAGGAAACGGGCTTCGGAATATCCTTCCTCTACTGTCCAAGGCAATACGGCAAATGTGTTTAAGTCAGGTAGAAGATAGAGATCGGATTTGTTGATGGGAGAAAACCCTTTAATTGAGGAACCGTCAAACATGATTTTTCCTTCCACAACATCATCAAGCTGCTCCGCCGTCACCGTAACATGTTTCAAAATTCCTTCGATGTCGACAAATTGCAGATGCAAAAGCTCGACATGTTTTTGCTTGATTATTTCTTTGATTTGTTCAAGCACTGCTTCCCGATCACTTGTAGGAGAAACCATCACCTTTGACATGTTACATTACCTCACATTCTGACGTTTATTTTTATAACATGTCTCTATTATAGGGAAGGAGCGCGTATTTGGCAATACTTTTTTTATTAATTTTTCTGTATTTTTATAAGACTAACTAGAAATCGTTTTCAAAGAACTACCAAAACCGAACTATAAATAGTGGTATATCTGTATATTTATGCGATTTTGTTAATAAAAAAGGCAGCTGCCTATAAAGGGGGATTCATCAACACCCTTTTAGACAGCCGCCGTGATAGACATATGCAGCCATTATCAAGAGAATTTGTTATGATCTTCTTCTCAGTAATCGTTAGTTTGATAGAACGCTCGATAATGAGAAAGCAAACGGCAATCGCCGAAATGGCCACGACAACAAGAAGGGTAAATACGATAAAAATTTGATATTTGACTGCAGCAAATGGAACTGCTCCGGCCAAAATCATTCCCGTGATTGTTCCGGAAATTTGTACAAGCCCCATTGTTTTTAAGGAATCAATCGTTGGAATCATTGCAATTTTGATGGCGTGCTGTTTTATATTGTTACGTTGTTCCTGTTTCATCGTTTCTAAAACGACGCTTGAGGCAACCATCGCTGTTCCTGAAAACATTCCAGCAACTGGAATAATGTATCGAGCTTGAAATGGAATAATGCGGCAAATTAGCCATAACATAATTGGAATTCCAACAGAAACAATCATGCTGAAAAAGACAAGAAAAAACGTGCGTTTTGCATCGTTTCCACGCTTCGAAACGTTGAACGAAGCAACAGCCACCATCAATAGCACATAACCAATAATAACATACCATTTTTTTAAAGAAAAAAGATAGGAAATGCAATATCCTAATATTAATAATTGAACAAATCCGCGCAATGAAGACCAAATAATGTCTTTTTCTAATTTTAATGACTGCCGGTATGATATAAATACCGGGACAAGAATAAACAGCCATATGACAAAAAGCGATGTATTATTGATTTCGTTCAATAAAAACACCTACTTTCTCATACGCCGCTAGTTCGTATGCCGATGCCGCCATGACCCTGACGGAATGAGCGGAAGGTGCGCCGCTTTACTTTTTAGGTATATATATACATACCCTTCGATCGGCTGTTCCAAATCTTTAATCCAAACCCGCTCGTACTCGTTATGTCGGCCCCCTTCTTCATATTCTTCGAGCTCATCCATCGCTTGCAGCCCTTCTTCCGTTACGGTAAACCATTCGCCGATTACTTCGCCTTCTTCTTCGACAACGAGCGCGGGGTATGCCCCGACGTCATATAAGCGCCCTTTCACTTTTCCTGGCTGAATATCGCGGATATAAGGAGCGGCGACATAATGGTTCGCTTCCCCCACTAACAACGTTCCATACACAAATACACGGTATAGCAGCGGCCTCATTTTTTTCTCCCCCTTTTTTGTTTACATAATAAAAGTTATGAAAACTATAAGCGGGATATATCTACATCTCTATCATACAACAAGACAAAAACAATGGAAGCCCTGCCTCTCATCCATCCTTGCAGCTCCGAAGCTGCGCCAGTGTGAATTTGTCCGTTCCGAAATGAGCCGCCTGCCGTAAAAAAAGTGATACCGCCAGAAGCGATATCACCTTGTTCCCTCCTTACGCTTTACGTACGTTTGCCGCTTGCGGACCGCGGTTTCCTTCGACAATGTCAAACGTAACGAACTGCCCTTCTTCTAACGTTTTAAACCCTTCGCCTTCAATGGCGGTAAAATGAACGAAAACATCGCCGCCGCCATCCTTTTCGATAAACCCGTACCCTTTTTCGGCATTAAACCATTTTACTTTTCCTGTACTCATTGTGATTCCTCCAAAAATTAAATATTGACCATCGCTACCGCAATAAAGAAAAAAGCCGTGCGCTTACGCAAGCAAGGGAACATATAAGCAGGCCCCCTATTCGCAAGGCACGACTTATGATGATCCTTTATACGACGAACGAAATGGTGCTTTGTTAATAATACTGGATGCGCAAAAGAAAGTCAAGAAATGATGGAAATTATTCCCTCCATTTGATGCTGCAGCCAATGCTTGGTTTTTGTTTTTCCGGCACTGGCTCGCCATTCAATAATGCGTCTAATGCTGCGCGAATCGATTCCCCTGTAACCGGAATGCCATTGTTTGGTCGTGAATCATCAAGCTGGCCGCGGTATACGCATTTTAAGTCGCGGTCAAAGATATAGAAATCCGGCGTACACGCTGCCTGGTACGCTTTTGCCACCTCTTGCGTTTCATCAAACAAATACGGGAACGGATAGCCTAATTCCTCAGCTACTTTTTTCATATTTTCCGGCGAGTCTTCCGGATATTTTTCCACGTCGTTCGAGTTGATGGCGATAAACGTGACTCCTTTTGGCTGATAATCGTTGGCAAGACGGACAAGTTCATGCTGCACATGTTTGACAAACGGACAATGATTGCAAATAAACATAATCACCGTTGCAACATCTGATTTTACCTCTTCCAAACGGACGGTTTTGCCATCAACCACGTTTACTAGTTCAAACGACGGCGCTTTTTGCCCTAATGGAAACATATTGGACTCGACTGCTGGCATATATCCACATCCTTTCCAAATTTTCTATTTATTTTATTATACCAAAGCATGAGACGGCATCACAAACTTGGTGCCTAACCGAAATAAGAATAGCTGCATATGATGTCACATAGGTATTTACAGATGGAAAGGAGTGTCGGGCATGTCTTTCATTTATACGAACAAGAAATTGACTCCGCGCGTCTATGAAGGAACCCCTCCCGCTTCATCACATCCTGTTTTCTATTACCGTCGGTCCGCCATCGAGCAAGTATTAGAGGAACAACAGCGGCTTTACAATGAACTTTCCGCTTTACTAGCAGAACTGCAGCGTTCCGTTTCCGCCCAACACGAGCAGCAACAACAGCTATATGAACGATGGAATGAACGAATAGAACAAGACGTAACGGCCAAGCATGCCATTAACGACTCCCTTGTTTTGCAAGAGGAGGCAACAAAAAAACTATCACAGCAACTCGCCGCGCAAGAACATTTATACCAAGGGCTGCTCGCTCGCTTAGAAGGGCACGAGAAACTATATCAAACATTAATCGAAAAATTAGAACTGCAGCACGTGTTTCAGGAAACGGTCATCGAACGGCTGGAAGCACAGGAAGCGACACAATACAAAATGACGCGCCAGCTCGATAGTTTAAAAGAAGCGTTATACGAACGGTGCTCCTTTATCGTCGACACGATGAAGCAGCTAATGCATTCGTTATTTTCACGCCTTGAACGAAAGAAAGCAATAGAACAACCGGAGCAGGAAAAAAAGCTCGTACATTTATAAATAAGCGCGCCCCAACAGCGGCCTAGCGGGGCGTGTTCTTCTTTTTTAGCTGCAATCGCTGAAATAAAAATGAAAAGCAGCAGCGATTCAACATAAAAATCCTTGCCTACTTACAGGCAAATCAATAGACAATTTTCCCCTGGCGGGGCATAATAAGAAATAATTAATCCCTCTTGGAACATGAAGCACGATAGCGAAAGGATGTTTTATCATGAGCCTTAAATTAAGCGTGCTAGACCAATCCCCGATTGCGGAAGGGATGACAGCGGAAGAAGCGCTCGCCAATACTGTCCGGCTCGCGCAATTTGTCGAGGAGCTTGGCTATGAACGTTTTTGGGTGTCGGAGCATCATGATACAAACAGCCTTGCAGGTTCATCTCCGGAAGTGCTCCTTGGCCATATTGGCGCGAAAACGTCGCGCATCCGCATCGGATCAGGCGGAGTAATGCTCCCGCATTATAGCGCTTATAAAGTAGCAGAAAACTTTAAAGTGCTCGAAGGACTTCATCCCGGCCGGGTTGACTTAGGGATCGGGAGAGCGCCTGGCGGCATGCCGATTGCGACAATCGCCTTGCAAGAAGGAAAACGAAGGGATATAGACCGCTATCCAGAGCAGGTTGATGATTTGCTAGCTTATTTACATAACGACTTGCCGAAAGAACATCCATTGCACGGGCTAAAGGCGACACCGAACGTACGGACAGCTCCCGATGTATGGCTGCTCGGCTCAAGCTCATCCTCCGCGCTCCTTGCCGCGCAAAAAGGGTTGCCATATGTGTTTGCCCAATTTATTAACGGCGAAGGTGGGGAATATTATACGAAATTGTATCGTGAACGGTTTGTGCCATCGAAATATTTAGATAAACCGCGCAATATGGTCGCTGTGTTCGCCATTTGCGCCGAAACAGAAGAAAAAGCGGAATGGGTGGCATCAAGCCTTGATTTATCGCTGTTGATGATTGAACAAGGCATGGTGTCCAACGGCACGCCAAGCCCGGAAAAAGCAACGGCTTATCCGTACAGTCCGTATGAGCGCAAACGGGTTATCGAAAACCGGAAACGGATGATCGTCGGTTCGCCAAAACAAATAAAAGAACAGCTGTTTCGTCTCAGCGAGGCTTATGAAACAGAAGAAATTATGCTTGTAACGATTACCTATGATTTTGCAGATAAACTGGCGTCATTTCGGTTAATTGCCGAAGAATTATGGGGGTAGAGAGAATAGATGAAAGTGATTTCCGTCAATGTCGGCGCACCAAAAACGGTGATGATTGGCGGAAAGCCGTTGACAACGGGAATTTATAAAGAACCAGTATTGGAACCAGTTTTTGTCACGAAGATCAACTTTACTGGAGATCGACAGGCGGACTTAGTGCATCACGGCGGGTATGACAAAGCGATTTGCGCTTACCCGTCGGAACATTTTACGAAATGGACGAAACGGTATGAGCGTCCATTTTTCCCCGGTTCGTTTGGCGAAAACCTCACACTAGCAGGTTTGACGGAAAAGGAAGTATATATCGGCGATATTTTTTCCGTCGGAACGGCCGTCATTCAAGTATCCCAGCCAAGACAGCCATGCTTTAAGCTGGCCAAGCGGCACGGTCTGCCGGACCTTCCGCTTGTGGTGCAGCAAACGGGCCGAACCGGCTTTTATTTTCGCGTGCTGCAAGAAGGCGTTATTCAGCAAGGCGATCCGCTGATACTAGTCGAACGCAGTCTGTCCCGGTTATCCATTGACTATGTCAATCACATTTATTATATGGAAAAAACAAATGTGGAAGCAATGCGAAAAATCCTCGCTGAACCCGCCTTATCAAAAAGCTGGCGCGATGTGTTTGCGGCAAGGATTTCCGCCGTCGCCAATTCTTAAAAAGAAACACCTTGTACACGCATGTACAAGGTGTTTTTATGATACTTCCTCTTTTTGCAGATGGCTATGGTACAACTCATAGTAAAACCCTTTTGCCTTCAGCAGTGATTCATGCGTCCCTTGTTCGACAATTTTTCCTTCATTCAACACAAGAATGCGGTCCGCATGTTGCACCGTGTTGAGCCGATGGGCAATGACAAAACAGGTCCGCCCTTTCATCAGTCGCTCGAGCGCCTCCTGAATTTTCATCTCAGTCACCGTATCGATATTGCTTGTCGCCTCATCTAAAATTAAAATCGACGGGTTTGCCACCATCGCGCGGGCGATTGCCAAGAGCTGTCTTTGACCTTGACTGATGCCGCTGCCATCTTGCTTTAACACCGTATCATAACCGTTTGGCAGCTTTGTAATAAACGAATGGGCGTTGGCCCATTTCGCCGCCTGCTCCACTTCCTCATCGCTTGCCTCTAACCTTCCATAACGAATATTATCGCGAATCGTTCCTTCAAACAAAAACGTATCTTGCAAAACAAATGCCATATGGGCGCGCAAGTTTGCGCGCTTAATAGAACGGCCATCGTGCCCATCGATGAAAATATGGCCGCGGTCAGGATCGTAAAAACGGGTTAACAGCTGCAAAACCGTCGTTTTTCCTGCCCCGGTCGGGCCAACAAGCGCCACCGTTTCTCCAGGAAAGACAGAAAAGCTGACATCACGAAGGGCATCGCGTTTTTGATCATAAGAAAATACGACATGGTCAAATTCGACTTTCCCTTGCAGGTGTCCAAGAGAAATCGCCCCCGTCTCATCCCGTTCTTCTTTAGGCGTATCTAAAATTTCAAACACCCGCTCCGCGCCGGCCAGTGCGGACAGCAGCGTATTCCATTGGTTGGCCAAATCATTGAGCGGACGGGTAAACTGGCGGGCATACTCGACAAAGACAACAATGACCCCGATCGAAATGATTCCTTTAAGCGCCAAAACTCCGCCGACGCCTGCAATCAGCGCAAAACTTAAGTTGTTTAAAAAGTTCATCAGCTTCGGAATAAAGCCGGAATACGTCTGCGCCCAAAAACCGGCTCTCTTTAACTGTTCGTTTTTTTGCAGAAAGTCGTTGATCATTCTCCGTTCCTGCGAAAACATTTTCACCACTTTTTGTCCGGAGATGACTTCTTCGATAAATCCGTTCATTTCCCCTAAACAGCGCTGTTGCTCGCGAAACCGTTTTTGCGTCCGGTTCGTGATCCACTTCATCCCCGCATACATCATCGGAACGATCAGCAAGGTCACCAGCGTAAGCAGCGGGCTAAGCCAAACCATCACGCCAATCGCCCCGGCAAGCGTGAGCGCGCTCGAGATCACCTGGATTGCCGTGCTGTTAAACGTTTGGCTCATATTATCAATGTCATTGGTGATACGGCTCATCAATTCACCTTGCTGGCGCCTATCAAAAAACGAAATCGGCAGTTCATGAAAATGGCGGAACAGCTGTTTGCGGATCGCATAAATCGTTTTTTGCGCGACGCCAATCATCCAATAGTTTTGCAAAAACGTCGAAGCGGACAGGGCGACATAAATAAAAAGAAGAAGCGCAAGCACCATCCAGAAGCCGTCTGTCCGCCTTGCCACTATATACGTATCAATCGCTTTCCCGACGACATATGGGCCAAGCAGGCTTAAGCCGGAACTGATGATGACTATTATTATTGCCGCCAAAAGCCATCCTTTTTGCGGCGAAACAAATGACCAAAGCCGCTTTAACGTGCCGATACTATCCCTTGCTTTCCGTTTTTGGCCCATCGTTGCCAGCGTACTATGCCGTGGTCGTAACATCGTTATGCCCCTTCTTTCCAAACTGCGATTCAACGATTTTTCGGTACAGTTCGCTCTTTTCTAACAGCTCATCATGGCTTCCTTTTGCGAGCAGCTGGCCATCTTCTAGCAGGAAAATCACATCGGCTTCCATTGCTGTGCGGATTTTTTGCGTAACAATCAATGTCGTGCACGTATATTCTTTTAGCGCTTCGAGCAGTTTTGCTTCCGTTTTTAAATCGAGCGCGCTCGTACTATCATCAAGCAACAAAATTTTCGGATGGCCGACAAGCGCCCGGGCAATCGACAGGCGCTGCTTTTGTCCGCCCGACAAGTTCGCTCCTTTTTGTCCGATCACTGTCTCGTACCCGTCGGGAAAGCTCATAATCGTATCATGAATTTGCGCGTGTTTCGCTGCTTTTATCACTTCTTCCATAGAGGCATTGACGTTTCCAAAACGAATATTTTCCGCGATCGTGCCGGAAAAAAGCAGCACTTCCTGCGGAACAAAACGAATTGCGGTGCGCAGCTGTTCTTGATTCATTTGCCGAATATCAACGCCATCGATCAACACCCGTCCATCGGTAGGATCGTATAAACGGGGAATCAGCTGCAGCAGCGACGTCTTTCCTGAACCGGTCGCTCCTAAAATCGCCACTGTTTCGTGCGGACGGACGACAAACGAAATATCTTTTAACACAAGAGTGCGGCTGTTCGGATAGCGAAAAGACACGCGCTCAAACCGAATCTCTCCTTGCCGGATAGGCACGGCGCCGCCCTCATACCCGTCTTTCATTTCTACCTTCGTTTGAAGTACATCCGCAATCCGTCCTGCTGATGCTTTGGCACGTGAAAATGCCATCGTAATAAACGTAAACATCGACAACGCTGCCGTAATACGGGTCGCATAATTGACAACAGCGACAACTTGACCCGCTGTGGCGCTCCCCGCTTTTATGTCAACTCGTCCAACAAAAAGAATAACAATAATCGCCATATTCATTACGAATAGCAATACAGGCGTAATGGTTTCCACTAAGCGCAAGACGTTCATCGTCCGCTGCATTAATGACTCGTTCACCGTCATAAACCGCTCTTGCTCGTATACTCCTCTCATCCATGCTTTAATGAGACGCATTCCCGCCAGATTTTCACGCATCACGCTATTGACTCGGTCGAGCGCTTGCTGGACGATGGAAAATGAGGCGGCCGCTTTATTCGTCATCCATAACAAAAATGCCACTAATATTGGAACGGCAACAACGAACATGAACGCAAGCTGCACATGAACAATTAATGACATCGCGACGCTAAACACAACAAGAAGCGGAGCACGCAAGGCGATGCGCAAGCTCATAAATACCATATTTTGCACTTGTGTCACATCATTTGTCAGTCTCGTAATGAGCGAAGCGGTCGAAAACCGTTCCACATTGGCGAACGAAAAGGACTGAATTTTTTCGAATAGATGCTTTCGCAGCGAAAATCCACACTCTTGACCGACGTAGGCGGCAGCAAAAGAGTTGGCAATCCCCGATGCAAACGCTAGAAGTGAAGCGCCGATCATCACCGCACCCCACGTCCAAACAACAGACAAGTTTTGTTTCATAACTCCATCGTCAATAATTTTTCCCATCAACAGCGGCTGCCATAATTCCACTAACAGCTCAATAAGCATCAGCATCCAAGCGATAATCATCCATTTGCGATATGGTTTTAAGTACAATAATATCTGCCGCATGTTGTCACTCCCCCGTGCCTATCATCTGAACCTCCACACGACTAAAGTCGGTGCGGTCTGACGTACTAAAGAGTTTTCCTACACCTGTGTGCAGGCACTCCATCTTGTTCTGTTAAGGATCATGGGCAAAATTTCACTGGTGTTTAGCACTCTGCCGGCCCGGTTTAACACCGTTTTCCACTTTATTCCAAAACCCAAACCATGGACTTCGTGGCTATCTGCTTTTGTAACTTTTATTCTACTCGCCAAAAAAGCGTTTTACAATTTTTTGATCTTTTATGGAAAAAGACGACGGGCCGTAAATAAACGAGGGAGTGTTATGCGAATACAACTGGATTTCCGTATATTTTCAATTTTGTATACAATGGTTCTGCCATATTTTCAGCAACATTTCCTGGCTGGCAATTTCTTTAGTAGGCGAAGCCAGCAACCGAGCGAGATCCTCTTCCCGCTCCACAATCGGAAACAATTTATCAAATTTTGCAATCGCCAATATCCTTTCTACCGTTTTATTAGTGGAAACGACCAATGCAATTTGTTTGTTTTGGCAAACCGCCTTTTTAAAAAAGTGAATCAATAACGCTAATCCTGTACTATCAATAAAAAGAAGTTGACTGACGTCCATTATGACGATGTTTCTGTCTATTTCCGCTAATGCCATTTCCATCTTTTGTCTTGCCGCCTGTTGCGTATGGTAAACCAAATTTCCTTTTAACCATATTTTCGCATACGTTTCTACCGATACCGTTACTAATTCAAAAGTGGATATCCGACGATCCATTCTGTCCTCTCCTCATTTTCATTACGATCGCACATTTGCCGCCTTCATGCGGCACAAATGACACCACATCCATCGTTTCCTTGATCAGTAAAAGACCGCGCCCGGATTCGGCAAGCAAGACATCTTCCAAGCTTTCCTGCCCCAATCGTTCGATCTCTTTTATCGGAATCCCTCCGCCTTCATCGGTTACCGTCACCGTTACCTCTTCCTCTGTAATTCGCCAGGATACGACCAACGCACCGTCATCTATTTTTCTTCCCAGCTGTTTTACTGCCTTTATGGAATTGACAACTGCTTCATGGACCGATAAGACAAACATATCGCGATCATGAAGGGAAAAGAAGCGGGCGATTTGCTTCGCCAGCAAATCGCAAAAATCAATGGCCTCCTCCGTCGCTTTGCATTGCATCGTTATTTCGTACATTGTTTTGCACCTACTGATACAGCTAATTTGGAAGTTATCCTGTCACTGAACTGTAATAGACAGCAAACATATATCATCGACAGGGCTTGTCGACGACTTTCCCTCTTCCATCAACATATGTAAAAACTGTTTGTCTGATAAATGACTGTACATTTTTGTATACGTACGAATTTTATTCATGCTTTGTAAAATAGAGGAGTCGATTTCATCTAAAATCCCATCAGTATATAAAAATAGTCTTGTCCGCTTTCGGTAATGAATCACCTCTTTTTCAAACGGTACAGAAAACGGGCTGCCGATCGCCAATCCGCCCTTATCCAATTCAATGATTTCTCCGTCCTCGGAAACCAATAATCCGGCAGGGTGTCCGGCATTTGTATACTCGATCTGCTTCCTTTTCGTATCAATCACCAAATAAATCATGGAAAATAAATAGCGAATTTCATTTACCTCATCTGGAAACAAGTTTTGTACATGTTTCTCTAGTTCGGTAGCAACATACACTGGATCGATGACACGTACAATCAGTCCCCTCAGCAGTGAGCGAAGCAGCATGCTGACAAGCGAAGAAGAAATGCCATGCCCCATTACGTCAATAATAATGATGCCATAACGATCCCGATCAATTTGGTAACATGCATATATATCGCCAGATAAGTCGTCCGACGGGATATAAACCGCATCCATTGTTACTACATTGTTTTGGATCGGGGGCGTTAATAAACTTCGCTGAATTTTTTTCGCGAGCTCCACTTGCCGTTTGTGCTCAATGTCTTTTTGCCTCCGCCTTGTAATATCTTCAAACATCACAATATATCCGGTAACGTTTCCATCCGAATCGGTCACCGAAATGACTGCATATGCAACGTCGATTAATGTTCCGTCCTTTCGCTTAACCATGCACTCCCCGGCTTTTTTCTCTTTTAACGGATAGGAAAATACCTCATGATGGGGGTACTCATAAAACAGAGAAGATAAACTTTGGCCAATAACTTCCTCCCGCTTCCAGCCAAATAACGCTTCAGCGGCATGTCCCCAGTCTTTTATCGTCATATTTTTGCATAACGGAATTACGGCCAGCGGGGCAGTTTGATATATGGCTCGCAACATTTGCTCCGATTCTGACAAAGAAGCTGATGTTTCCGTATCGGTAAAACACCAGACGTAACATTCATCTGTCGCGCCGGAAAGCGCATATACTGTTAACATCTTTGTGCGCTTTTGGCCATTTTCCACGTAATGATCTATTTCCCCTTGCCAATAACCGCTTTCTAACACAGTTTCCCAAATCAATTCACACTTTTCAGCAATGCGTTCATCGGCAAGAAGAATATGAATAGATTGGCCGATTAATTGCTCCTTAGCATAACCGGTCAGTTCCGCTATCTCATCATTCACCGCTACAATTAATTGATTTCGGTCAGTAATGATCATTCCACCACTGGCACGATGGTTAAACGTTTTTCCGATCACCTGTACATTTAGCTTCACCATTGTTCAACCCTTTTTCATCGTAATCTCTCATTATTGCCCCACTTCATGATAAAAGGTCACCTTTTGAACACAAGGCAACCATTGATTCGAAACGGAAAGATTTTCTTTTTTGATTTATTAAATTCGCTTCCCCCCTTCCTTTTCCTGCTTTTTTTTTGGAAAAAAAGATAGCCATTTTTTCCTATTTTCATGATTGCTGATTGAAATAACGGTGACGAATAGCTGCAATCACTAGTAAACAAATAGGAATAATAACTTGCAGCGGCAAGTGCAAATAGACCGTGACAATCCGTAATCCTTCCTTAATATGTTCGGAATAATTGTCAGCGATCGCAACAGATAATAACAACACAATGAACCCAAGAGAATAAATGAGACGGTGATGATTTTGCACTCCAAATAACTCGCTCGCTCCTACCACTCCAGCATAAAAAAAGAGCGAGATTTTAAAAAAGCCGCCAATAATAAGGGCAATCATGAAAAAGACATCGAGGCGTTCCAAAAAATTAGCAACTTGAATGTTTCGGATCGTGTCTAAAAGCGGGAACGTCGAACGGGACACAAGCTCTGGGCCAAGCACCGCCACATTAATCGCCATGGTAATGGCTAAATTGATGCCGCTTAGCCCCATACCGATAATAGTCGCTTGTTTTGTTTTTTCCGGATTGTTTAAATACGGAAATATCATCGCAAATACGATCATTTCCCCAAACGGCACATAAAGTGTTTCCGTAAACACTACTTTCCACACAGGCTTCCATCCATCCGCCAGCACCGGCTCCAAGTTATATAAATGCACTAACCCTGCGCTTATGACCAAAATAAACCCGCCGATTGCCAGTACATAAAGAAACGTCAAAAACAGCTCCCCTGTCCGTGCTAATACCTCAATGCCTTTATACACACCATACATCACCGTCAATATCATAATCGCATTTAAACTAAAGAGAGGCGTTTCCGGATAAGCAAAGGTCAAAAGCAGCTCTCCGAAGTCCCTGAGCACCCGGGAGGCAAGATAAAGAAAATAAACGGTATACACAAACGCAAGCGCTTTGCCAAGCCAAGGTCCGATAATGTGTTGCACATAGGATGTTAAGGGAATATCCGGATAATAACGGTAGAGGCGATAATAAACCAAAAACAGCAATATGCCTCCTACCATTCCTAACAAGATCGCCAGCCACACATCCTGCTTCGCCCGCACTCCAAGCGGAATGACGAGCGCACTGCCATGTTCAAACAGTATGATGAGCACAAACAATTGCCGTGCGCTAATTTTTACTTTTTCCATTCCAGTTTCCCGCCTTGCTGTTGAAATATATATGGTTTATTCCGCAGTCCCGTCCGGCGGATAAAAGACTCAACTTTTACATTGACCTCCAAATAAGGGAAATATGATTCATTCCAATTTTTTTCCATTTTCCTCCACTCGTGTGGATAGGAACGATACACGGCTTGACCAAATCCAAAAATATCTGTCCTCTTTTCTTTTGCTCTTTCAACGGCGTCAAGGACTTCCCTTTTTATGTCCTGTTCTATCGCCGTTTTCAGCATTAAAAGCTGCTTTGGATCGTTTAAGTCAAGAGGCACCAGCACTTCACCGATGTCTCCTTCTGTCTGAATATGAACGGAAACAGACGGCTTCCCATTTTTGATATGGACGGCCACATTCGTTTGGGACCGATCTACTTTATAGCTAATTGCCTCTTTTTTCCCTTTCCATCCTGTTGTGATATTGGTTTGTTTAATCTTATCTAATACCCATAACACCCCGCGGGATGCTTCCCCATTAATCCATCCGACAAGTTTTCCGTCTTTAAACATCGCCAATCCATCTACATACAAGCGCGCATCCGGCTCGGAAGCTTGTATGCTTAATTGACGTTTTCCTTTTCGTACGTTCCCTTCAATTCCAACACCGCTAATAACAGGAGCTTTTCCTTGTGAAGAAAGATCTCTAATGATATCTCCTACATGAATATTGATGGTTTCCCCCCAAATTTTTTCTGAAAATTGCAATGTTTTAATAATTTGATTGGCAGAAATTTTATCAATGGGTGTTAATATTTTTAATACATCCTCCGCTGAATGATGGCGGGCAATGACCACCATGGAAGTCGCGCGAAACTGGCTGTTGCGCTCCATCGCGTCAAATAGCCCATCCAATCCTTCTTTGGCTACCTCCTCCCCAATCACTACCAAGTTCGTATGGGCATAATACGGAATCCGCGATACCTTTTGCGATGTTTTTCGGCTTGCCTCGACAAGGTTATTGCCTGTTGCTTTATAAATAGAAACCGGCACTCCACCGCTTCCTCCTCCTCTTTGCGTTGCCCCGGCCACATTTCCAGGGTTGACGACTTGGTAGATCATCATGTATTTTCCATCTTTGGTTTTATCCAACCCAACTGCGATGATAAAAGCCAAATCGGTAAGCTCTTTTCTGCTCCAGCATCCCGCAAGGATGATTCCACATAGCAAAATAGAAGCGACCGTTGCGATTATTCGTTTCATGACGTTTCTCCCCTGTTTGAATCGTTTGAACTATTCGAGCCAGGCGGTTGTGGCTTCTGATTGTTCCCTTGGCGCTTAATATTTTTTTGGCTGATGAGATGCGGCCGATCTTTAAACGCCCATGTCGGCACACGGAAGAGCGTATCACCCATGTTAGCTGGAATGGATGGAGCCAATGGCGACATATATGGAACACCAAATGAACGAAGGCTGCATAAGTGAATGGTCATCACTAAAATTCCTATGATAATTCCGTAAAACCCAAATATGGCCGCAAGAACCATAAGCAAAAACCGAATGAGGCGGGCAGAAATAGCAATCGCAACTGCCGGCGTTGCAAAACTAGCCACCGCTGTAATCGAAACAACGATGACCATCGCCGAAGAAACAAATCCCGCCTCGACTGCCGACTGTCCAATGACAAGCGCGCCGACGATCGATACCGCTTGACCAACCGCACGCGGCAGACGCACCCCAGCTTCTCGCAAAATTTCGAAAGTGACTTCCATCACCAATGCTTCGACAAACGCTGGAAATGGAACTGCCTCCCGTTGCGCAGCGATCGCAATAACCAGCGGCGTCGGAATCATTTCTTGGTGAAATGTTGTCGCTGCAATATACAACGCAGGAGCAATTAAGGAAATAAAGAAAATAAGCACACGCAAAAAGCGAAGTGCCGTCGAAATATCAAAACGGGAATAATAATCTTCGACCGCTTGAAAAAATTGGATAAACACAGCTGGAACAACCAGGACAAATGGGGTTCCCTCCATAAAAATGGCGACTCTTCCCTCTAACAGATTTGCGGCAACCGTATCCGGCCGTTCCGTATGATATACCGTAGGAAACGTAGTATATGTTTGATCTTCAATTAATTGTTCGATATAGCCAGATTCCAAAATACTGTCAATATTGATGCGGTTAAGCCGGTGTTTTACTTCTTGTACAATTTCCTCATTGGCGATTCCTTTTATGTACATAATGGCGACGTCTGTTTGCGTTACTTTGCCGATTTTCATTGTTTCCATCCAAAGATTTGGATTTTGAATGCGGCGGCGAATCAGTGAGGTATTGATGCGCAGCGATTCGGTAAACCCGTCGCGAGAACCGCGGATCGCTATTTGTGTTTGCGGCTCCTCAATTTGGCGATATTGCCCCCCTTTTGTGCTCGCGCATAAGGCCAACGGAATTCCATCAAGGAGAATAATCGTCTCTCCAGACATTAGTTCTGTAAATAACTCGGACCATTGAGAAATTTGCCGAATCGCGCCGACAGCGGCCAGTTTCTTTTCCATCCAGATAAATAGGTCTGTTGGCAATAAAGAAATTGGAAACGTTGCGGTCATGAGAGGTTCAAGTAAAAATTGGTACACATTTTTTTCGTCAACAAGACCATCGACAAAAATCATAGCTGCGCGAATAGTACGTTCATGGCCAACATCAAAGCGACGAATGACAATATCAGGACTATCTCCCGTCGTATGACGGACAATATCGATATTCATTTCTAGTTGTGAATGAATGGGTTCCCCTGGAATATCCTGCGCTTGGCCGCTTTGATCTTTTCCTTCTTTCCCCTGAATTTCCTGCTTTTTTTTCTGTAATCCCCACTGAAACAACATTTACTTTCCCCCTTGCTCCAAACTCATGCATTTTTCATTATGGGCAACGAAAAAAGTGGATATACAAAATCAAAACAAGAAAGAAAATAAAACAAGAGAGAAAGGTTTTACAATTAGGACAAAAACAATAAACATCATTTTAACGGCAGGTGGTACGATGAAATTATTGATCATCAAACTAATTATGATCATCTCGCTAGCCGGCATCGCTATGGGAATGGACAGACTGCTTGGTTACTCCTTTTATCAATCCATTCACAATATCCTTTTTCCGCTTCGAGTGATGAAAGGTGCTGAGATGATGATTTTTTTCATATTTGTGCTGCTATGGATCATTGATTTATTTGCAGAAATCTTGAAGCATAAAAAATACCAAAAACAACCATGAGCAATTTTACTCCTCCCCCATGCGTGAAAATCCGCCCTCCCCATCATGATGCTAACGCAAACAGGTTGAAAATACGCGCTTTTTCATGGTGTTGCGTCCCTGTCATTGAACTGTTTGAGTCCATTTGGCGCTCCACCCATTGTCAGTCCTTTTCATATGAAAAGGTGGCTACAGACAGAAAAAAGAGAAAGGCTGATGCGAAAACGAAAACCTTTTCGCATCAGCCTCCTTTCGCTTCGCTATTTCTTTTTCTTCCAAACTGAAGCAGCCTTAGTGAATTCAGCAAGACAAGCAAGGTTGCTCCCATATCGGCAAAAATGGCCATCCATAAGGCAAGCCATCCCGGAATAATGAGCAAGAGCGCCAATAATTTTAAGAATAGAGCAATAGCCACGTTTTGTTGAATCATGCGCAGCGTTTTCCGGCTTAGGCGAATCACATACGGAAGTTTTTCCAAATCATCCCCCATTAACACAATATCTGCAGTCTCAAGCGCCACATCCGTTCCGGTATTTCCCATTGCAATGCCAATATTGGCCGCCGCCAACGCCGGGGCATCATTGACGCCGTCACCAACCATCGCAATACGATCGAATTGTTTTTGCAATCCGTGAATAACGGTTAGTTTTTCCTCTGGCAATAGCTCAGCGCGCACATCGGCAAGCGGAAGACCCGCAGCAAACGTATGGGCGGTTGTTGCATTGTCCCCTGTGAGCATCACGGTTTGCGAGATTCCTAGTTTTTTGAGCGCCTGCAGCACCTTGCCGGCACTAGGGCGCAGCTGATCGGAAACAGCGATCATTCCCAGCACGCTTGTTTCATCGCCCACTAGCATCACTGTATTTCCTTGTTTTTGCAACGTTTCGATTTTCGTATGAATCGTTTCGCTTAACGATAAATGCGAAAATAGTGAAGGTTTCCCAATATAATACATCGTTCCATTGACACGGGCTGCGGCTCCTTTGCCGGCCATTGCCCGAAACTCCCTAATCTCCATGCCATCAACCGACAGCTGCCATTGTTTCGCTTTGCTCAACACTGCCGAAGCAAGCGGATGTTCTGATTGTTTCTCGATCGCAGCGGCAATTTGCAGCAATTGTTTTTCATTGATATGGCTTACTGGATAAACTCCCGTTACTTCCGGCGTTCCCGTTGTTAACGTCCCCGTTTTATCAAACGCCATCGCCTTAAGTTTTCCGACCTCTTCTAAATAGGCTCCTCCTTTGATCAACACCCCTTGCCGCGCCGCCTGTCCGATCGCCGTAACGATCGCGACCGGCGTACTAATGACAAGCGCGCACGGGCAGCCAACAACAAGAATTGTCAATCCGCGATAAATCCATGTCAGCCACTGTTCATCGAACCATAAAGGCGGGACGATGGCAACGAGCAAGGCAATCAGCATAATCGCCGGCGTGTAATAGCGGGCAAAACGGTCGACAAATTGCTGCGTTGGCGCCCGCTCGGCCTGCGCTTCTTCGACAAGATGAATGATTTTGGCAATGGTGGAATCTTCGACGCGCTTTGTAACGCGCACCTCAAGCGCCCCTTCGGCGTTTAACGTCCCGGCATATACTTCATCGCCGCTCGTTTTTGCAACCGGCAGCGCTTCACCAGTAATCGCCGCTTCGTTGACCGACGATTCCCCGCGAATGACCACGCCGTCCATCGCGATTTTTTGTCCGGGTTTCACAAGAATCGTATCGCCGACCATCACCTCTTTGACATCCACTTCATACTCTTTGCCATCGCGGAGCACGAGCGCTTTTTTCGGGGCGATATCCATTAGCCGCTGAATCGAACGGCGTGCCGTATCCATGGAATATCTCTCGAGCGCTTCGCTAATCGCAAATAGGAAGACAACGACCGCCCCTTCTTTCCATTCTCCGATGCACGCCGCGCCGATGATGGCGATCGTCATCAATGTTTTCATATCAAATTGTAAGCGAACAAGATTGTTGATTCCGGTTTTTAATAAATGATAGCCGCCGACCAGGATGCTTGTTGCAAACAATAAAATCGCGGCAAGGCTTGTTTCGCCAATCGCATGCGCCGCGACAAAGCCGCTGAGAAGAAACAACGCGGAAACGGCGGCAAGCACGTTTGTTTTCTTTTTCCAAAACGGTGCTGCTTTCTGTTCTTTTCGCTCCGTTTCCGGAATGATGGTAATTCCGTCAAACGCTCCCGCTTTTTCCAGCTCTGCGATCGACGCTTCGCCAATCACCGTTAGTTTCGCCGCGCCGAAATTGACTTCAGCATCTTTGACCGTCGCAATCGACTTCACATTTTTCTCAAACCGCGCCGCACAGTTAGCGCAGGAAAGGCCTTGAAGGCGGTACACATGTTTATTTTCCATCGTTTTCTGCCCCCTCTTTGGCGTGAACAAGCGCCAGTGCCACAAGCTGTTCGACATGGTCGTTTTTCAGCGAATAAAACACGAGTTTCCCCTCTTTGCGGTGCTTGGCGATTCCCATATCGCGAAGCAAACGCAAATGGTGGGAAGCAGTCGCCACCGTGCAACCGATAATCGTCGCGACATCACAGACGCATAGCTCTTTTTCAAGCATTAACGCATACGTGATTTTTAAGCGCGTCGCATCGGCCAGCACTTTAAATAGCTGTTCCACTCCGCTGATTTCATTGATGCGCTGCCGGGCGGCATCGACTTTTTCCGCGTTAATGGAAAATACTTCACATACATCGTTCGCCATCTTGTCACCTTCATTCAAATATTCGTTTGAATATAGTATATTCCTTCATCAACAAACGTGTCAATTCATTCAAACAATAATTTGAATATCTTTCAATCAAAAAAGGGAATCATTGCGATTCCCTTTTATCATTCCGCATTCCCTCGGGCTTTTGCGAGCAGATGATGATCTTTGAGCCACTTTTCGACATGCGTATACGTTTCTTTCCACGCGAGAAGAATGGTATCGCCGTCACTTTGTAAAAGCTCGATATCCCCCTGCCATACTTTGTTGCTATCCAGCATCGCGCTCGCCGGCTCTTCCATTAAGTCGGCTTTTAACGCTTCGATAAATGAATCAATTTGCTGCGGCTCGATGATCGTCAACGTTTTCTCGCTCGTCTCTGGGTGGCGGAAGGCGACTTGGCGAATCGGCGAATATCCTTGATCGCGCAGCAATAAATAATAATTTTTCTTATACTCTTTCGACTCTAAAATCGGTTGATAATAGGAAAGATACGATTCAATAGGCACACTGTACTCCCGAATCATCCGCTTGCCGTCCTTAAACACATAACCGATGACGACTTGTCGCTGCGCCTCAGACGGAAACGGTCTTGGCTGATCTTTGACTAGCTGTTGGTGAAATGCGTAGACGGCTCGAATATTTTCTTTTTCCTTTAAAAACTGGTTTTCTTGCTCAAACGGCACATACGAACGTTCGCCATTTTCAACAAAATCATAGACGGAACTGCCGAAATAGACTTGGCGGATATCCTCTAACGCTGGCAGCCGTTTTTCATATCCGGTTATATCCAGATGAACCAAAATGCCAACGGCCACCATCGCTGCGGCAAAATAAACGTATCCTTTCCACTTATGGAAAACGCGCCATGTTTTTTCAATAATCATTTCAGCAACGAAAAAGCCGATGAATGAGAAGGTGACATATCCGAATACAATCCAGGAAAACTGATTTTGCGTAACTCCGAAATAAAGACCGCCAAGAAGCATCGTACAAAAGGCAACGCCGTACTTAAAGACCGGGCGGAGCACCGGAAACGCCAGCGCCTGCGTCGCCGCCTCGCTATGCCGTTTTTGGTACAGCCAAATCGCGAAAATAAGGAACAAAATAATCAAAAGCAGATAAGCAAGCGATTCGCCCGCTGTCAACGACTCTGCTTGGAGATTCAAATAGCGATAAAACGGTACTATTTCCTCTAAATTTTTTGATAAATAATAATTGACAGAAAAACCAACTAATAAAAACGAGGCATTGGTCAATAACAAGTATGTGATGCCTGCCGGGAATAAAAACAAAATATACGTAAATACGACTTGCAGCGTCGACATGCCTGTCATCATGCCGACAAAAACAGAAGCGGCAAAAACAAACAGCTCCATAACAAACGTCTCCGACGTCCAGCGGATAATGTCAATGATAGCAAGCGGCACGGAAAGACTTAATCCATAGCGACAAACGACGGTAAGCAATGAAATAAGCACGATGGGGAGGACAATGAGCATCACGCCAAACAAGGCTTGCTGGCAAAACAGTTCCGCTCTCTGTACAGGTAAACTATGCATAAAATCAGATGATGGTTTGCCTTGCATGTAACGAAATAACAGTGCGGCTAATAACACCGGCAGCGTAAAGACGATCATCGTTTGAAATTCCGCGGAAATGCTGTATAAACTTTCCCATTCTGGAAAGATACCTCCATCTTCCTGCTGGGAGTAAGCCATCAATAATTGCAGCGGAATGGCGGCGAACCACAGCAAGAAATGCACGATGCCAATCCAGCCTACGCTGCGAAGATTTTGCACAAAAAGCCCGCGGTTAAACGATAATATTTTCGATGGCATAGCCGACACCCCCCATTTCGTAAATGAAAATTTCTTCGAGCGTAAGCGGCAGGATATCGAAAATGAGCGGCTGAAATGGCTTAATATAGGAAACGATTTCCTGCTTTTCGCCGCGCACAATAAGGAGAAGGACGCTGCCGCGCTGCTCTCTGTAAACGATATTAAGTTGCTCAGCAAATTGCCTTGGAATTCCGTTGCGAAAAGCGACTTGAATTTTATGGATATCGGTTTTCATCGCATCCAGCTCTTTTTCAAACATCATTTCTCCCTCATGCAAAATGCCGATGCAGTCGCAAAGATCTTCCATCTCCCGCAAGTTATGCGAAGAAATAACGACCGTCATTTCGCGCTCGGCGACCTCTTGGACGATAATGTTTTTCACTTTTTGCCTCACGACCGCATCGAGTCCATCAAGCGGTTCATCCATGATGAGCACGTCCGGCATCATCGAAAAGGCGAGCCAAAACGCGGCTTGACGCTGCATTCCTTTCGAAAACTGGTGAATTTTTTTGCGCGGATCAAGCAAAAATATTTCTTGTAATCTCATAAACCGCTCCCGATGAAAAGATGGATAGACGCTTTCGTAAAACGCGGCCATTTGTTCGATCGTTGTTTGCGGAAAAAAATATACATGATCCGGCAAAAACATGATTCGCCGCTTTATTTTTGGATTTTCCCATACCTCTTCCCCGTCAATGAGCACCGTACCATGATCAGGACGGATAATCCCAGCCATCATCTTTAACAATGTCGTTTTCCCTGCGCCATTGGAGCCGAGCAAGCCGTAAATTCTTCCTTTTTGCACCGTCATGCTGACTCCGCGAATCGCTTGAAATCGGTCAAACGTTTTCGTTACGTTCGTCAAATGAATCATCTGTTTTTCCCCCTCTCTCCCCTTGTTCCGCTTGTTCGATCCATTGCAGCACTTCTTCTTTTGTCACTCCTAAAAAAAACGCTTCGGCAGCCAGACGGACAATATCGTGGCGAATGGCTGCGATTTTTTCTTGGCTTGCTGTTTTCGGCTGCGGAGAAACAAAGTTTCCCTTTCCTGGAATCGAATAAATAAACCCTTGGTGCTCTAATTCCCGATACGCTTTTTGAATCGTGTTTGGATTAATCGTTAATTGTTTCGCCATCATCCGTACGGATGGCAGCTGCTCATGCGGCTTCCATATTTCGCGGATGATCATTTCTTTCATTTTTTCGACAAGCTGTTCATAAATCGGCTGGCGGCTGCGAACGTCTAACTCAAACATCTCCCCCCTCCTTTCATCGTCTGTATCAATTGTACTATTAATAATAATACACTTATAACAGTTAAATAGCAAGTATTTTCCATAAATAAAAAAACGTAACATAAGGAAATGATATTCCTTACATTACGAATACGTCTGCACAAATAGGCCGTCCCCTTCCAGCCATTCGGCAATGATGACGTCCTCATACGATGACACGCCATGGGTACGCAATTGTTCGTTTAGCCATTGCTCATCTTTGCCAATTGCGTGCAGTTCATCGATAAGCAGCTGTCCCTCGCGGATGAGCGTAACCGGAACATGAACGGGATGGGGCGGCAATTGAAAATCTTCACGTATCGTTTTTTGATATTTTGCTTTTTTCAAGACGCTGATTGTTCCGTTTGCCTCTAAATAGCAAAAAGCGACTTCCCGCAATGAAAACGTTTCGTTTTGACGAAGCAAACTTTGCAGTTGATTGAGCGTCATCCGGCTTTTCTTCAATGCTTCATAGTCAATGATCCCATTTCGGATTAATGCTGTCGGTTTTCCTTCACTAAGGCGGCGAAACGGGAGCCATTTTTGACTCATGTATTCGACAACCAATAATAGCGCTCCCCATAACGATATCGAATAGATAATATACCAAAGATGGACATGATCGTCATATAGAGCGTTTCCTAACAGCTCTCCTAATACGAGCGCCGAAATAAATGTAAATGGGCTTATTTGATGGATCAGTTTTTTGCCGGCCACTTTCACAACGAGAAATAAAAGCACAAATCCTGTCACAAGCTCTACTGTTAAATGCACCCATTTCATTCATTGCCACCATCCTGATCATGATTCATTAGTTTCATTATGAACAACAACATGCTAAATTATGTCACGGCAAAGTTTTTGCCGCCTGAATCCAAGAATGCAACTCCTTTTTTCAACAATTGTTTATTCCCTTATAAAAAAGCTATTTTTCCATCCCATTCTTTCCGTATAATAATATAATAATAGGGTCGAATTTTCGTGGATGGGAGATATTTATGGGTTCTTATATAAATCAACATGTATTAAACAATTTGTTTTATATTTTAGTGAGCGTATTTGTTTTTTATTTTATTTATGATCACGGGGAGATATTTAAAAAGCGGCCATCATACAGAAATGCCCTCCTTGCCATTTGCATGGGGTTTCCGATCATTTTATGCATGAAATTTCCTATTTACATTGATGAACGTTGCATCCATGACTTACGACAAATTCCATTTCTTGTAGGTGCACTATATGGCGGCGGAATCGTCGGCTTTATTTTGCTTCTGATTTTGCTGGCTGCTCGCTCTCTAATTTACGGATTTGAGTATATTACTGCGATTGTGTATATGACCATGTTTGTGGTCACAGCTTCCATTTCGCCGACATTTAAGACATTAAAACGCCGAAACAAACTCTCTATGTCGGTCTGGTTAACCTTTTTTCTGGCGATTCTCACCACGTTTCTCGCTATCATCATCGCCCATTTTCCAGTAACGGACACTTATATTGTTTATTTCATTGTACTTCCTCCCATTGGGATGCTATTTGTCGTATATATTATGGAAACATTAAAAGAAGCAATTATGATGCGCTCCAAACTGGTTAAAGTCGAGAAAATGGAAGTGGTTAGTCAGCTTGCGGCCAGTATTTCACACGAAGTTCGCAATCCATTAACCGTTGTCAAAGGATTTATTCAATTATTAAAAACCCCTTCTCTTTCACAAGATACAAAAGATCGCTACATTCAAATTGCTTTAGACGAAATTAATCGAGCGGAAGCGATTATTAACGATTATTTAACCTTTGCCAAACCAGCATCGAACAAGGTAGAACGTCTCATGGTAGATGCCCAGTTGCGAAAGGTCGTTCAGATGCTGGTGCCAATGGCTCATATGAGCTCGATTGAAATTGTTGAAGAGCTGCAACCCGCTGCGATTGTCGGAAACATTCAGTACTTTCAACAGTGTTTTTTAAATTTGATAAAAAACAGCATCGAAGCCATGCCAAACGGAGGGACATTGACGATTTCATCCCGCGTGCATGGAAATCATGTCGTCATTACGATTAAAGACACTGGCGTGGGAATGACAACGGAACAAGTAGGCCGTTTTGGCGAGCCATACTTTAGTACAAAAGAAAAGGGAACCGGTCTTGGAACAATGATAGCGGTAAAGATGATTCAAACGATGCAGGGAACGCTGCATATTCAAAGTGAGGTAAATAAAGGAACTACATTAACGATTACGTTTCCTAAAGCTGCGAACTGATCCTGTCAGAAAGAAAGGGATGTGGAGCTAGCCCACATCCCTTTCTTATGTAGATGTCGAGTGTGAGGGCTGTCTCTCTTTTTTCTGAGATAACAAGAGAACCGTCACCATAATGCAAACGGCTCCAATGGCTTGAAACAGACCGAACGGGACATGTAAAAAAGCAATCGAGGCTATTACGGCTGATAGCGGCTCTACGCTAGATAGCAAGCTCGATTCCGTCGGCGATAAGTAGCGAATGCTTTCGACAAATAATAAAAATGCAAATAAAGTGCCAAATACAACAACAAACAAGATAAGCAGCCACGTCTGTGCATCCCAGCGGACCAACGGCAGCGGAAAAGGAGGAAAAACAAAACACATGACTCCCCCTCCGATGACCATTCCCCAACCGACAACGATGGTGGAGTGCCACTGTTTCAGCATCTGTGCCGAAGATAATGTATAAAAAGCTAAGGCAACACCAGAAAGAATTCCCCAACCAACAGATATCAATGGCACTTTTAATTCCCCGGTTGAACCGTTTGTAATTAATAGAAACGTTCCTAAAAGAGCCAATACAATAGCAAACACCGCCTCTTTCGATGGACGATGCTTTTGGACAACCATGACGTATAACACAATATAGACAGGAGCTAAATATTGCAATAATGTCGCCGTAGCGGCATTGCCTGTAGCAATTGATGCAAAATACGTATATTGCACTCCAAGCATGCCGAAAAACCCAAACAATAGTAAGCTTACGATGCTTTTGGCGTCGGTCCAGATCGAAAATATCGCCATCCGTTTGCATGCCGCAAACAATAGCAACGCGCTTCCCGCCAGCATCATTCGCACCACGACAAGCCATTCTGCGGTTATTTGTTTTTCCTGAAATAACACTTGCGCCGCTGTGCCTGATAATCCCCAAAGCGCTGCACCGGTGATGACCATCATTAGTCCTTTGATGCGACTAGAGACTTGTGTGGCCATAATTCTCCCCTTCTTTTGACTGATGTTGATGGATAGGATGCTTAACGGCAATAAACACCCCTATGATAATCAGCAAACCGCCTACATAAAACGAAGCTGCAATTTGTTCATGTAAAAACAAAAAGCCAAAAACAGCGCCGACGAGCGGCTGAAAAAAGAAAAATAACGAGCCAATCCCGGCATCCATCATTTCCATTCCTTTATTCCAGAGAAAAAACGCCCCCGCGGTCGAAATAATCCCAAGATAAAGAATCCCAAATACGACGATCATGTCAGGAAAAGAAACAGGTTGTTCATATAACTCCCAAATCATAACCGGGGTAGTGAATAATAAAGCAAACAAAATGGCATAGGTTGTGATCGTCAAGGCTGAAAAGCGGGTGGAAGCCACTTTCACGTACACAGATAAAAGCGCCCATGTCAGCGCCGCCCCAACTAACATCATATTCCCCCAAAATGATGTCCCCCCGCTATTGTCCAAACCGATGACGATGACAACCCCGATGGTTGCCAGCAAAAGAGCAAAAGCTTTTCTCAAGGTGATCCACTCATGTAAGACCAATCTTGCAAACAAGACAATAAACGCCGGAGTTGCCGACGTGATCAACGCCCCTGTATGCGCATCGGATAATTTGGTGCCGACAAATTGCAAGGATATCGAAACAAAATAGCCAATAAAACCGATCCACCCTAGCAAAAGCCAATCTTGTTTTCGAAGGGATAGCCTCGCTTTTGTTTTATATTGATGGACTTTTAATATCCCAAATAAAACAACGAACGCGATGGCATAACGAAGCCACACTAACGTAAACGGCGGAACGAAATCGAGGACATATTTGCTGACAACGTACATTCCGCCCCAAATGCTGGCTGCCAGCGATAAATAGAAGGCGCCGAAAAATATATTTTTCATTGGAACAACCCTCCGTCTTCATCGGGATTGAAAAGCCGTCCTCCCTAAGACGAGGCGAGGTTTTTAGCTGCTTCCCCTGTCTTAGAAGCGAGCCGCAGGTTGATCGTTTTCCAATAAATCGAAATACATTCTCATCGTTTCTCACCCTTTTCTCTATAATCATTTCATTTTGTTTCATTGTATCAAATTATCGTGAAATATACATTCATATTTTCCTAATTATTATGTATGTTGCGAAAAAGAATAGGCATTGCTGCTTATGGAAAAAATAGCAACATAGTTAGTAATTCACCCGAAGAAAGGTGTCCGCTGTGAATCATACTCCGTTAAATACCGTTCAACTGATTTGTGTGTTTATGTTATCCATTGGGCTAATGAATCATGTCATTGTGGTCCCGTTGCTATTAGACGCAGCCGGTCGTGATGCGTGGATTTCGGCAACCATGGCCTTTGCTGCATTGCCGTTATGGCTTCCGCTTTTATATTTTGTCATGAAGCAATCCAATCAAATGCATTTATTCTTATGGTTAAAAACAGAATTTAAAAGTGTCATTGCATATTTCGTGGCTATTCTTGGAAGCCTATTATTACTAGTTATCGGCTATGTTACAGTCAACGACACGGTTACGTTTATTACCACTACCTTCTTAACGCGTACACCTGATTGGGTCATTTTGTTAATCTTAACAGTGATGTGCTTTTATAACTCATATTATGGCATACCATCCATTGCAAAGACGGCGTTCATTCTTTTACCGTTTGTCGTTATTTTTGGGATGTTAGTTGCGATCACAACTACGCCGCATAAAGATTATTCATTGTTAAAGCCAATTATGGAAAATGGCTTTACCCCTGTTTTAAAAGGGATGATCTATGCTGGTGCCGGAAATGTGGAAATTTTTCTTATTTTATTCATGCAACATTATCTTCCAGCTCGCTTTTCTTTTAAATCGCTGTTAATCATTAGTGTTCTCGCCGCAAGCTTAGGCATTGGTCCAACGATTGGCGCGATTATTGAATTTGGACCGAAACAAGCAGCGGATTTACGTTACCCAGCCTTTGAAGAATGGGGATTGATCAGCTTAGGAACGTACATTGAATATCTTGATTTTCTTGCGGTTTATCAGTGGATGTCTGGAGCATTTATCCGAATTTCCCTGGCTACTGCGCTCATCCCAGAGCTATTTCACGTAACGGATAAAAAAGCACGATTATGGATTTTGATCGTTATTTATATCACTATTTTTTTATTATCATTGCTTCCCATTAGCGACGACAAATTTTTAGATTTTCTATATCGATTTGTTTTACCATCTTCGCTACTATCCATTCTATCTCTCTCTTTGCTTATTGGGATATTGGCACTCATTTCATATTTCAAAAAGAGGAGAGCTTAATCATGCAGATTCCTTCAAGAGCGCCGCAAGTCAGAATTAATCCAAATGATCATAGCGGACAGGAAACACTCATTGTTTCCGAGCAAACGTTGCGGGATCATTATTCGAACTGTAAAGATGTCGCGATTCTTACCTCGACGATTCAACCAGCAAAAACCGCAAGCGGCACGCTTACCCTAGTGTTTGTCTATTGCGAGGAACTGTGCGACACTCAGCTGATGAAACAGGTCATATTTCCAATGTTTCGCGAAATGTGCCGTAAATATCCTTGCCAGTCGGTGGAGGAAATTGAAGCAAACAAACTGATGCCAATGGAGCTGCTTGGAAAAGAAGTGCTGGTGGATGATCTAGACTATCTTCTCTTTAACGGTGATTTATTAGTCTACTTTCAAGAAGCGGATGTTTTATATTCCCTTACGCTTGCCAATCCGCCCAACCGCGACCCGGAAGAACCGAACACGGAAGTGTCGATCCGCGGCCCAAAAGACGGTTTTATTGAGGAAATTTCAAAAAACGTCGCGCTTATCCGCAAGCGAATTAAATCCCATAAGCTCTGTTATGAACAATTTATCGTCGGAACAAGAAGCCAAACAAAAGTGGGATTAATGTACATAGAGGACATCGCGAATCGTGAAATGATTCATGAAGTAAAAAAAAGAATTTTACAGTTAAATATTGATTCCCTGACGAATACCAATCAGTTGGAAGAGTTGCTTGGCGACAAACGATTCTCGCTGTTTCCGTTATTTGCCTACACAGGGCGCCCAGATTTTGCGGCGATTAGCTTATTGAATGGAAGATTTATCATCCTGTTAGACGGTGTTCCCAACGTCATTATTGGTCCGGGAAACTTATTGTTTTTACTGAATACATCGGAAGATAACGCTACAGCCCCTATCTTCGTCATTTTTCAGAGAATCCTTCGCTTCATGGGAATCTCATTGGCTATTTACTTACCTGGATTTTGGACCGCCTTGTTATCGTTTCATCCAGGAGAAATACCATTCACTCTCTTAGGAACGGTTGTGCTTTCCAGGCAAGGAGTGCCATTGCCTGTTCCACTGGAAATGTTTATCATGGTGGGGCTGTTCGAAATTGTTAAAGAAGCGGGTATGCGCTTACCGTTAGCGGTTGGCCAAACATTATCGATTGTCGGCGGATTGATTATTGGACAAGCGGCTATCAGCGCTGGCTTATTCACACCGGGAAGCCTTGTTGTTGCGGCCATTGCCGTGGTCGCTTCGTTTACATTAGTGAATCAAAATTTGTCAGGAACCGTGGTACTATTGCGTTTTATTGTCTTAATCGCTTCTTCTGTATTAGGGTTATTTGGGTTTATCGCTTCTTTATTTTTCCTTTTAACATATGTAGCGAATTTAAAAATATTTGGAATTCCGTATCTTATGCCGCTCTCTCCTCCAACCATGGATATTTTCAAAACCTTAATTCCGAATGGTTGGAAAAAATTTAAAAAGAGAGCAGGTTTGGTAAAACCGCAGGACGATACACCAAGGGGGGAAGCGAATTGAATTTCAAAACCGCCTTTCCCTTTATGATTTCCATATTCTTGTTAACAGGATGCTGGGGATCGCAAAATATTGATCATCTTTTTTATGTCGGTACGATTGGTATTGATTATAAGGATAATCGGTTTATCGTTTATGTGGCCTTCACTAGCTTTACCGGATTAGCGAAAGTCGAGTCTGGAGGTGCCCTAGAAAAATCCGGCATTGCCGTTGGAAAAGCCGAAGGCGAAACATTTAATATCGCAACCGATAATCTGTATCCTTCTATTCAGCGAATGGTATCATGGGCGCATGTGAAAAGTATCGTGTTTACAAAAAGAGCGCTGAAGAAAGTAGTGCTAGAAGACGTCTTAGACGTTTTAGACCGATATAACGAAATTAGGCATACATTATGGATTTATGCGACAGATGAGCCGATAACAAAACTTTTTTTTGGGGCAGCACCACTTTTGCATACATCGCCATACTATTCTTTATTAGCCAATCCTAGTGAAATTTTCAATCAAAGTTCATTTATTCAGCTGATTCGCTTAAATCGCTTTGTAGCTGATATACGTGAGGATGCCAAAACAGTGCGACTTCCTTATCTCAGCATTACTACGCGCCATTGGAAGGAGGGAAAAAAAGAAAAACCGATGTTAAATTTAAAAGGAATGTGCTTTATACACAATGATGAACTTCAAAAATGTTTCGATCGCTCTAAGTTGCTAGGAATCAGGTGGCTTGAAAAGCGAATAAAAAGAACCCCTATTTATGTAAAAAAAGGAAACAAAGTCGTTGCATCAATCGTTGTTCTTAAACCTAAGTCAAAAATTTCCTATCAGCGCAAAGGATATACTCCTGTATTTAACATAGAGGTAACCGCCAAAGGAAGTGTAATTGAGTTAAGGGAAAAATTAACGGAAAAACAATTAGTTCGTTTGGCGCAAAAAACGGTGGAAGATGAAATAAGAAGCCTCTACAAGCTGGGGCTAAAATATGATATTGATACCCTTAACCTCTCTGAAGCCATGTATCGTCAAAAGCCAGAAGATTGGAAAAAGTTTTCCAAAAATAAAAAAATTCCATTAACAGACGAAAGTTTAAAAAAGATTAAAGTAAAAATCTCCATTAATACATTTGGGAAAGAAAAATTGAAATACTGATGTATCGTGAACCTCTCTCCTAAATAATGTTGATTTGCATCATTGTGATATGGTGCAGCTTTCTTCCGCTGCTTGGGGTACTCACGAGGTGGTTACCAAAAGAAAAACCGCTCGTTTCTCAATATAGGCGAAAAGGCTGTCTTCCGTAAGAAACGGAGACAGCCTCCATTGGTTTGCAAGAAGCGGATGGGCCAGCTTCCATCGTGCAATGATCATTTTACCTATATGAATAACTATTTCACATGTTGGGTTGAACCTTCTCCTAAACCGTAGCTTGTAAAAAAGAGGAAGTATTACTTCTCCTCACGCACTTCCTCAAAATAATCTTTATAAAACCCGCCAATTTTTCCCGTGTTATCAATAATAAAATAAAATTCTTCCGTTTCGTTTTTCACTTCATACGTTTTTCCTGGTGTTAGCACATGATCAACGATGTATTTTTCCGCGTTTGTATGTACACATTTCACTTTTTTTAACGTTGGGCGTTTTAACCAAGTTTGATGAATCATATTCGACTCCCCTTGTTCTGTCATCATTACTACTCCCATTTTAGCGATATTTCGATTCGGCTGCAATATCAAAAGAATGGCCATTCACAGTTTTTGATGAATGAAAGTACTGTTGGGCATGCTATGGATGAAAGTTTTTCAAAATAAGGGAGGAGACACGATGGAAAAACGCCCGAGCGAGCGTCAATTCCAACAAGATGTCAAGCAATACAACATGGATAACGTGATCAACGCGCCAAAAAACTACGTATATCGGGTCGGATACGAAGCATCAAGCGGCAATCCGACCGGAAATCATGACGAAGCGAAAAAAACGCGCGATTTACAACAATAAACGAGAATGCCTATTTGGTATTCTCGTTTATTTGTTTAAGACAGCTTCAAATTCGATGATTCTGCCACACGGTTCAATGACCGTTTCCCCGTTTTTCCGCACTTCACGGAAAATCGGCCGTTCTATGCGGCGAATCGGGCGATATCCTTCTGCTTTTATGCGCTTGAGACATTCGTCAAGCGTTTCCTGTTCTTCGACGACAAAAACTTTTTTCATTACTATAATCCCTCCTTTCTTTTTATCATCACCTATTTCGCTGCAAAAAACAAACCGAACGCGATGGCAGCGTTCGGTTAACGGATTTTCTGTACATATTTTTTGTACAGTCCATACAAAATGGCAGTTTTGTATGTTTCCACTTTTCTCCTTTCCACAGGATGATAGCGAACTCCTGCCTCTTTCAATTGTTGAACGAGCCAACCTTTGGAACCGAAATAAGCCATAAGCATCCCCCTTTTTCTGTTGCTTGTCCTACTTGTCCTATATATACGGCGAAAAACAAAAAATAGAACTAAAAAACGGATTGGCGTCATTGCCAATCCGTTTTTAATCATCTTCTTCATCGTTATCATGTTTATGGCCTTTTCCTTTTTCTTTTTGTTTCTTTTCATGTTTGTCATGCCAGTGATGTCGTCGTTTTTCCTTCTCTCTTTTTTCTTTCGGGCCGTGTTCATGTTTTCGTTTCTCTTCTTTTTTCTGTTTTTCTTCTTCTTTCTTTTGTTTGTGCCATTGTTGCCATTGCTTCTGTTCTTTCTTTAAAGCCGGGTAGGCAAATGATTGCGCCGGTGTGCCCTCGAGCGCTTTTTCCATGATTTCGCGGAAAATAACAGCGACGGTCTGGCTGCTTGTCGTTTGTAAATAATGGCGTTTATCGGTATGATCATATCCAAGCCAGACAGCTCCGACAAGCTGTGGAGTATAGCCAACCATCCATTGATCTTTTACCCCATTTACTCCGTCTACTGGAACTTGGGTTGAACCTGTTTTTCCCGCTAACGCTCTTCCAGGAATGCGTGCGCGTTTCCCTGTTCCTTCTTTTACGACCCCTTCGAGCATAAACGTTATTTTTTGTGCCACTTCTTTCGATGTGACGCGCACATCATGTGGTTTCCATTTCGCTATCTCGTTGCCGTTTTTGTCGACTATTTTTGTAATAATGTGCGCGTCTGTTCTCACGCCATCATTCGGAAACACGGAATACGCTTCAGCCATTTGCAACGGGGATACGCCCTGCCGCATTCCGCCTAATGCGACTCCTAAATAATGATCTTTTTCGTCCAAAGGAATCCCAAACCGTTGCAACGCATCGATTCCTTTTTCCAATCCGATTTGATCCAAAAGCCATACAGCAGGAACGTTCAGCGAATCAATGACCGCCTCATACATCGTGACACTTCCGCGATATGTATGGTCATAGTTTTCCGGGCGATAACCGTTAAATTCGACCGGCTCATCTTTTAATTCGTCAAATATATGATATCCTTGTTCTAACGCAGGCGTATACACGGCAAGCGGCTTCATTGTTGACCCCGGCTGGCGTTGTAGTTGCGTCGCCCGGTTAAACCCGCGGAATACATGCTCGCCGCGCCCCCCAATTAACGCCTTGATCCCGCCTGTTTTCGGATCTAGAAGCACCGCACCGCTTTGGACAAGTTGATCGTCCGTTCCCTGCGGAAACAAAGCGTCGTTTTGATACACAGTTTCTAACGCCTCTTGCATGCGCGGGTTCAACTCCGTATAAATATGAAGCCCCCCGGACAGCACTTCACTTTGTGTGACATGGTAGCGCGCGATCGCCTCTTCGATCAGCTGATCCACATAATACGGATATTTACCTTTGTATGGGTCTGGTTTTTTTTCTTTTTGAATCACTATTTTTTCATTCTTAGCGTGCAAAAATGTCTGCTCATCAATATAGCCTTGTTCCTTCATCAGCTGAAGTACAACGTTTCTTCTGGCGATTGCCTTCCCATAATGACTGGCCGGCGACAAGGCGGACGGGGCTTTAATCAGCCCGGCAAGCAGCGCTGCTTCGCTGACGGTTAATTTGGAAACGTCTTTGCCAAAGTACGTTTTCGCAGCGCTTTGCACCCCCCACGCCCCCTCACCGAAATATACGCGGTTTACATACATCTCCAAAATTTGTTGTTTGGAATACGTGCGCTCGATTTTTTTGGCAATAAACCATTCCTGCCATTTTCGCCACAACGTTTTTTCGTTTGTTAAAAACACGTTTTTGGCAAGCTGTTGGGTAATGGTGCTTCCGCCTTCGGTCCATCCGCCTGCTTTTATGTCGCGAAAAAGCGCTCGCAGCATTCCATAATAATCAATGCCATGGTGTTGATAAAAACGACGGTCTTCGGTCGCCACCACTGCTTCAAGAAAATGATTAGGAATTCGTTCGATCGGTACCTCCTCCATCTTCGATGAGGCAATTTTGCTGGCGACGCGGCCATTTTGGTCATAAATGATGGTCGGAGCCGGCAGCGGTTTTTGCAACGCGCTTATATCTCTTGTCGCGATATACCATTGCATCGCTAAATAGACGCCGACGATAAAAACCGCGAACACAACTCCAGTAAGCAGCCAATGCCTTTTCCGTTTGTTTTTTCTTGCTTGCCATCGGCTTTGTTGTTCCAACGAAATCCCCCCTACTTCTATCACTTTTATACCATTCGAAGCAACACTCCTTTTTCCGTACATTGTCCATCACAAAAAATGGCGCAAACGGCCGCATCTCAGCCGTTTGCGCCAGCATTCCATCAAGCTGATGGAGCATTTTTCTTTTTCCCTTTTAAGAAGAAAGCTAAAATGAGCGCCAACACAGCAAGTCCGGTGGCGACAAAAAATGCGTCGTTAATTCCCTCGACAGCAGAATGCTGCTGCACGATGCCATATAAAAGCTGCGCGATCGCTTCATCGCTAGGAATCACATGTTTTAACTGCGCGACAATATCCATGAAGAACGGATTATTTTCCGTCATCTCATTGCGATAATTTTCCGCATGAAACTTCGTACGGTTAGACATGACGGTAACAAGAAATGCCGTGCCAAGCGAAGCGGCGACTTGCCGTAGCGTGTTGGCCATTGCCGTTCCATGGCTGTATAAATGGCGCGGCAATGCATTTAATCCTTCCGTCATAATCGGCATCGACAACATCGACATACCGAACATGCGGAAAATATAAATTACTAAAATATGGCTGTATGGTGTATCCATCGTCAGCTTGCTGAATTCCCATGTTGTCGCGACCGTAATGATTAAACCGACAATCGCGAGCATGCGCGCGCCAATGCGGTCAAAAATCCAGCCGGAAATCGGCGACATGATGGCCATCACAATCGCACCAGGCAAGAGCAGCAAACCGGCGTCAACCGGCGTAAATCCGCGCAAGTCTTGTAAATAGACTGGGAGCAGGACCATCGCGGCAAACAGAGCCATGTTAATGACGCAGCCGATGATGGTGGACAAAGTAAATACATTATATTTAAACACACGGAAATTTAAAATTGGATTTTCCACCATTAACGAACGCCATGTAAATAAAATCAAAAATATAGCACCAAGGATAATGGACACTACTACACTCGTCTGTCCCCAGCCGTTGCTTCCCGCTTCGCTGAATCCGTAAAGTAAGCCGCCAAAGCCGATGGTCGAATAAATCGCGCCACGCCAGTCCAAAAGCGGATTTCCTGTTTTCGGTGTATTTTTTAACCAAAGAAACGCAAGCACAATATCTATAATCGCAATCGGCAATACAACATAGAACAAAAGGCGCCACGTGTAATGTTCCACGATCCATCCCGATAATGTCGGACCGACAGCCGGCGCAAACATCATGGCAATCCCGACGGTTCCCATCGCTACCCCGCGTTTTTCCGGCGGGAAAATAGTCAGCATAATGACCATCATCAACTGCATAATAATTCCCGCCCCTACCGCTTGGATTAGGCGTCCTGTCAGCAGGATGGCGAACGATGGGGAGATGGAACAAATAAAAGCTCCAGCAGCAAAAAACAACATTCCGGCTAAAAACAGCTTCTTCGTTGGGAATTTCACAATTAAAAACGGGCTGATCGGAATCAGCACGCCGTTAACAAGCATGTACCCTGTCACAAGCCATTGAACCGTTGACGTTTCCACATTGAAATCATGCATCATATGCGGCAACGCAACATTAATAAGCGTTTGGTTCAAAATCGCGACAAACGCTCCAAGCATGATCGTGACTACTACTTTGGCGCGGCTATCCCCAATATTTTCCGATCCTGTTTGTTGTCCTGATGCTGCTGCTGTTTTCAATGGCTTCTCGTCTCTATCTGCCTCCATGCCATGTGCATGTGCCATCTCTGCTCGTTCCAAACTAGACGGGACGGGATCGTTTTTTTGTCTTCTTAGCGCAACATTCAGCACAACCAGAACAAGGACGGAAAAGATAATATAGCCAGTTAAAAATGTTGACATAGGTCATCACCTACTTATGAATGCGAACGGTGACGTTCATTCCTGGCACTAGCCCCGCCCCGTTGTAATTGTCAATGGAAATCGTCACTGGAATTACTTGCGTCACTTTCGTATAGTTTCCGGTCGCATTCGAACTTGGAAGCAGGCTAAATGTGTTGGCGGTCGCATATCCAAGTTTCTCTACTTTTCCGCTAAACTTGCGATCCGGGTATGCGTCCACGTAAATATCGACATCTTGGCCTACTTTGACATCTTCAATATCCGTTTCTTCAATATTGGCCGTTACCCATAAATCATCCAAATCATAGCCGCGCGCCAACGTCATGCCGGCTGCGACAAACGAATTTTCCACCGCGTTTTGCTGGGCGATCGTCATATGATGTGGAACGGTTACCGGAATATTATGCTCGCCGTCGGATACTTCACCAATTTTATCGCCGCTGTTAAATGTTTTTCCGACGCTTCCGGACCAGGAAGTCAGTTTTCCGGAAAATGGCGCAGCAATCGTAATCGCTTGGCCGTCGATACGAGCGTTGTCCGTTTTAACATAATTGGTTGCTTCATTGACATAATAATAAGCAGCAAAACCGCCGCCCACCAGCAAAATAAGAACAATAATATTTAATATAATTAAGCGTTTTACGTTCATGTTTTTACTCCTCCCCTAATAAAATATCTTTCATTTTTTGCTGGATGGATAAATATTGTACAATCTCTTCCTCCTTAAAGGTTTCCTCGATTCTTTTTAATCGTTTCCTCAAAACGGATTCATGGTTAAACGCTTCTTGAATCGCCTGTCTCCCTCTATCTGTTAAACTTAATACGACAGCGCGCCGATCTTGTTTTGAAGTCTCCCGCACTACCAGCCCAGCGCTGACAAGGCGGTCGACCGTACCACTGACATTGCTGTTGCTTAAATTTAATTTTTCCGCCAAATCGTTCAGCCGGATATTTTCTTTTTTTAACAACGTATAAAGAATCATTAGCTGCACTTCTGTAATTCCTACCCGGGCCGCATCTTCGCGGACAAGACGGTATAACGCCTTTTGCATTCGGAACACCGAATACATAATTTCTTTGCCAATTCCTTCCATACATCCCTCCACCTCACGATATGTAATAGAAATAGTTCCAACACGAATTATTTCTATGCGAATTATGATTATAACATGACAATATACAAAAATCAAAATGTTGATATATAAGCTCTATTCAATTTCATTGTTGATGTTTAGGCCACAGAAAATAAATCAGTCTTTTCAGCTTGTCGACAAAGTCGGCAAGTTGATTCTGATGCAAATAAGTCTTCTGTTGTCAAGAAACGTATTTAATAAAAAACCACACCACTAAAGCCTGTCTTAGTGGTGTGGTGCAGAAATATTGATCCTTATTTTCTTATAAATTGTTGCGTCCAGATGTACCCGTTTTCTTCAAAACCTACTCCGATATGAGTGTAGTTTTTGTTCAAAATATTTGCCCGATGGCCTTCGCTATTCATCCAGGCTGCCACTACTTCTTGCGGAGTCCGTTGGCCTTTTGCAATATTTTCTCCAGCAGCTGTATATGAAATGCCGAATTTTCTCATCATTTCAAATGGAGAGCCATATGTCGGGCTGTAATGGGAGAAATAATGGTTTACTGCCATGTCTCTTGACTTTTCACGGGCCACTTTGCTTAACGCTAAATCGACCTTTAAAGGCGGCAAGCCATATTTCGCCCGTTCTTTGTTCGTTAAGTCTACTACTTGTTGTTCATAAGCTTTTAATCCTGCTTCATTCGTTGCTTTTTGGCTTTGACTTGGTGCAGGTGCCTGCGTTGCTGGCTTGCTTACAGGAGCTTGTACACTCGCTGACGGTTTTTGGACAGTTGTTGTGACTGGTTTTTGCTGTACCAGTTTTGTCATTTCTGCATTTCCTGTTTGATTTAAAATAAACTGCAACCATTTTTCAATATCTTGAATGCTAGATGGATAGACATTATATTTAACTTCATAGCTTTTGATAGCTGGACATGGAGCAGGCCCAGCTGCTTCCGTTTTTACTGTATTTGCTGTAAAAGATGCTCCTACAATCGCTAAAGATGCAGCAAGTGAAAATACGAATTTTTTGTTCATTGTTTCTCCTCCTCCAACTCACCCCTTGCTTGCACATACATAATAACACGGATTTTTTGTAATATTTTTAGATAAATATGGTAATTGGATTAATTTACCATTTATTCTGCAAGAAAAGATTTTTTTCATAAAAAAATCAATGCCTATCCCTGAAAAAAACTAGAATTGCAAAAAAATATCTTTCATGGTTATTTAATTCCCCTTTGGAATTACTAGTTGTGATTTCCATATATTACTTGCAAAATAAAGATTGACAAAGTTTAAGAAAAGGATCATAGTTAACATTTTTTACAACAATATTACAATATAGGATGTTGTTTAAAATTTTTTACATAAAAATTTCGCCAGATCATAATGTTCTTAAAAATCCGTTTTTGAACCTTGTAGTTTTTACCAACAAACGTACATACATGAAATTCAAGCGTATCACTCCATTCTTTAATATCAATATACATTATTTTCCATATCACTACAATCATTTGGCATAAGAAAACAACAATCCTTTCGAAAAGAGCTATAGAGAAAAAATTAGAAACTTCAAGGCTAACAAAGAGGTACATAATCATAAACAATAACGTTATAATTATTCTGAATTATCATACAATATCAGTGGGCTTACTTAATGAATGTTGCAAAATTTAGGAGGTATTGCTATGAAGGCTCAGCACATTGACCAAATACTGCAAAGAGCTGTGTCAGAAGGAAAAGTGCCGGGTGTAGTTGCGGTCGCGGCAAATGATAATGGATTGGTATACCAAGGCGCGTTTGGTAAACGAAGCATAGACAGCGACACTCCAATGACCCTGGACACCGTCTTCTGGATTGCTTCCATGTCAAAAGCAATAACGTCCGTAGCGGCAATGCAACTGGTAGAGAAGGGGAAACTCCAGTTAGACGAACCGTTAAATCGTGTGCTACCCGAGTTGGACTCGATTCAAGTGCTTGAAGGATTCGATAGTAACGGTCATCCTAAACTTAGAGCGCCAAAGAAACCCATTACTCTTCGGCATCTCCTCACACATACCGCTGGATTCACTTATGATATGTGGAATGCTGATATGGTTCGCTACATGGAGTACGAAAAGATTCCAGGAATTATTGAATGTAAAAACGCCTCTCTCAAAACTCCACTAGTCTTTGATCCTGGCGACCGTTGGGAATACGGCATCAACATCGACTGGGTAGGAAAGGCCGTTGAAGCAGTAAGCGGTCAGTCACTACGCGATTATCTAAAAGACCACATATTCATCCCACTTGGCATGGACGACACAGATTTTATCATACACCCCGAGGCTCGCTCGCGCATGGCTGCGATGCATCAGCGTGATAACAACGGTGTGCTTAACCGCGTCGATTTTGAAGTTCCGCAAGAACCTGAGTTCTTCATGGGTGGGGGCGGTCTCTACTCTACAGCCGAAGATTATTTAAAATTCCTTCAAATGTTGCTACATGGTGGCACTTTCAAAGGGGTTCGCATTCTTAAATCGGAAACAGTGAAAGAAATGGGAATTAATCAAATTGGTGATCTTAATGTGCTCACAATGAGAAGCGCAATCCCTTCCGTTACCAACGATGTTGAATTTTTTCCAGGCATGGTCAAGAAGTGGGGATTAGGCTATATGATTACGACTGAAGATGCACCAACTGGAAGAAGTGCGGGAAGCCTAGCGTGGGCGGGACTCGGGAACACGTACTACTGGATTGACCCAGTTAAACGCGTGACCGGTGTACTTCTTACCCAGATTCTCCCTTTCGCGGACGACCCTGTCTTGGATCTACTTGCTAAGTTTGAGACGGCGATCTATGAACAACTATAATTCTAACTAGTAACTTCATCAGGAGACTCGCAACGTGAATATCCCGGATATTTCAATTCTATATTCTGAGCAAACCACCATGTACTCAATGAGAAGGGCTTTTTTATTGTTAGACAATGATTGTCGGATATCCTTTTTTTTCTTGAGTTCTTCTGCAAGCCGTTCCCCATTCCCGCGCTCCGCGAACGCTTCGACTTGCACGCGATACAATTTTCCGTCAGAGGATTTTTCTTTTGGTTGTACATCTTCTTTGGATCCCATCCGAACAATTTGGCAAATCCATGAGCGTGAGCAAGTGCGATAAATCACCTTTTGCCCATCATCTATAACAGCGATTTTTCTTATATGTTTTGGGCTTAGGGAAAAACGTGCATGAAAAAAGCCGACCTCTATGCAAGAGATCGGCTTTTTTCATGTGCATGACGCCGCGTTTGCCGTTGGTGGAATGCAGTTTCTCAACCACACTCTACCAGGTGGGTGTTCGCAGAAACGTTCCTGTCGTCCTCTAACCTAGCGCGTAGGGAGGCATGACATTCCCGTTTCGATATAGAACTCCCTTTCTATTGCCATCGGTTGAAACTTCATTCTTCAACGTACAACGCAGCAGTCGTATTTTGGTGATTATTATCATACATAATCTTTCTTCTTTTTTCAAGTGGCTGACATACTCATTTTTAGCAACTTATATAAACAGATATAATAATTTATTGTGACAGGTTTAATGCTTTTCGTTCCGCCTATTCTTTCATTATACCGGGTAGACGCCATGCTTTCTTTCCGAAAACGTCATATATTTGGACATATAGGCGTCAAAACGGCGGATCAGCTCATCGCGCAACTGGTTTGGAGCAATAATGCCGTCTACGACCATTTCCGATGCAAGCCGGTAGATATCGATATCGCGCCGGTATTCTTCTCGTTTTTGCTCGACAAAGGCTGCGCGCTCTTCCTCCGGCAATTCGGCAATTTTATTCGCATACACCGCATTGACCGCTGCTTCCGGCCCCATGACGGCGATTTGCGCGTTTGGAAACGCCAAGCAACAATCCGGCTCAAACGCCGGTCCCGCCATCGCATACAGCCCGGCGCCGTATGCCTTGCGCACGATGATCGAGATTTTTGGCACGGTTGCTTCCGACATCGCCGAGATCATTTTCGCTCCGTGACGGATAATGCCCGCGCGCTCGACTTTTGTACCAATCATAAAACCTGGTATGTCGGCTAAAAAGAGAAGCGGAATGTTAAACGCATCGCAAAGAGTGATAAATTTGGCCGCTTTGTCGGCAGAATCGTGGAACAGCACCCCTCCTTTGACGCGCGGCTGATTGGCGATAATACCGATCGGTTGGCCGTTTAAGCGCGCCAGTCCAGTAATAATCTCTGGCGCAAATAACTTCTTAATTTCGCAAAATGACCCTTCGTCGATCACGCGCTCAATCAAATCGTACATGTTAAATGGGGCGTTTTGGTTCGCCGGAAGAATATCTTCAATCGTTTTTTCGAAGGCTTTTGGCGGCTTGGCTTCCGTAACTGGCGGCTTTTCGCTGTAATTAGCCGGAAAGTAGGATAAATAGCGGCGGGCATAAGCGATCGCCTCTTCCTCCGTTTTCACAAGCACATCGCCGCAGCCGGAAACGGTGCAATGCATGCGGGCGCCGCCCATCTCTTCGAGCGTCACTTTTTCCCCAATCACCATCTCCGCCATGCGCGGGGATCCTAAATACATTGACGCATTCCCTTCAACCATAATGACAATATCGCAAAACGCCGGAATATACGCGCCCCCCGCCGCAGACGGCCCAAACAGGAGACAGACTTGCGGCACTTTTCCTGATAATTTCACTTGGTTGTAAAAAATTCTTCCTGCACCACGCCGACCTGGAAACATTTCAATTTGGTCCGTGATGCGTGCACCTGCCGAGTCGACTAAATAAAGAATCGGGCAACGCAGCTTTTCCGCCGTTTCTTGAATGCGGATGATTTTTTCCACCGTCCGCGCTCCCCAGGAACCCGCTTTCACCGTCGAATCATTGGCCATCACGCAAACAGTCTGTCCGTTGATTTTTCCTACCCCGGTCACAACGCCGTCGGCTGGAAGCCCATCGGCAAGACAGTTGGCAAATAGTGCATCTTCAAATTCGAGCCCGTTATCCAATAGCAATTTTAAGCGGTCGCGGACAAACAGCTTTCCTTGCGCTGCGTTTTTTTCGTGGTATTTTGGCGCTCCGCCTTGTTCAATTTGTCGGATTCGCTCCTGCAATTGCTCTGTCAGCACTGCATTTTGTTTTTTCGCAACATCGTTCATTCCCATGCTGTTTTCCTCCTATTCCCCTTTGTAGACCGGTTTTCTTTTTTCTTTAAACGCCTGCAATCCTTCAAGACGGTCCTTTGTTGGAATGGTCACTTCATATGCCATTTGCTCGAGGCGCAACCCGGTCGCCAAATCGACATCCAAGCCGCGGTTCACCGCAAGTTTCGCCTGCCTTACGGCGATTGGCGCGTTGGCGGCGATTTGCCCAGCAATTTCGAGCGCTTTCTCCATTAATTGCGCGCGCGGCACCACGTATTCGACAAGGCCGATTTGTGCCGCTTCTTGGGTGGTAATGCGCTTAGCGGTAAAAATCAATTCTTTCGCCTTTCCTTTTCCGATGAGACGCGGAAGCCGCTGCGTTCCCCCTGCGCCAGGAATGATTCCTAAAGACGTTTCCGTAAGCCCCAGTTGCGCCGTGTCTACTGCCACGCGAATATCGCAGGCAAGAGCGAGCTCCAGACCGCCTCCAAACGCCGAGCCATTTAGAACAGCGATGACGGGCTGTGGCAGCTGTTCTACCTGGTTTATCGTCTCGCGAATGAGGGCGACCGTTTTCCGTACTTCCGTTTCATTCATGCCGGCGCGTTCTTTTAAATCGGCTCCGGCGCAAAAGACTTTTTCCCCCGCCCCGGTCACAATGACAACGCGAATGTCCTTCCGGAAAGAAAGATCGCCAAGAAGCTCGGACAGTTCGTTTAAGAGCAAGGTCGACAGCGCGTTCGCCGCTTCCGGTCTATTTAACGTCACTATTGCAATACCATTTTCCTGCAACTCGTATGAAACGAATGATGACATCGTATTCCCCCTTTGATTACCGAGCAATGGTTTGTAAGTACCGGCTAGAAAGCGGACGCCCGATTTTATCGCGAATAAACAGCGCCGCTTCTGTCAGCTGTTTGACATCGATGCCTGTAGCAATATCCATGCCATGAAGCATATAGACTAAATCGTCTGTCGCCACATTCCCCGACGCGCCTGGCGCGTACGGGCAGCCTCCTAATCCGCCAAGCGAACTGTCAAATGTTGTAATCCCCATTTCCAACGAAACGAGAATATTCGCTAAAGCCGTCCCCCTCGTGTCATGAAAATGCATGGCCAGCTTTTCCTTTGGAAAGCGTTGCAAGACAGCTTCCAGCACTTCTTGCACTTGCTTCGGCGTGGCGATTCCAATCGTATCTCCTAACGAAAGCTCATCAATTCCCATAGCAAACAATCGTTCTGAAACGCGAATCACTTGTTCGATCGAAACGTTTCCTTCATATGGGCAGCCGAATACTGTTGATACATAGCCGCGCACCGCTTTTCCTTCTTGTTTGGCCATTTTCACCACTTCTTCTAACACCGGAAACGTTTCCGCGATCGATTTGTTGATGTTTTTACGGTTATGCGTTTCACTCGCGGACATAAAGACGGCAACTTCATCTACCTGCGCGGCCAGCGCTTTTTCCAATCCTTTTTGGTTCGGAACGAGCGCGGCGTACGTCACGCCTGGCACCCGTTCAATTCTCGTCGCTACTTCCAACGCATCGGCAAGCTGCGGAATCCATTTTGGGTGGACAAAAGAAGTAATCTCAATATACGTTAAACCTGTTTTCGACAGTTGATTAATCCAGGCAATTTTATCTTCGGTGGCGATTTGTGCTTTTTCATTCTGCAGTCCGTCGCGCGGGCCGACTTCTTTGATGGTGACATGTGTTGGCCATTTGCCCATTTCTCTCACCTCTTATTCTAATTCGAGCAGCACGTCGCCCTCGTTCACAAAGTCCCCTTCTTGTACATTGATTTGTTTGACAACTCCCGAAGACTCCGCCGCAATTGGGATTTCCATTTTCATGGACTCTAAAATGATCACATCTTGCCCTTCTTCAACTTGGTCCCCTACCGCTACAACAATTTTCCACACACTTCCTGCCATTGATGCGACTACTTGACTCATTGTTTTCTTCCTCCATTTCTTCTATTTTGTCGTTGTGGTTTGCAAATGTTTTTCGACGAAGTTAGTGGTTGTATCTCCTGCTTGGAACGCAGAGTGGGAAAGCACCTCTTTTAGCATTGGAATGTTTGTTTTAATTCCTTCAATTTGATAATTTTCTAGCGCCGCAAGCATGCGTTTGATCGCTTCTTGGCGGTCGTTGCCTTTCGTTATGAGTTTGGCAATCATGGGATCGTAAAACGGCGTGACCGTCATGCCGCTTTGCACCGCCGTTTCATTACGCACGTATTCCCCTTGCGGCAGCCCGAAGACCGTGATTTTCCCTGGCGACGGCAAAAATGTTTTTGGATCTTCCGCATAGATGCGCACTTCGATCGCATGGCCGTCGCGGCGGATATGTTCCTGCCGATAGCGAAGCGGCTCACCCGCGGCGACGCGCAACTGTTCTTCAACTAAATCGAGTCCGGTAATTTCTTCGGTAACCGGGTGTTCCACTTGCAGTCTCGTATTCATTTCAAGAAAATAAAAGTTTTTCTGTTCATCGACTAAAAATTCAATCGTTCCGGCGTTCGTATAGCCGATATGTTTGGCAGCCTTGACAGCGGCTTCCCCCATTTTCCGCCGCGTTTTTTCATCTAAAAACGGCGATGGTGCCTCTTCGACGACTTTTTGGTGGCGGCGCTGAATCGAACATTCCCGCTCCCACAAATAAATGCAGTTCCCATGTTTGTCGGCGAGAAGCTGAATCTCAATATGACGCGGATTGGCGATATATTTCTCTAAATACATCGCCCCGTCGCCGAAGAATGAAGCGGCCCGCTTTTGATTGCCGGCAAACGCTTTGCGCAGCTCGTCTTCATCGCGCACGATTTGCATGCCGATGCCGCCGCCTCCCGCCGAAGCCTTTAACATAATCGGATAACCGATCGCTTCAGCGGTTTTTACCGCTTCCTCGACATCTTGAAGAGGAAAGGCGATGCCGGGTACGATCGGCACTCCGGCCGTTTCCATCGTTTTTCTCGCTTCAATTTTGCTTCCCATTTTTGCGATCACATCCGCTTTCGGCCCGATAAAGACGATGCCTTCTTCTTCGCAGCGGCGGGCGAATTGCGGATTTTCCGATAACAATCCGTAGCCCGGATGGATGGCTTCCGCTTTTGTCGCTTTCGCCACTTCAATAATTTTCTCGATATTTAAATAGCTTTCGCTTACGCGTGGCTTTCCGATCAAATGTGCCTCGTCCGCCAGCTTGACGTGAAGCGAGTCAGCATCTGCTTCCGAATAGATCGCCACCGTTTGAATCCCTAACTTTTTGCATGTACGAATCACCCTTACCGCAATCTCCCCGCGGTTGGCAATCAATATTTTTGCAAACATCCCATCACCCTTTGTCTCCTTAGTTAGTTTCGTTTTATTGCGAGCGAGACGGCGAAATAACGCGCCGCTTCGCCAGACAATTGTTTTAGTTCGTCAGTCTGAGACGCTGTTTCGCCATTTCACGCAATTTAAATTTCTGTATTTTTCCGGAGGCTGTCATCGGATACGAGTCGACAAATTCGATATAGCGCGGGATTTTATGGCGCGAGATTTTCCCGCGGCAAAACTCGCGAATTTCTTCTGCAGTTGCCGTTTGTCCTTCTTTCAAAATAATCCACGCCATCACTTCTTCTCCATATTTTTCATCCGGCACACCGACGACTTGAACATCCAAAATTTTTGGATGTTTGTATAAAAATTCTTCAATTTCACGCGGGTAAATATTTTCGCCGCCGCGAATAATCATGTCTTTTAAACGTCCTGTGATCCGGCAATATCCGTTTTCATCCATCACCGCTAAATCGCCGGTATGCAGCCATCCATCTTCATCAATCACTTCTTTCGTTGCATCTGGATTGTTGTAATAGCCTTTCATCACGTGGTAACCGCGCGTGCATAATTCCCCTTGCACACCTGGCGGCACTTCTTTATTTGTTCCAGGCTCAACGATTTTCACTTCGACATTTGGCAGCGCACGACCGACCGTTTCCACGCGCAAGTGAATCGGGTCATCCGTTCTTGTCTGTGTGATCACCGGCGATGATTCTGTCTGACCATAAGCAATCGTAATCTCTTTTATTCCCATTTTCTCGATGACCGCTTTCATCACTTCAATCGGGCAAGGAGAGCCGGCCATAATTCCCTTGCGAAGCGTTGATAAATCATATTTTTCAAAATCAGGATCGTTTAATTCGGCAATAAACATCGTCGGCACCCCATGCAAGGCCGTGCATCTTTCCGCTTGCACGGTTTGCAACACTTGTTTCGGGTTAAATTCCTGCACCGGCACCATCGTTGCCCCGACCGTAGCGCATGCCAACGTGCTCATCACGCAGCCGAAGCAATGGAAGAACGGCACTGGGATGCAGAGGCGGTCACTTTTGGTGAGCTTCATGCACTGCGCAACATTATAGGCATTGTTGACAATATTGTAGTGGGTGAGCATCACGCCTTTCGGGAATCCCGTCGTTCCCGAGGTGTACTGCATGTTGGTGACATCATGCGGATCGAGCGAGTTCATCCGTTCATCAAGCTGTTCTTCCGGCACATCATGCGCCATCGCAAGAATGTCGTTCCATGTAAACATCCCCGGATAGCGTTTCTCCCCAATGAACACGACATTTTTCAATTTTGGCAAACGCTTGGACTGAAGCTTTCCAGGCTCGCATGTGCGCAGCTCCGGAACAATCTCGTAAATAATATCCACGTAAGAAGAACCGCGATATTGTTCGATTAAAAAGAGCGTCGTCGAATCGGATTGTTTTAATAGATACTCTAATTCTGCGGCGCGGTAGTTTGTATTGACAGTAACAAGCACTGCTCCCATTTTTCCGGTCGCAAATTGACAAGCGATCCATTCCGGCACATTGGTTGCCCAAATCGACACATTTTCCCCTTTTTCAATGCCAAGCCGCATCAACCCGCGCGCCACTAGACGGCAATAGTCATTAAATTGCCTATACGTCATCCGTAGGTCGCGATCTGCATACACAACCGCCTCATGATCCGGATGCAGCCTCGCTTTTTCCTCCAGCAGCTTCCCCACCGTGACCGTCAGCATAAACCGTCTCCTCCCCTTTGTCCAGATTCATTTCTAGCTATATGCGCATTTCCCGGTATTTAGCATCCAAGTTGACGAGCGATGACCAGACGTTGAATTTCGGACGTGCCTTCCCCGATTTCCATTAGTTTAATGTCGCGCAAATGGCGCTCGACTTCATACTCTTTCATATAGCCATAGCCGCCGTGAATTTGAATCGCCTGGTTGCAAACGCGAAAGCCCATTTCCGAAGCAAACAGTTTCGCGAACGATGCTTCTTTTGTGAACGGTTTGCCTTGATCCTTGAGCCATGCCGCTTTATACACCATATTGCGAGCGAGCTCAATTTCCATCGCCATATCGGCAAGCTTAAATTGGATCGCTTGAAATTTTGAAATAGTCTGACCAAATTGGACACGCTCTTTCGCGTATTGAAGCGCTTTCTCAAATGCCGCTTGGGCAATTCCAACCGCCAATGCAGCAATGGAAATGCGGCCGCCATCAAGCGTGTATAAAAACTGTTTAAACCCTTTTTTCGGATCGCCAAGTACGTTTTCTTTCGGCACGCGGACGTTTTCAAACACAAGCTCACACGTATTGGAAGCGCGGACGCCCATTTTGTCGTAGTTCGAGCGAATCGTAAACCCTGGCGTATCCGTTGGAACAATAATGGCGGAAATAATATTTTTGCCGCGTTCATCTTTTCCCGTTACCGCCGTGACAATCACCTGTCTGGAATATTGGGCATTGGTAATCCAGCACTTTTCGCCGTTAATCACATATTCATCTCCATCCAATACCGCTGTAGTGCGTGTGCCGCCTGCGTCAGATCCAGCGTTTGGTTCGGTCAAGCCAAACGCTCCCAACGTTTCTCCTTTCGCCATCGGAACAAGCCACTTTTGCTTTTGTTCTTCCGTGCCGAAATAATAAATTGGGCTTGCGCCTAAGGAAACGGCAGCAGCATAGCTTAACCCGGTGCCGCCGCAAGCACGGCCGATTTCTTCGACAGCGATGGCATAGGAAATCGTATCTCCGCCCGAGCCGCCATACTTTTCTGGAAACGGGATGCCTAAAAGCCCCAATTCTCCCATCTTTTTAAACACTTCAACAGGAAAATACGCTTCTTCATCCCATTTCGCCGCGTATGGCGCAATTTCCTTCTCGGCAAAGTCACGAACCATCTCTTTAATCATCTGCTGCTCTTTTGTTAATTCGAAATTCATTCTCTCTCCCCCATTAGATTTATCATTTATCTTAAAACCGACTAGTCGGTTTTAATCATTAGCAATAGAAACAGATGACAACTGCCTCTGTTTCTATTTAGACCGACTAGTTGGTTTCTTTACAAACACACACATTATTTCTCCTTCGAATACGAATGAAACAAAGACGGAAGCAAAAATCGAGAAATGGACGGTTTTTCCTTCATTTCTTCCCTCAGCACGGCATGCAAAATAAAATCAGCAAAATATTTCGCGATTTGCTCGATCGTAAGCGGGCCTTCTGGGTTATACCATTTATACGTCCAGTTGACCATGCCGATAATCGACATGCCAGTAATTTCAACAGATAGTTCGGGACGGAATTCTCCTGCTTCGATCCCCTCGCGGATGACGCGAAAAATGACTTGTTTGAATTCATCACGTTTTCGGTTGATCTTTTCCGAGTATTCCGGCTTTAAATATGTGCTTTCCTGATAAAAAACAGTAATATGAGGCTTATATAAATGAAACACTTTAACAAATGACTGGATAATGGCATATAAGCGCTCTGTCGGAGTTTTGTAGTTTTCATACGCTTTCTGCGCCTTATTCAAGACATACGTAATAAATACGTCATGAATGTGATAAAGCAGCTCGTCTTTTGACTTAAAGTTATGGTAAAAGCCGCCTTTTGACGTATCGCTTTCCGTCACAATGCGGTCAACGGTCACGCCGTGATACCCATATTTTTCAAAGAGGCGAAGAGCAGTGTCAATAATTCGGTCTTTTAGCGGTTTTTCTGCCATGAATAATCTCCTTTGCTTTTATATTACCACTATTTTCTGAAAAATGAAATATTTTTTATTTAATTATAAAATACGGAATGGTTGCCGGAATTGTCAACTATCGTTTATCATCAATCATGTAACGAAAAAGAAAGGAACGATACGATGGCAAAAATATTAGTATTAAATGGCAGTTCAAGGGAAAACGGAAATACGGAACAGCTTACAAACATGATGTTGGAAGGAATCTCTTGTACCCACGTTCATCTTAAAGACTTTCATATTCAGCCGATTGTTGACAAACGCCACGATCCGGCAGGGTTTACGAAAGTTGACGATGATTATGATCAAATGATGGAGCTCGTTCGCCAACATGATGTTCTTGTTTTTGCGACTCCCATCTATTGGTATGGAATGAGCGGGCATATGAAACAATTTATCGATCGCTGGTCACAAAGTTTACGGGATACACGATTTTCTTTTAAAGAAGAAATGAAAAAGAAAAAAGCTTTGTCGTGATTTGCGGCGGTGACGATCCGTATATAAAAGGTCTTCCGCTCGTTCAACAGTTTCAATACATCTTCCAATTTATCGGTTTGGAATACGTCGGCTATGTGATCGGAGAAGGAAACGCTCCTGGAGACGTTTTGCACGATAAACGAGCTATCAGCCAAGCAAAATACTGGAATGCTTTTTTTCAAGCTCTTTAAAAATTCCTCCGTTTTCAGCGGAGGAATTTTTTCTTTATCCCCCATACGTTATTAATTGCTTCGCTGCGCGGCACGTCTTTTTCATGCTTGAACGTGCCAAACTTTCCCAACGTCTCGTCCCCCCTTATGAAACAAACTCGAGAATCGTCTCAATCACTTCTGTTTCCCAACGATGACCGTCAAACGTATGGTTGGCTCCTTCAATCAAATGGATGGTGGCGCGGCTGCCATAACATAATTGCTTATACAGATGGCTGACGCGGTATGGTACGACATCATCCTTCGTTCCATGAATGAGCAGCACAGGGCCGTCGTACGGCTTGGCCCGCTCAAATACGTTGATCGTTTGTAAATCCTCTAAAAACGCGCGTCCAACTAAGTTTCCCCCGTGATCAAAATAAGGAGCGGTCGCATCGATATTTCCTTGCCGAATCGTCTCCACGATCAACTCGTACATGTTTCCTGCCGGCGCCATAAGAATTAATTTGGCGACATCGTTCGGTCTTTCGCCGGCAACGACACTGGCAACAAGCCCGCCCATGCTGAGGCCGAGCAAACAAATGCGCGATGGATTAATGCGTGCATCGCGTTTGACAAAGTCGACAATCGCATGCGCTTCCTCTATTTCTTTGGATACGGTCATCTCTTCAAAGTCACCGTCGCTTTCCCCGCTGCCTAAAAAGTCGAAGCGGAAGCTGGCGATTCCTTTCTTCTCAAGTGCACGTGATATTTTTAAAAACAAACGATGCGGTTCTAGCTTCGTACCGGTAAATCCGTGAAACAAAATAACGGTAGGGATCTTTTCATCCAGCGCTTTTTCCGGGATATGTTCCATCCCGCGCAACGTCATGCCACGATGAGTCAATGTAATCGCTCTTTGCACCTTGCCCCTCTCCCTCCTGATTTTCTCTATAAATACTATTGTTCGCTATATTTGTATGCGATTCCTCTATGACATATAGGCGGTTTCTACAATTTTATACATAATCATGACGGTTTTTCCAAAACATAAAGATGGAGGTGGCTTCTTTTGGAACCGATGTTATGTCCGAACTGCAAAACAAATCGAACCCGTTTCCATTTAATCGAGCAACATCCGCGAGCAGTAAAGCTCAACCCACAAACAGGCGAAATTGAACAAGAATATACGAACGAGGCGTTAGAACCATTCCATCTTCCATATCGCGGCCCAAGCTACCGCGTCCAATGTGGCACATGCGGGCTCATTGAAGATGCGGAAATGTTTATTCAGCGTGCAAAATCTTCGCAAATGAGGTGACCAATATGGCAAACAAAAAACAAACTCCATCATCATTGGTCGACCAAAAACAACTTGTTAACGACAAAGCAAAAGCAATGAGAGAACAAGGCGACCAACATATTCGCCGCGTCACTCCAAACGGAGCGGACGGGCAATAATCATGAAAGGTGGGCCTACTTCCCAAGTCAAAGTAGGCCCACCCTTTTCTAGCGATACATCGTTCATGTTCGGATATCGCGAAAACCAAGATGTTTGTAAATGCTGCCTGCCTTTGAATTATTGTAAAAATAAGCATAATGTTTTCCCTTCGTTTTGCGTTTACGATCTTTCATGGATTCAAGCTATATTTAACTAAAAGCAGGCAATCATTATATACATAAATTTATGTAAACTGATGATAAACGAAACAGATGGAGGAAAAATAAATGAAATTTGTCGACGAGCTATACGAATACTATAAAAACCGACTCACAGGTGATGAAGAAGATGCGGAAGCGATGACGATGTCGATTTTGGAAGAGCTCGATCGCAACGATTTGCTGCAGCTCATTGAAGAAATGACCGATGAGGAATTAATGGGGATGATGGGGCTTTACATTCTCGAAGGCCTAAAAGCGAAAATGGCGCATGATGGAATCGGACAAACAAAACTACGAGATATACCAAACGTTCATTGAAAACAATATGGGATGGCGTGACCACACCATCCCTGAGGCGGTGTTATTGGAAAAACTCGACGTCATATCCTTCTTTTAACAATACCTGGTGAATTTGATGAATATGATCTTGATTTTTTGTTTCGAGCGAAAAATGAATTTCCGCCTGTCCCGGCAATACTTTTGCCCCAATGCGCTGATGGTGAATGGACATGACGTTTGCTTCTAATTCGGCGATAATGCGCAATAATTTATTGAGCTGGCCCGGTTTGTCGGAAATGACGGTCGTAAACGTGACAAACCTTCCGGATTCGACAAGACCGCGTTCAATAATGCGCGAAATAAGGGTAACATCGACATTGCCTCCGCTTAATATGGCGACGACTTTTTTTCCGGTAAATGGCAGCTTTTGATATAACAGCGCTGCCAGCGGACACGCCGCCGACCCCTCGACTAACAGCTTGTTCCGCTCCAGCAAATATAACATCGTCCGCGAAATTTCCGCTTCTTCGACGCAAACGACGCCATCTACGTATTTCTCAATATATTGGTACGTGATATTTCCTGGCTTCTTCACCGCAATCCCATCAGCAATTGTATCCGAGGAGGCAATCACCACCGGTTTTTTATGGCGAAGGGCCGCCGTCATTCCCGGACAGGCCGCTGATTCGACGCCATACACTTGGATCGACGGTTTTAACTGTTTTAATGTAAACGCCAATCCTGAAAGCAGACCGCCGCCACCAACCGGGCACAGGACAACATCAACATCCGGAAGCTGCTCGAGAATTTCCAAGCCGATCGTTCCTTGCCCTGCCATTACTGCCAAATCGTCAAACGGATGGACAAACGTCATACCGCGTTGCCGCTGCAGTTCAAGCGCATACTCAAGCGATTCGTCAAACACATCGCCATGCAAAATCACTTCTGCGCCGTACCCTTTTGTCGCTTCGACCTTGCTTAACGGCGCCCCTTTCGGCATGACAATCGTACACGGGATGCCGATCATGCCGCCGGAGTAGGCGACCCCTTGGGCATGGTTTCCTGCCGATGCGGCAATCACCCCACGTTTTCGTTCTTCTTCTGTTAACGACATAATTTTATTAAACGAGCCTCGCACTTTAAACGAACCGGTTTTTTGCAAGTTTTCCAATTTCATATATACATTATTGCCGGATAAATTGCTAAACGTTTGCGAATGCTCGAGCGGGGTTTGATGAACAACTCCTTTCATTTTCTCTCTTGCTTCTAGCACATCATTTAACGTTAGCATCGTTTTCATCACCTAACTATTTTCATTTCAGCTATCACACTAATCATTATATAAGAAAAATGAACAGTGCTACAAACTATACTGCATATAGCGCTTTTTTCCCTTCATTAAGTGAAAAGCGTATAAAATAAACCAACAAAGGCGCTAATCCCAATAATGGTCCCAGCCTCCACAGGACTGATTCCTTTCACCTTGGTTAAATAAATCGACAAAAACAGAATCGTCATAAACGTCGCTGTCCTTGCAAACAGCGTACCGATGATAATATGTAAGCTGATTATGTCATGAAAGAATGTTTCGCATATGTTTCCTTCTAGTGCATATATATTTTGCAAATCTTTCCTAACTTTATTATGATAAAAAAGTAGCGAACTTCCGGAGGGAATAATATGAAAAAGAATCGATTTCTTCCCCTTTTATTTGCCATCATGTTTTTAGTGATGTCAGGATTTGGAATTATTATCCCTGTACTCCCCTTTTTAGCCGAAGACGTCGGGGCGACTCCGACACAGTTAGGAATGCTTATGGCGGTTTACTCCCTAATGCAATTGTTGTTTGCCCCGTTTTGGGGGCAGATGTCGGACCGCTACGGGCGCAAGCCGATTTTATTCATCGGCATCGCTGGTCTATCTCTCTCCTTCTTTTTGTTTGCTATCGCTAAAACGCTTGCCATGCTGTTTATCGCCCGCATTATCGGTGGAATACTGTCAGCGGCTACGATGCCTACGGCAATGGCTTATGCGGCCGACGTCACCACGTCGCAGGAACGCGGAAAAGCGATGGGAGCAATCGGTGCGGCTACGGGACTTGGGTTTATTTTCGGCCCGGCAATTGGCGGCATTTTTTCAAAAATGAATTTACATACCCCTTTCTTTATTTCAGGCTGTCTTTCCGCCATCACCGCCTGTTTTGTCCTGCTGTTTTTAAAAGAATCATTATCAAAAGAAAAACAATCGTCTGGTTCAAAAACGAAAGAACCAATGTGGCATATGCTCAAAGGACCTCTCTTGTTTTTATATTTGCTGCAATGGTTCATTACGTTTTCGCTCGCCGGGCTGGAAGCGACCTTCGCTTACTTTGCCGCCAAACGCGCCGGATTATATTCTGCACAGCTAGGGTACATTTTTATGATTATGGGCCTTGCGAGTGCTGTTGTCCAAGGGGGACTTATCGGCAAATTGACTCGCAAATTCGGTGAAGGCCGCGTCATTCAAGGCGGCATTATCGTATCTGCCATCGGATTTGCCTTGATTTTACTTGTTCGTAATTTTCTGACCGCTGCCATCTTTTTATCGGTATTTGGCGTCGGCAACGGCGTCATCCGCCCTTGTGTATCGGCGCTTGTCACGAAACACGCTCCAAGCGGCCAAGGGCGCGCCACCGGGCTTCTCTCTTCCTTTGACTCACTCGGGCGCATTGTCGGCCCGGTAGTTGCCGGTTGGATGTTTACGAAAATGATCGAACTTCCTTATCTTTTTGGCATTGCCTTATCTATTTGCGCACTCGTTCTTTACTACCTATTTTCCAAACAATCAAATGAGATGCGCCGTACATTATCTTAGGGGAAATCTTTCCCCTTTTTAAATTGTTTATTTAGTAAATATTTTAATAAAAATTATGAATATTCATACTATTTTTGTATAATGTTGAATGATAAAATATTTTTTCATTACACGTAACTGAAATTTTATCACAATATTTCGATTAGCGTAGTTTTTCACTCTTTCATAACCTAATTTCTAAATTTACTCACAAGCCCCCCTCTAAACCGAATAGGGACGGAAAAAATTCATATCACAACCTTGCAAAAACCGTCAGATTTATTCAAAATTTGCTTATATAAAAACAAACAATACGGGAAAGGATGAAACAGATTGACGGAAAAATGGTATTACACTTCCCCAACAACTAGCGAATGGACAACAACGATCACAAGCGCAAAAAAAGACGGAGATACATACATTATCACATTGTCAGAAACGGCCTTCTATCCCGAAGGCGGCGGGCAGCCGTGCGACAACGGAGTGATCGCCGATATCCCTGTGCTTGAGGTATTCGAAAAAAATGAAGAAGTATATCATCGCCTCCCTTCCCTCCCTGCTGCATCAACTGTTCGTTGTCGGATTGATATGGCGCGCCGTCTCGACCATACCCAGCAGCATAGCGGCCAGCATTTATTGTCTGCCGTGTGCATCGAACTGTTTGACGCGCATACCGTCGGATTCCATATGGGCAGTGAAGTCGTAACGATTGATTTAAATGTCCCGTCTTTATCGGAAGAGGCGCTTACGGCCATCGAAAATCGCGCCAATGAATTGATTTACACCAACATCCCTGTCGAAACCTATTACGTAACAAAAGAAGAAGCACGCCAGCTTCCGTTTCGCAAGCTTCCTAAGATCGAAGGAAATATCCGCGTCGTCGAAATAAAAGGGATTGATGTTTCCGCCTGCTGCGGCACGCATGTATCGCGGACGGGGGAAATCGGCATGATTAAGCTGTTGAAAGCGGAACGCCACCGTGGAATGACCCGTCTCTCGTTTGTTTGCGGCAAACGTGCGCTTACCGATTATCAGCTGTCCCATCGCATCGCGACCGCTGTTTCTCAGCAACTGGGGACGAATCGGGATATGCTACTTGACGTTCTCGGCAAATGGGAAGCGGAAAAGAAAGAGTTGCAAAAGCAGCTTGAACAATATAAAGAGATCCTATTTGCCATAGAGGCGGAAAACGCCGCTCAACAGGCAAAGCAAGAACAAGTCGTCATGCGCGTTTATAAACAATATACCTTAAAGGACATACAAACCATTGCCAACATGATTGCCAACCGCTATGAAAAAACGGCGGTGCTGGCTACAACATTAGAGCAGCGCATAGTGATCGTTAAAGCGCTTTCCCTTTCTCTGCACATCGGAAAGTGGCTCAAAGAAATACTGTCATTATCAAGCGGAAAAGGTGGCGGAAACGAGCGGCAGGCGCAAGCCGTTTTTCCTTCCGAAGAAGAGATGCAGAAGTTTCTCCGTTTATTGCAAGACGATATCAAAAAGGTGTGCGCCTGTGATTGACGCTCACTTTCATCTTGACCAGTATAGACATATTGAAGAAAATATAAAAACATGGCGGGAAGCAGAAGTTACGGGGTAGTAGCGGTTTCCACCGATTTGCCCTCCAGCTATCGGGATACTGGAATGAAAACAAAAGCATGCGAAACGATCGCCTCCGTCATCACCGCCAATACGAAAAGATTGCGCCTTCAATGATAGTCAAAATAAGTGTATTTTTATACAATAACTAACGGATGTTCAATTAAGGAGTTTGGAATGATGGATGATTTATCCTACGAAAACCTGAAACAGCGAATAGCAGAATTAGAACAACAAATACAATGTTATCAAAATTTTATTAAAAAAATTCCATTTCCATTTGTTTTCACCGATTACAAAACAAGAATAAAATTAGAAAAAAGCCGCGAAAAAGCAGCGCCAATCATGAAGCCGATTCCTGCATCTCCGGCAAAAGAGGCAGAATTGCAATGGGACATCGATTTTTATCGAGACATACCGTTTGAGAAAATCGAAACATTTTTAACGCCGATTCTTGACCTTGTTCCTCATCATATTGTGTTTGTCGATGGCAACGGCATCATTACGCTTTGCAACTTGCAAGCGGCCAACGATACCGGGGTGGACCGCGACACGATTATCGGAAAACATATCCGCGAATTATTGCAGCTGCCCGATGAGCTCATTGTGACACTGCAGTCCATTGAAAAAAAGGAACCGATCTATAATCAGGAAGTATTAGACCGCTTTTACGGCATCATTAATACGCGCATTATTTATAATGACGACGGTTCAATCAAACGGGTCATTAGCATGTTCCAATCGTTAAACATGATGAAGGAAACCGAAAAGCTCGCCGTCGCCGGCCGCATCGCTGCTGGGATTGCCCACGAAATTCGCAATCCACTGACGACTGTTCGCGGTTATTTGCAATTTTTGAAAAACGATCTTCCAGAGCGAATTATTTCGCTTATCGATCGTCTGCTTATTCCCGAGCTGGATCGCGCCAACAACATTATTACTGACTTCTTAAGCACCGCAAAGCCTGCGGATATAAAAATGGAAAAAATCAAACTCAACCAATTTATTCGCAAAGACGTCGGAATGCTATTGCAGAGTGAAGCTTTGTTAAATAATGTAAATGTTTATTTTGATTTAGCTGACCAGCTAGATCGGTGTGAAATAAACGGTGATAAAAATCAGCTGCTGCAAGTGTTTTTAAATTTATTCCGCAATTCGGTCGAGGCTAAAGTAAAAAAGACGATGAATGTCACTATTTCTAGCAAACGATCAAACAACATGGTGCAAATTCAATTTTGCGATGACGGGCCGGGCATACCTCCGACAGTGATTGATCATATTTTTGATCCGTTTTTCTCGACAAAAGAAACAGGCACCGGCCTTGGGCTTTCGCTATCGCGAAAAATCATCGAACTTCACAAAGGAACGATGAAAGTGCAAAGCAGCGACAAAGGCACATGTTTTTTTATTGAGCTTCCCATTGACGATAAAAAGCTGTCCGTATAGTAAACGGGGCAGCTTTTTTGCTTGTACTTTTATTTAAAAGTAGTTTCTTCTTTATACTTTGTATTTAGAACAATGTTTAATAATAAATCATATTGCAAGGCAAGAGATTTCATTCTTGTTTCTTCCTTTCTTTTCTATTATTCTATATTAATAGTGCAATCTTTTTTATAGAAAAGAGGCTGTTGGCGATGCAGCAAACGATGACGTATAGAGAGAAAATCGTTCAATTGCTACATATTTTTCTTCCCGTATTCATCACCCAAGTCGGCCAATATGCAATGAATTTTGCCGATGTCACTATGTCAGGTCATGCCAGTTCCAAAGATTTGGCGGGAGTCGCGATTGGATCCAGCTTATGGGTTCCGGTGTTTACCGGAACGAGCGGCATTTTGCTGGCGCTAACCCCCATCGTTTCCCAGCATCTTGGAGCGAAGCGGCATGAACAAATTCCCCATGCGGTTATCCAAGCGATGTATTTAGCGGGTGTGATCGCACTTTTTATCATTGCCATAGGCGCCATCCTTTTGCATCCGATTCTGAACCATATGAATCTAGACAACAAGGTGCAGCGCGTCGCTTTTCACTATTTAATGGCCCTTTCCGTTGGCATCATCCCGCTCTTTCTTTACTATGTTTTGCGCTGCTTTATCGATGCGCTCGGGCAGACAAAAATGACGATGTTTATCACTTTAACGGCGCTGCCAATCAATATTTTGTTCAACTACTTGCTTATTTACGGCCAATGCGGATTTCCAAAGCTCGGCGGCGTCGGTACCGGCTATGCAACCGCCATTACCTACTGGTATTGCTTTTTTATCGCCGTTATTATTGTCCGGAAGTTTCAGCGTTTTGCCTGCTACCGCCTGTTTACGCGTTTTTATCCTCTCTCTTTCGCTGCGTGGAAAGAGCTTTTGAAAATTGGCGTGCCGATTGGTTTTGCGATTTTCTTTGAAACGAGCATTTTTGCCGCCGTTACGTTGCTGATGAGCGAATTCAGCACGACGACGATCGCCGCCTATCAAAGCGCTATGAATTTTGCTTCGTTGCTATATATGATTCCGCTCAGCATTTCAACCGCTTTGACCATTGCCGTCGGCTTCGAGGTCGGGGCGAATCGCTATCAAGATGCGAAGCAATACAGCTATCTTGGCATCGGCATGGCGGTAGCGACAGCAGTCGTAACATCGCTTTTGCTTTATTTTTTCCGCGCCGATATCGCCCGTATTTATACGAATGAGCCTGATGTTTTAGCGCTGACGGCACAATTTTTACTGTATGCGATTTTCTTCCAGTTTTCCGATGCGGTCGCCGCTCCCATCCAAGGAGCGCTTCGCGGCTACAAAGATGTGAATGCCACATTTTGGGCCGCCTTCGTCGCCTACTGGGGCATTGGGCTTCCGCTCGGTTACACGCTCGCCAACTTTACTACTCTAGGAGCGTTTGGCTACTGGATTGGGCTGATTTCAGGGCTTGCTGCTGGCGCGATATTTCTCTTTTTCCGCCTTCTTTCTATCCAGCGCCGCTACGGATGCAGAAACGAACAAGGCTGACATGCATCCAAGCTGTCAGCCTTCCATTATTTAATACTGTTTTTTATATATTTCAATACTTCGCGATCGATTTTTCTTTTTCCGGTTCGCGCTCCTGAAAAAATGCGTGAAACGGAAAAAGCCTAAGTTTCTCCAACTTCACTTTCCTGCTTTCTAAAAAATATTGGGAAGGTGCTGTACCCCAGCCTCTTCCCATTTGTCGATGTGACTAGTTAACCATTAGCACCATGTTGCTCCGACGATGATGAGCAAGATGAACAAGACGACAATAAGCACGAAGCTAGAACCACGGCCATAGCCGAAGCCGCCATAGCCGAAGCCGCCCCAGCCGCCGAAGCCGCCCCAAGGGCCGCCCCAGCCGAATAAGCCAAATGGCATCATTCTTCACCTCCTTTTACAAAATCACTGGTTGTTAGTACACCCAGCCACCAATACACGCACATCCAACAATAATCAACAAGATGAACAAGACAACAACTAGCGCAAATCCGCCACCGTAAGCTGCACTCACTTGAAAGCACCTCCTTCACTTTTGTACTAGTAGACTATTCAACAAATGGATAAATGGTTAGATGTTTTCATAAAAATAGGTATTTGCCGGGCCGCCAGAAAAACAAAAAAAAAACGGACTGGTTCTTCCAATCCGTTTTTACACTTCAAGGGAATTCCGTTTCATCCATTTGTCATGCAACCATTGCATTCTCTTTGTTTTAGCGAAAGAAAAAATAATAAGCGCCCCCCAAATGCAGCTAAACGCATACATGTGCGTTTTCGTAAACGCCTCATGAAATAAAAACACGCCAAGCAGCAAGCTGATCGTCGGGGCAATATATTGCAAAAACCCTAGCATGGTCATGGAAATTCGCCTTGCTCCTTTTGCAAAATATAAAAGCGGGATCGCGGTTGCCGGACCAGCCCCAAGCAGCAATACCCCCTGCCAAATGGTCACCGATGACAGCAAAGAAGGGGCATCGTTATACAGAAGCAGAAGATAGACAAAGGAAATTGGTGTCACCGCCATCGTCTCGAGCGTCAAACCAACGGCAGCATCGAAGCTTGCCAGTTTTTTTACCAGTCCATAAAATCCGAACGAAAAGGCAAGCGACAGCGCAACCCATGGGAATGTACCGTATTGAAAAGTCATGATACAGACTCCGAGGCAGGCGAGCGCAAAAGAAATCCATTGCCATACGTTAAGCCGCTCTTTTAACACGATCATCCCCAATACAACACTCACGAGCGGGTTAATATAATATCCTAAACTTGTCTCGACAATATGGCCATGATTGACCGCCCATATGTATATAAACCAGTTTGCGCTGATTAAAATGGCAGCCGCGCTGATTCCCCCCACTAATTTTGGCTGCCTGCAAATGGCAGACAGCTGATGGCGCCACGCTTTCAGCTGCCGGGTGGCCCACAGCAGTCCAATCATAAACAGAAACGACCAGATGATGCGGTGCGCTAAAATTTCCAGCGACGGGCGGACTTCCAACAGTTTCCAATACAATGGCAGTATGCCCCATAACAAATACGAAAACGCCGTATAGATGATTCCAATTTTTTCTTCGTGTGATTGGCTCACTTGCTCTATCTCCTTTTACTTTTATTGCTTCCGTTTCATTATAACCCCATTTTCTGTTTCCTTCCAAGAAAAAACGCCTGTAAAAGAGGCAGGCGTTTTTCCTAATTATCTAATTGCCGCTAACACGATGATCAGCAAAATAAACAGCACGACGATTAATGCAAAGGAAAAACCGTAGCCATAGCGATGTCCTCCGTATCCGTAGCCATAGTAATGCGGCACCCATCCGTCATAGTACCACATCGTCCTCTCCCCCTTTCCTCAATAATGAACGATACATGTACAACCAACAATAATTAACAAAATAAACAGTACGACAATAATCGTATAACCGCTGTCGAATATGCCGCTCACGGTGGGCACCCCCTTCGTCTGTTCACCGCCATTATATGCATCCGCCCACTCCTTCGGGCGGGCTATCGCCCAATTTCACGAAAAAAAGATGGGCAGTGTTTCTGCCCATCTTTATTTTTCTTTTGTACCGGTCTCCCCCCACCAGCCTTTTTTCTTAAAATAAAGCGCAATCAAAGCAGCCGTTGCCGCCATCAATAAAAGGGCAAAACCATAGCCGTATCTCCACTTTAGTTCCGGCATTACCTCAAAATTCATGCCGTACACCCCGGCGATAAACGTCATCGGCATAAAAATCACACTCACTAACGTTAATGTTTTCATAATGACGTTCATATGATCGGATTTTAACGAAAGCTGCAAATCGAAAATGCCAGACAACGACTCTTTAAACGTATCCAATGCCGCCGTAATGCGGGCAAAACGGCCAGCGACATCTTGCATATAAGGGTTCGTTTCGGCATTGATATATGGAAGCGTTGTATGCTGGATCGTTTTCATCATCTCTTCTTGGGCTTCTGCCACTTGACGCAACTCATGAATACGAATTTTCCATCGGTAAATACTACGCCCGATTTCATTGGCAAACGGCGTTTTAAATACTTGTTTTTCCAATGCCTGAATGCGGTCGGCAATATCATCAATGACTTGCAAAAAGCGGATAGCAGTGATATCTAAAAAATGGTATATTACATATCCAGGATGTATGGCATGTTCACGGTGGTGAAGCAGCCGTTCCTTTACTTTTTCTACCAGCGGGTCATCTTCTTCCATATAACTAATGACATACCGTTCTGTCGCAAGCAAGCGAATTTTTGCCGTCTGCAGCTCAGGACGAATGACAAAAAGCGCCAGAAATAAATGCTGCCCATATTCGTCTACCATGGGAATATCCGTTCCGAACAACAGCCGCTGTTTTGCTAGCGGATGAACGGAAAGCGCGTCTAACAGCCTCTCTAAATCCATTTTCGAAGCTTTCGTAAAATGCAGCCAACACGCACCATTTCCAATAGGGGCATGATGACGATATTGCCCCTCTATTTCCAGTGTCTGTGTAGGATGGTATGCCATCGTCAAATTCCTTTCTTTCATAAAGTTTGCATATTATAGTGTTTGCATTTTTATATAAAAAAACCTTAACCGCTTGGAAAGAAGGCGGTTAAGGGGTCTTCTCCGGTTCAATATGGACATGCGTCGCCTCAATGTTATAGCGTTTTTTCATTAATCGCTCCACCTCATCGGCGATTTCATGGCTTTTGACAACAGTCAAATACGGATCAACATGGATCGTTACTTCAAGAACAATGTCATTCCCTAACATCCTCGCTTTTATATCCGCAACATCCTTTACTCCATCAATAGCGGCAATTTCATGCTTGTATGCCGTTAACGTTTGTTCATCAAACCCATCGGTTAACGTATGGGATGTTTCCATAAATACTTCCCAGGCCGTTTTGCAAATAATTCCGCCGATGATCACCGCAACAAGCGGATCCAGCCATAGAAGCTTGATTTGTACACCAGCGATGCCGATGACCGTTCCGATGCTGACAAGCGCATCGGACAAGTTGTCTTTTGCAACGGCGGTAAGCGCCTGGCTGTTGGTTCGCTTCGCCAGCCGCATATTAAAAGAATAGACAAATAACATTACAAAAGCAGAGGCAACGGCGACGAACGCAGCAAGCAATTCCGGCGCATTTCCCCTCTTTTCCGGCCGGAGCAGCGCCGATACCCCTTCCACCATGACATCGATGCCGATGGACATCATCATAAACGCTGCAATTAAAGAAGAAATATTTTCCGCTCGTGAATGACCGTATGGATGATTGTGATCGCGCGGTTTTTTTGCAATTTTCATGCCGATATAAACGGCAACCGAAGCAATAACGTCGCTCAAATTATTCCAACCATCCGCTTTTACCCCATCGGAATGGGCGATATAACCGACAAACAGCTTGCTAGCGGCTAAAGCGACGTAAGCAACGATGCTAATGAAAGCCCCTGCTTCTGCCTTCCCTTTTCTTTCCACACACTTCACCAACCTAGTCGTCCTTTCTGCATTTATCAGTGTACCAGCAAAAAAGCGTGTGAGTCTACAGCAAAAAAGTTGACTAACGGAAGGAGTATAGAGACAGGCAAATTTTTTCCCGTTTGGATAACTTTTTTGAATAAAAGCAAATTGCTAAACAACTGCGTATGATAAACCAATCAACTAAACAAATAGTGGGAAAGGAGAATATAGATTGACAACTTATCTCGATATGTTGGCAGAGATGGGAGTCGACGGCGCCCACCCCGGCGGATTTGATTTAACAAAAAATATATTACGTAAACTAAAAATTGACTGCCATACTGCTCTTCTCGATGTTGGCTGCGGAACTGGACAAACTGCCGCCTATATTGCTGAACAATACGGCGCAGACGTAACGGCGATTGACATTCACCCTATTATGCTGGCAAAAGCGAAAGACCGTTTTTCCAGCCTAACACATCCCGTCCACCTTCGCCGCGCTTCCGTTGAAGCTCTCCCGTTTGCCGACGGGCAATTTGATATCGTATTATGCGAATCCGTTTTGGCATTTGTTTCTATTCCTCGGGCATTAGCAGAAATTTATCGGGTGCTAAAGCAAAACGGGGTCCTCGCCGCCATTGAAGCGTGCCATTTGCAATTAACCGATAAAGAAAAGCAAAAAATCGCCGCCTTTTACGGTTTTCGCCATTTGCTTACCAGCCAAGAGTGGAAAAACGAATTGCGGAAAAAAAGTTTCCAGCATATTGACATAACGTACTCGTCGGCTAGTCATCCCTCTGCCGCGCAAACCCCATTTCTCATTACGGCCAATATGTCCTTGCCAATATTAAAAATGATAGAAACCCACCAGCAAATGACAATACAATATGGCGATCGACTAGGTTATTGTGTATTTTCTTGCCAGAAATAGTCATTGGTACAGACGTGTCCATCTTCCTTCACGTACAATGCAATTGTAGCATTTACAAAGGAGGGAGATAAATGTCGCCACATTGGTACCATGTTTGTTGCCGCTACCGCGGTCAAGTGGTACGGATCCATGATAAATTTGGAAACGTCCATGTAGGACGGATCACCCGTGTCACCCCAACCCATGTTTATATTGCACCGGTCGGCCCACGCAACCTTGGCGGATTTGGCTACGCCTTCGCAGGCTGGGGATGGGGATGGGGGTGGGGCTTTGGAATCGCCCTCGCTGCCATCGTTGCCATTGCCTTAATCGGTTTGTTCTGGTGATAAATTTTTCTTATATGTAAAAAAAAGTGGATTACTTCTAAAGAAGCAATCCACTTTTACATTTTTTTGACTATTTTGAAATATTCTTCCAACGTTATGTTTCTTTCAAATATGACTTTCGCTGCTTTTTTGCCGACATAACGAAGGTGCCAAGGTTCATACTGGTATCCGGTGACCGCTTCTTTTCCTTTTGGATAGCGGATAATAAAACCATATTCATGGGCATGTTCAGCCACCCATTTCCCTTCCTTCGTTTCTCCAAACGCTGTTGTCAACGCATAGTCGACCGACGGACTTGTAATATCCATTGCCAATCCGGTCTGATGCTCGCTTCGTCCCGGCAGCGCAACAGCTTGAACAGCTTTTTCTTTTCCTTTTTCTCTGACTTCTTCCGTAAAGATGGCTTGTTGCCGCACATAAGAACGATATCCGGATGCGGCTACCAGATCGATTCCCTCTTTACGGGCCGCGGCAAATAACGCTTCCAATGCGGCTGCCGCTTCCGCCCGCATATATCGTTTATCCACATTCTTTTCTGCAAAAGAAAACGGCACGCTCGGCACGACTAAATCATTCGGCTTATACGTAGAGGGAAGCGACTGTTCCTTATTGACAAGCACCAGTATATTGTCTGGATTCATAATGACTTTCATGCCATTATGCACTTCAACAATATTCCAATATTTCGCTTCCAGCCACAGTTCCGGTTCGGTTGTTTCCCCTGTCTTCGGCGCGTCTTTTTTTCCGCCCGTCTGCGGTGCCTCTATGTTTTCCGCTGTTTCCTTTTTGCTATTATCCTTGCTTTGCGGATGGGCTGCATCATTTTCTCCTGCATTCGGCAATTTTTTTTCCTGTTCGCTGGGCGCACCATTCAGCTGGCTGCACCCGCTGAAAAAAACAAGTGACAAAACGATTATTGCTTGACATAGCTGTTTCATTATTTCACCTTTTCTTCCATAATTAACTAATAATTAATGTGGCAAAAGTCGTCCTTCCCTTTCGCGAGGAAATTGCCGCAACGACAAAGCGGATGCGGCACATAAGCAAAGGACGACACCTTTAGGCGATTCACGCTTCGGCGCGAATCGCTGTTTCTAGCGCCACTTCAATCATTTCATTAAATGTTGTTTGTCGTTCTTTTGCTGTCGTTTCTTCCCCTGTCAAAATGTGGTCACTGACCGTTAATACCGAGAGCGCTTTACAGCCGAATTTTGCCGCTAACGTGTATAGTGCCGCTGTTTCCATTTCAACCGCCAACACACCATAGCGCGCCCACGTCTCCCAATTCGGCTCGTCATTATAAAACATATCGGCGGTAAACACATTGCCCACCTTTAAGGCAAGCCCTTTTTCGACACCAACTTCATACGCCGTACGCAGCAGCGCAAAATTCGCTGTCGGCGCATAATCGCGCCCACGGAAAATTAAGCGGTTCATATTCGAATCCGTAGATGCACTCATTGCTAAAATGACATCACGAACGTTCACATCTTTTTGAATCGCCCCGCACGTTCCGACGCGGATCAATGTTTGTACATCATAGCTTTGAATCAGCTCATTGACATAAATGGAAATAGAAGGAACTCCCATTCCCGTCCCTTGTACAGAAATCCGGTGTCCTTTATATGTACCGGTAAAACCAAGCATGCCGCGCACACGGTTGTAGCATGTCGCTCCCTCTAAAAATGTTTCCGCGATATATTGCGCGCGAAGCGGGTCGCCTGGGAGCAAAATTTTATCGGCAATTTCCCCATGTTTTGCCTCAATATGTATGCTCAATGTATATACCTCCTATTCGTCTTTTCAGCGCCGCGTTTTATACCTTTCTTATCATATCACATATTTGTTGAAAATGGCAGTAAGTATTATACGTAAAAAATAATTGTGATGGGCATACTGTGTATGCGCCTTCCCCATTTTGGTTTCACCAGCGATCACCTTCATGTGAACAAGGAGGGACATACGAATGAAAAAGAAGCTCGAACAAGCCGTCGAATACGCAAACAAAACAAATCCGTCTTCCCGCTCCAACAATCAGCCGTCCACGTCGAAAAAAGAAAAAACAAAGTTTTAAAAAGGGAGAGCTTTTCTCCCTTTTTTAGGACGTTTTTGAATGATAATCATGACTGTCACGGCGGCGCGCTAAATATTTCTCGTTAATATACAATACTTTTTTATCTTTGCTGCGCGTATACTTTTTTTCCCGCCTCTTCCGTTTTCGAAAAAGCCAGCAGCCGAGCAGATAGATGGGAAGGACAAGTTCCAAAGCTCCGATAAACACGTACAAAAACTGCTTGGCAGATGCCATCGTAGACAAATGAAGTTCTATATCGCTTAATTTATAATAAGAAACGGCGACAATAAACCCGGCAACAAGGAAATTGATCACATGCAGGAAAGGAACGTCTTTCCAGCGAAAAAACATTCTTTCTATTTGTTCCTTTACCAATAGCAAAACAGCAATCGAACCTGCACAAAACAGCATGGAAATAAAAAGTGCGGCCATCTTCGTTTCCCCCCTTCCCTCTCACGCTTTACTGCAAGGATTTCCCATCAATGAACCGCTTTTTGCTGTACAAACTAACAGTGAGAGTACTAAACCTCTGCATGACTAAAGCCGGTAGGTTCTGACGTACGAAAGAGTTTTTTCTACACCTGCGCGCGGGCACTCACGCTTGCTCCGTGAAAAGGAGCATGAACAAAAACTCGCTGGTGTTTAGCGGCCTGTTGGCTCCATTCAAAACCGTATTTCTACTTCATCCCGACCACTCAAGTTGCAGGCTTTCGTAGCTATATACTTTTGTAAACAAGGAGGGATCTGTTTATGGGCAAAAAACATCGCAATCGTATTAACGGCCAAAAAAAGAACAACCATATCCCGAAGGAAGCGTTAATCGCAGAGGATGCGGCACATGCGAAAGAATACTCTGCCGCAGGGGGGCGGAAAAACGGGCCAGGGCATCATGACAACCCAGAATCATAATAAGGCTTCATCATGCTAAAATCATAAATGGAAACCCTTGTGTAATAACAAGGGTTTTCATGTTGATGGATCCACTTCATCAAAAGACAGTGTCACCACTTTTGTATACTCCCCGCGGGCAATTTCTTCTTTCGTCGCTTTTTCGTTCAGTTCCTCGTCATCATCAATTCCTGGCGCTATGATTGGTAAGTCGTGCTCCTTCTTGTTGCGTTCCAAATGATCGCCCCCTTTCGTTTATTATCCGTTTCCAAAATCCGCACAAACTATTCGACTTTTTTCTTCATTATACCATATCTATCCCTATTTACACAGAATCTTTTGAATTTTTTTATTAATGAAGATGAAGGCGATTGATTTTTTTCCACCCTTCCGGACATAGTCTGTAATACACTTGTCCCTTTATTCCTTCATCAATGAGTACAATATCTCCCGTACTCATAAAACGGGCGTGATAATCTTTTGGCATTAAATCTGCTACGTTAAACATGCGATAAAGGTAGGATAATGCTTCACGATGGCTCGATGCTTTCACCGTCATCCTATATACTTGCCGATATCCTTTTGTCTGGCCAAAATGCGGCGTCTGAAATATGGTGACATCATAAGTGTGATGGACATGAAGCATTTTTTTCATCAATAAACGTACCATAGTCCCTCTCTCCTTTTGCCTGGCAAATGTTAGTATTTATTCCATAATATTTGTGATTAGCCATGTCGATTCCTTTAGCAAAATTGCTGTTGTTTTGTCGAATAACATCATGAATGTTCATTATCCATTATTTTACATCAAAAAGCCGATATGTCCAGTCAAATAGCAGTTGCCCCTGCGATTTTCTAGAGGCATGGAATTGGCCATCTCCCGAATAAACGACTATCAAACGGAAAAAATGAAAATACAAGATGTACTAGCAAAGGAGGGGGACTGTATTATCCAAATTCGCACGTTCCTGCAAATGATCCATCCAATTCAATACATCTATCGTTCTTTCTTATACCGCCATCATATCCCGATCGTCTCTTCACATCTTTTACTCAACCTTGCCCGCTGCTGGGAAAATCCGACTCCTTCGATAAGTCTAACCGATGAAGAGCGGCAAATCGTCAGTGCCATTCGCCAAAAAACAGCAAAATATAATCGCAATAATATTACGCGGACGGCGGCCTATTTTGATTTTTTTCAGGCTCATCCTGAAGTGCATTGGGCATTTTTGGCACATATCGTTTCGCGAAATGGCGGATGGAATATGACCGATTTGCGTGGAAACGTCATTCCCCGCCTTCTTCCCGAAAATTTGATCAACCCACTCTTTTTATTTTATGAAAGAGCAAATGCGCTTATTTTTCATGATGCCTATCCGCAGCTTTTGCTGTATGAACAAAGCAAGCAAAAGAAAAAACCGCTATTCCATTTGCTTCCTTGTTTTGCTGTATCATCGTTTATGAAGCCGTTTTGGGAATATTTTTGGGAAACAAAAGATGCACCGGTCATCACCGTAGCATTAATTATTAATGAACAGCATTATATTCAAAAGCGAGTCATCGAAAATCCATTTTTCCAGACGCACGTGCTTTCAACGATGCCGTTTATTGTCGAGCAATGGCTTGGTTTTAACGATGTGCTTATTCCGTATAAAGCGGGACGCCGCATTCGTCTTGCCGGCACAACGGTTCGCGATTTTGCCGATGTCCATCACCGCATTCACATCGGTAAAACGCTTTACAGTATATTGTTTTTCGAAAAACGGCTCACACAGCGGGCATATCAATTTGCCCGCGAAATGGCCCATACCGGCTCCCGGGCCGACTTTTGGCCGCAATGGTTTTCCGCACAAGCAACGGATTCGTCCCGCATTTACAGCCCGCGTTTAGAAGAGGTTTGGCCGGACATTTGCCATCCGTTTTCCGACCACCACGACTGGTTTACCGATAAAGAAGCAATTATTCAAATGATGGAAACCATTCCTGCCGTCAAACATAAAGATATAACCGCTGATTATATGCATAACGTAAAGATGCTGCGAACAGCAGCGATCACTGTCCAATAAAAAACGACGAGTGGCATTACTCGTCGTCTTCTATGTCCAGCTCCTCGTCAATAATGCATTTTTCCAACAAATAATCAAACGTAATATCGGCCAGCTCCTCCAATTCCGTCTTCGTCGGCACAAAACCGCGGCGGATCAATTCATGAAAAAAAAATTCAGCAATTTCCTCCGTATCAATGACCACTTCGATTTCCTTCACGACATCTCGCCCCCTTTGTAAATGTTGTATGTACCATTATACCGTTTTATGTCAAAAGAATTTCCTCATGGATGTACTATTTCTCCCGATTTGGCCATATATGTAGTAACAAAAACGATCACGGGGGAATGGAATATGGACAAGCAGTCAGTAGCAGATAAAATAATGGAAACAGTTGTAAACAGTTTGGCAGTCATCGTGATGGTTGCCGGAATTCCTTACTTTCTGTTTATTTTATTTCAATTTCTATTATGGTAATTAGCCATCATTTGTAAACGTTCTACAACTGTTTCCATCATTTGCTTATACCGTTCATCACGAAACCATTCGTATAGGAATTTGTAATCGTTATACATATCAAGCAGCTCATCAATCGATGGCAACTTCGCCTCCCCTTCCGCAGGAGAAAGGAGAGCATATGCTTTCATTGGTGCGGATTGGACAATATTTTGTATGAGAATAATAGATGTTTCTTCATCATCTGCTAGCGGGATCATATCATCCATATGGACCTCAATTTCCCAGCCGTCAATTAACCGTTTTAATTCATAAATCGTTTCTTCCCATCCCTCCCCATGATAGCGGTAAATTTCTGTGCGCACTCCAACCACTTTAAATAAATGGTCTCCGTAGTCGCGAACGCGGACAATTTCTCCCAGAAAAAACGGCAGCTCCACTTCTATTTCTTCGGTAATCCATAAATCGCCGGTAAAGTCAGATAGCAATACCAGCGTGTGTTCCATAAATAAGCTGCGGCTATGGTTAATTTCATATAAAAATGTATCATCGCTTTGTTGAATATTCGTGATCGTGCCAACTGTTCCATACAGCGTGTTTACAACAATATCTCCGACCGAAAATTTTGGGCGCTTTGGGCCACTCATTCATATCCCCCCACCTAAAGCTGTGATAGTATATTATATGCATATACCAATGAGTGGACACCTCCGCGACCGTGGAAAAACATATTGATAGCGCTTTCAAAAAAGGGAGGGGGAGCGGAAGCAATGCCTAATTATGCCTCCTGTAAAAATTGTTCCCAAAGCTCATCAAATACGATCATGCTGTCTAAATAATCACCGTTTAGCTCCAAATACTGGCTAATTTCGTTATAATCTGCCGATGATTTCGGAAAACTATGATCATAATATGCCCCGTTGGCAAATCGCACAAACGGGTCTTCACTTTTGCCGTCACGGAATTTCAATAAATAGCGATAAAATGATTTTGCCATCTTTCACCATCCTCTTCCGTTTTCTTTGTTGCCATTTTAATGATTTTTTTTCATTTTGTGAAGCATTTTGTCTAGAAAAAATTAGGATACCACTCCTTTCCGCTTCTGGCTCTTCTTTGTATTGAAATAGTACGCACTAGAAAGCAGTTTCATGAAAAAAAATTATCAAAAAAGAAGGCGTTTTCATCGCCTTTTTACCATCACCGCTGTTCTACAATACTTTTATGAATCCATATTGCCGCCTGTGCGCCTTCTCCCATGGCGATCGTTACTTGCTCGGAATGAACGCCGATGTCGCCTGCCGCCCAAATATTGGGGACATTAGTTTGTTTCGTGCGCGGATTAGTCGGAATGTGTTTATTTTCTAATCGCTCTACGCCAAGCTGTTTCGCTAAATCCGTATTAACTTTGTTATGGCCAAAGGCAATAAAGCCGCGTTCCGCGAAAATTTCGTTGCCATTTTGCAGACGGACACCGGAAAACTCCGGTCCTTCCTTAATGAGCACGGACGCAATCGGCTCGCGAAAGTAACGAATGCCTTTCGCTTGTAGCTGTTTCTGCCACGTTGCTGATAGTTCTTCGCCATCGTGATTAATATAAATAATGTCGTTTGTCCAATATAACAGCGTTATGGCCATATTGGCCCCGACAGTGCCCGCGCCAAGCACGATTACTTTTTTATTGGTGACTTCATATCCGTCGCAGTCCGGGCATACGTAAATGCTTGTCCCTAAACATGGAATTAGATTTGGAATGGGCGGAATCCGGTCTTTTACCCCTGTTGCAAACAGCAGGCGCTCACTTTCATACGTATTCCCGCTTTTGCCAAACAGAACAAATACGTTGCCTTTTTTCTCGGCGGCAATCACCTCATCGTCGGCAAAATGCACCCCGAATTGTTCCGCTTGTTTTCTTCCAATCGCTCGCAGCTTTTCCCCGCTTACCCCATCCGGCCAGCCGAGCACGTTATGGTACGCGCGGCAAAGGGTGGAACGACCGTTATTGGCATCAATCACCAAAACGCGGTGATGGTAGCGGCCAAGCTGGATCGCCGCCTGCAATCCGGCAATTCCGCCCCCGATAATAATGCATTCATACATGTTGTTTCACTCCCGATTATCGTTTTTATCTTTTATTGTCTGCTCTTTATTCCTATTCATGCATAAAAAAACGCTGTCTCCAAACAGGAGGCAGCATCGGTAAACTTAAGAGCAAATCGTTTGCTCTTCTGCAGAAAAATCAATTTCAAAGCCGAGATCTTCAAGCATTTGATAATCAGCCGATTTCTCTTGACCGGCCGTTGTCAAATAATCGCCGACAAAAATCGAATTGGCCGCATATAAGCCGAGCGGCTGCAGCGAACGCAAATTGACTTCGCGCCCGCCGGCGATGCGGATTTCTTTCGCCGGGTTCATGTAGCGGAACAAGGCCAGCACTTTCAGGCAGTAACGCGGATCCAATTCATTCGTTCCTTCAAGAGGCGTCCCATCAACCGCATGCAAAAAGTTGACTGGGATCGAATCGGCATCAAGAAGACGCAAGCTCCGCGCCATATTCACCACATCTTGTTTTGTTTCTTTCATGCCGATAATGACGCCCGAACATGGAGAAATGCCCGCTTCTTTCACTGTTTTCACCGTCTGCACACGATCATCGTATGTATGAGAAGTCGTAATGTTCGGATGATGTTCTTTCGATGTATTAATGTTATGGTTATAGCGGTCGACTCCCGCCTCTTTGAGGCGCGCCGCTTGTTCCGGCTTTAAGATGCCTAGGCAGGCGCAAACTTTGAGCCCAAACCGCTCCTTAATTTCTTTGACCGCAGAAACAACCGTATCGATTTCTTTTTCGCTCGGACCGCGGCCGCTCGCGACAATGCAGTACGTGCCAATGCGCAGGCGGTATGCTTCTTCCGCGCCGCGCAGGAGCGTTTCTTTATCGACCATTTTATAGGTCTTCACCGGCGCCGTCGAAACGGCGGACTGGGCGCAATAGCCGCAGTTTTCCGGGCACAGCCCCGATTTGGCGTTAATGATCATGTTCAGTTTCACTTTGTTGCCGTAATATTTGCGGCGAATGCGATACGCTCCCTGCAACAACAGCAGCAATTCTTCATCCGGACAGTCCAAAATCGCCAGCGCTTCTTCATCGGTCAGTTCGTGGCCTTCAATGACACGATCGGCTAATTCCAACCAATTTGGCATTCTACCTCTCCCCTTTCCATATGATTACATTTATCGTATCGGAAGAGGAGTTAGATTGTCAACTAAAATTTTATAAAGGTTAACTATCTTGATCCCACACTTCATCAAGATGATCGGCGTAAAATATTAACGCTTTTTCATATGTTTTTATCCAAGGATCGGGGGAAGAAGCGACTAGCGCATGAATCAACATTGATACTGCCTTTTTTTCTTCTCTCATATGATAAAGCGTCATCGCCAAAAATGCTTGTAAGGCTACATTCTCAGGGAACTCTTTTAATCCCTGTCCCAATACGTTTGCCGCTTTTTCATACTCACCTATACAGCGATAACTGCTTCCTAATTGGATAAATGCTCTCTGACGAAGTTCGCCTTCAATACCATAATCAATCGCCTTTTCATAATACGGAATTGCTTTTCTTTCCAAACCTAACGCATCCAAAGCAGTTGCATAATAAAAATAAATGGCTCTATCTTGAGGATGTGCATCAAGCAACGACTGCAATATCGTTTGCGCTTCTTCATATCGCTTTGCTTCGATCAGTTTTATCACCTGATTCAACATTTAGTTTCCCTCCTTCTCCTCAATATGTGGTTGTTCGAGCAAACGAACGAAAAATCCTTCACTAGTCATATAAAAAGGATATGCTGTCCCGTATGGGCGCATATCCTTTGCCATTTATTTTGTTAATTTTTCGACGATATCGCGAGCGATCCATACGCCACAGGCGCTCGCTTGGGCGAGTCCGCGCGTAATGCCGGCGCCGTCGCCGCCGACATATAAGCCGGATATTTCCGTCTCAAACCGGTCGTTTAATTTCGGGCGCGCCGAATAAAACTTCGCTTCGACGCCGTAAAAGAGCGTATGTTCCGAAGCCAGCCCCGGTGTGACGTGGTTCAGCGCCTCTGTCATTTCGATTAAGCTTTTCATCGTATTATATGGAAGCACAAGGCCTAAATCGCCAGGCACGGCTTCTTTCAATGTCGGTTCGATAAATCCTTCTTTAATCCGTTTTTCCGTAGAACGTCTTCCTTTTAAAATGTCGCCGTATTTTTGCACAATGATGCCGCCGTTCGATAAAGCGTTAGCGAGCCGCGAAATTTCATGGGCGTATTCGTTTGGCTTATCAAACGGGTCGGAAAACTTGTGCGATACAAGAAGCGCAAAATTGGTGTTGTTGCTGCCAAGTTTCGGATCTTTATAAGCATGGCCGTTTGCAAGCATAATGCCGGAATGGTTTTCAACGACAACGTGCCCGGAAGGATTGCTGCAAAACGTACGCACTTGCGTCCCGACCGACGTGTTGAAAATAAATTTTCCTTCATACAAATGTTCATTAATCTCTTCCATGACAATGTTGGATGTTTCGACACGCACGCCGATGTCGACTTGGTTGTTGATCATGCGCAAGCGGCGTTTTCGCAATATTTTGCTCAGCCACACCGACCCGTCGCGCCCCGGTGCGATGACGACTTTCTCCGCCGTCAGCGTTTCGCCGTTTTTCAGGACCACTCCTGTCACTCGATGCCCATCGTTCGTTTTTTCCGTTACAATATCCTCCACTTCGGTCTTAAAACGCATCTCAATCCGCTCATGCAAATATTCAAAAATGCTTTTTAAAATTTCCAAGTTTTGCTCCGTTCCTAAATGGCGGACATAGGCGCGAAGCAGCTTCAAACCGGCAGCATAGGCGCGGCGCTCAATTTCTTTCACTTTTTCTGTCATCGGGTCGGTAATCGACGTCGTCGCGCCGTGTTTTAAATTAATCTCGTCGACATAGCGAATGAGTTCCAACACTTTGGACGCCGGCAAATAATCGGTCATCCAGCCGCCAAATTCGCTGGTGATATTAAATTTGCCGTCCGAATAGGCGCCGGCCCCGCCGAAGCCGTTCGTAATCGAGCATGCCGGCACGCATCCGGCATAATCTTTTTTACCGGCCGGCGGCGGGCACTTTTCAATCTTTTTCTGAAGAATCGGACAATTGCGCTTATATATATCGTGTCCTTTATCAATTAACAGGACATTCGCCCCTGGAAGTTTCAACGTTAATTCGTAACAAGTAAAAATGCCTGCCGGACCTGCGCCGACGACAATGACATCGTAATGGCTTTTCATTTGTCCATCCCCCACTTCCCGTATTCCATTTGTAAATATATCAACTATTTTTTTTCTCGTCAAGATAAAATACGAACTTTTTAATGGTTATACACAAATAATGTTCGTTATTTTTTATCTTGTTTTTGCGGGCAAAAATTGATAAGTTGATAAAGTAGCAAAATAGAGAGGGGGAAACCAATGCGGTTTTTCGTAAAAAACTTTATCAACGGTGTCATTACGATTGTTCCGATTATTTTAGCGGTGTACGTATGCTATAAAGTGTTCACCTTTTTAGACGGGCTGCTTGGCAATTATGTGCGTCCGTACTTGCAGGATGATTACATACCAGGGATCGGCATTTTATGTACGATCGTTCTTATCACCGTCTGCGGCTGGCTGTCGACGCAATATATTAGCGGCCGAATTATTCGTCTTCTTGACCGGTTGCTAGAAAGCCTTCCGTTCATTAAAACGGTTTATTCCGTCATTAAAGATACCGTTTCCTCGTTTGTTGGCGAAAAACGGTCTTTTTCTAAAGTTGTGCTTGTCACCTTGCCAAACACGGAACTGAAATGCATCGGCTTTATTACATCCGAGGAAGTCGAAAACTGGCTCAATCCACTCCAAGACCACGTTGCCGTCTACGTTCCGCAGACGTTCCAAGTGGCAGGCATCACTTTTCTAGTCCCAAAAGAACAAGTGGAAGTCATCGACATGAAGCCGGAGGAAGCGATGAAATTTGTGCTTTCCGGCGGAATGGCATCGTCCAAAAAGAAAGGGCTGCCCGAAACATAGGAGGCAGCCTTCTTCATTGTTAAAAATATCGTTTTTTCCAGAAAATATAGGCGGTAGCGGCTGACAAGGAGGCAGCCAGCAACATCGCAACTAAAAAGGCGTATGGGGAATGTTGATACGGAATCGGCACGTTCATGCCATAGAAGCTTGCGACCATCGTCGGCAAGGAAATGACAATCGTAATCGCCGTCAAAAATTTCATGACGATGTTTAAGTTATTGGAAATAACAGAAGCGAAGGCATCCATCATCCCGCTTAAAATGCTGCTGTATACTTCCGCCATTTCAATCGCCTGTTTATTTTCGATAATAACATCTTGCAGCAAATCCTGATCATCTTCGTACATACGCAAATAATTCAGGCGCAACAGCCGTTCCATGACAATATTGTTTGCTTTCAGCGACGTCATAAAATAGACCAAGCTTTTTTCCATGCTGAGGAGGGAAAACAATTCTTTATTTTTCATCGACTGATGCAATCCTTTTTCAATTTCGCTCGTTCTCCGGTTAATTTGTTTTAAATAACGCAAATAATAGGTGGAAATCACATATAGCATTTGTAAAGCAAAGCGCGTCTTCATAAACGTGTAAAAGTTTTTGATTTTGTTTTTGGAAAACTCTTCGAAAATCGGGTTTTCCTGCAAGCAGACAGTAATGAAGCACGTATTTGTAATAATCATGCCAATCGGAATCGTTTCGTACATCGGACCATCTACTTCATCATTGGCGGCAATCGGAATATCGACGATAATTAATACGTGATTGTCTTCTTTTTCGACGCGCGACCGCTCCTCGTCGTCCAATGCGTCTTTGATCGAATCAATCGGAATATCGAGATGATTAGCAATGTAGCGAATTTCTTCTTCGGTCGGTGCTACTAAATTAATCCAGCAGCCGTTTTTAATTTCATCGATTTCTTTCATTTTTCCGTTTGCATCGGATAAATACATTTTCATCATACGCATCCTTCCTCCTTTTCATCGCGAGGAAGTTTGCGCTTCTCCTTTTCCGATCGGAGCTCGTTTTCGTACGATGAGTAGCTGCGACGATCGAAAAAGAAGAAGACAAAGCTCCCCGCTACATTCCGGCTCTGGTTCGCTCGAACTTCGACTACTCATATACGAAAACGTCACTCCTTTCAAAAAAAGTACTCCTCGATTAATAATAACGTTGAATGACGTATTTGTATAGTAGTTTGCCAAAGAAAAAAGCAGCCTACTGGCTACTTTATTCACTGGCTGGCGTTGTGTTAAAAAAATCGCGCTCCTTTTTTTCTTTTTTGGTATGGCCGGATTGTTTTTTCGTTTTCTTCCCCATCAGCCCATCCGATTCGTAACTTAAAGGAAATGGACGTTTTTTCTCCACTTTTCTCCCTCCTTATTTTGTTTTCTCTCTTTACTTTTTGTCAACGGGAAGCAATTTAATCAAAAATGTCATGAGATGTTCATGAAACTTTTTACATAAAGGCCATCGTTTTCTTATAATATTAGTTGAGGAGGAGGAATAATGAACATTATCATCACGCCAAAAGCATTGGACTGGTTTAAAAAAGAAATGGATTTACAAGCGGGAGATGCTATCCGCTTCTTTGCCCGCTATGGAGGATGCAGCACCATACAAAAAGGGTTTTCTCTTGGTATGGCAAAAGAAGATCCGATAGAACCAGTTGCACAAACAACGGTTGATGGAATTACTTTTTTTGTAGAAGACCAGGATAGATGGTATTTTGATGATCACAACCTAACCGTTGATGTAAACGAAAAAACAAATGAACCAATGTTTATTATTCAGTAAATAGCTAAGTAAAAAAGCTAGCGTTTTTGCCAAAAACGCTAGCTTTTTTTGATGACAGCGATCGTACAGCGGGAAACGCAGACAAGCCGCTCCTGTTCGTCGACGATTTTGATATCCCATACCATCGTTGTTTTGCCGCGGTGCAGAATCTTCCCTGTGGCCGTGACCGTGCCGCTGCGGACGGCGCGGACGTGATTGGCGTTGATTTCCAAGCCAACGACGCTTTCTTTTTCCGGATCAATGAGCGCATAGGCGCCGATGCTCGCCACCGTTTCTGCCAGTGCTACGGAAGCCCCGCCATGGAGCAATCCAAACGGCTGGTGGGTGCGATGATCGACCGGCATCGTTGCGACAACATGACCCTTGCCAACTTCCGTAATTTCAATCCCTAATGCTTCGAGCAACGTTCCTTTTCCAATCTCCCCTAAATTTGTCAAATCCATCTTTTTTCCTCTCCCTTATCTAACTATAAATGAAACCGCAGTAAATGCTCCGTCAACCCTTCTTGCTGCAAAATTTCCTTTTGCGTTTCCCCGAGCAAATCGAAATGGGAAAACTCGCCGCGGCGATGGATCCATTCTTTGCGCAATCCGTATTGTTTTCCCCAGGCTGCCAGTTTTTCAATATCCGAACAGCCTACTTTTGTCACGCTCGTGTATTCCGGAAACCGTTCATCATACCAATAATGCGTTAAAAACGCAATTTCTCCCCTTTTTACTTTCTCCTTCCATTCCATTAACTCCCACCTGCGAATGCCAAATGCCATCGGATGTATCTCCTTTACTTTTTCGCCCGTTCGTACGCTTCATGCCAATCAGGAAAATATTTGCGGATGACAATCGGTCGGAAGGTGTCACGTTTGACGCAAACATGCTGCGATTTTCCCGTTACCGCTATTTCTCCATCCGGCGTCAAAATTTCATATCCATAAGTGACGCGAATGCCATCATAAGCATCAATCCAAGTGCGAACAGTCGCCGTTTCCCCGTAACGAAGCGGCTTTTTGTAGGAAACTTGCAGATCGACAACAGGAGAAATAATCCCTTTTTTTTCCATATCAGCATAATGAAATCCTAACTGTTTAATAAGCTCTGTTCGTCCTACTTCCATCCAGACAAGGTAATTGGCATGATACACAACTCCCATTTGATCCGTTTCCGCATAGCGAACTTCAATTTGTTTTTCAGCTATTTTCATGTTTCTCCCTCCGTTTAACATCCTCCACATCCATACAACTACATCTTACCATATTCTTCGTTTTGCTCGATAAAAAAACGGAGTCACCCATCCATAAAGGGTAACTCCGTACCGCCGATTATTATTGGTAGCCGTTTTCACGTGCCGCTGCTTCGTCTCTAATTTCGGCACGCATTGCCGCAATCGCCTCTTCACGGCGTTTATTTTTTTCGCGAATTTTTTCCCGCTCTTCTGGGGAAGCAAATTGCATCGTTTCCTCTGCCTTTTCGATATTTTCAATCGTGTTTTGTACCATATCTTGCAGTTTTTCTACGTTGTCGCTGCGGTCATCCGGTTTCGGACGATTAGACATTACGCTTCCTCCTTCGTGCTTTTCATTTCATTTGAGTATTTATGGAAATAAACGATTATTCGCCCTTCGTTTGAATCACTTGAGCATGTTGCCCAGATTGGTCTTGCATTTGTTTCCCTTTATTTCCTCCAGCAGCACGAGGCTGTGTACCTAGATGGTTGGGAACGAAATGTTTACGGCTTCCTTTCGGATTGCTCATGAACCTCGCCTCCTCACCATCTAGTCTGTCCGCCCGGATGACCGCTATGCATGACTTATTCTGCTTTTTTTAACATGCGTTCTTCCAATTTTTTTTCGATTTTCTCCATTGCTTCGCGATCATTTAATAATTGGCGTTTATTTTCCATAATTAATTCTTGAAATGTTATTTTACGGGTTCTTCTCATCATTTAACCCTCCTCTCACTTATTATTTTAATTTCATTCATTTCCAAAAGAGATGAAAATTATTACAACTTTTTGAAAAATAACAGTTTACTTTTTCTTTTTTAAACAGCAAAAAAGCACCTTTCACTTGAAAGATGCTTTTATTGGCGGAGCGGCGCGGTGATTTCTTCCATCTGCTTATACGTCATCGGACCGATCACTTTTTTCCGGATTACTCCATCGCCGTCAATAATATACGATGTCGGAATCGTTTGAATATGATATTCGTTTAATACTTTTTGTTTTTTATCAAGCACCACCGGAAATGATAATTGATAGTCGTGGATAAAGGATTTCGCATTTTCGACCGTATCTTGCGATGTTAAATGAACAGCAAGCAAACCTACTTTAGAATGGTGATTTTGATAAAACTTTTCCATGTCAGGCATTTCTTTTTTGCACGGCGGGCACCAAGTCGTCCAAAAATTGACGATGACTGGCTTCCCACGGAAATCAGATAAACGCACCGTTTCGCCAGCCAATGTCTGCAAAGCAAAATCAGGAGCAACGTCTCCGACCGATAGACCAACTTTTTTTGTTTTTTCTGCCGCGAGCGCATTCCAAATGCCGTACCCAGTAACTGCCAGCAGCAAGACAATGGCAATGAATTTTCTCATGTATGTCCCTCCTGTAAGCATAGTGAAAACGGAAGTTTAGCCGCTTTTCCATCAAAACAAGTCATGCTTTTTATGCGATATGTATATCTTCTCATCCAAAACTCTTGTCCGGTTTGGAGCGAGGCGTAGTCTAAACATTCATCACTACCGTTTATTAAAGCATAAAACAGGACAGAAAAAAAGCAAAAAGAGGGGCTACTCAGACGCCCCTTCCCGATCAGCGGATATTTTTATGTCCGTTTTTCATTTTTTTTGTTTCTACCTCGGCATAGGAAGCAAATTCACTATTCCATTCTTGATTGAATCCGTTTTTTTGTTTCGCGTTATTGTTTCGCTGTGCATTGGCATTGCCAAGCTTTGTACGTCCCACACGGCATTCCTCCTTTGTGATCGGGGTACATTTTTAGTATCGGCCGGTGGGCGAAAAATATTGTCGCTATTTTTCTCCACCCGCAATCGGATGGTCTGGATATGAAATCCAGTCGCTCCAGCTGCCGGCATATAAACGGACATTTGTGTAACCCGCTTCTTTTAAGGCAAGCACGTTTGGACATGCCGTCACCCCTGAACCGCAATATACGATAATCGGGGCGTCTTTACGAATGGAGGCAAAACGCTGTGCCTGTTGTTCCTGACTTTTCCAATATCCGCCAGTCATGATCCCATCTTTCCAAAACATATGGACCGCTCCTGGAATGTGGCCGGCAACAAGGTCAATCGGTTCTTCGATTCCCGCGTAGCGCTTCCATTCGCGTGAATCAATCAAAACAGCGGATCCTTCGCGGACGGCGCGGCGCACATCATCAACGGTCGCCAGCCATGACGGCTGCAGGCGCGGACGAAACGAACGTGGCGGTACTGTCGGAATCTTATCAGTGACAGGAAAGCCTTTTTCTTTCCATTGTGTATAGTTCCCATCAAGGACATAGACGCGCTCATGCCCAAGATAGCGGAGCAGCCACCAGCACCGCGCCGCCATCGCTCCGTCTTGATCGTCATAGGCTACGACTGTAACTGTTTCATCAATGCCGGCCGCACCTAATTTTTCCGTCACTTCTTCCACAGATGGAAGCGGATGGCGGCCGCCATGTTCAGAAACCGGCGCCGACAAATCTTTTTCCAAATCGAAATAGAAAGCGCCATGAATATGGTCTTCGATATATTCCGCCAATCCGCGCTTTGGATCGTTTAAATGAAAGCGGCAGTCGATGATGCGGACATCTTCCTTGTTAAGCCGCTCCGCCAGCCATGTTTGTGAAACGATATGCTTCATTTCGCTCCCCCCTCACTTTTTGCTGCGTTCCACATACTCCTTGACCATTTCTACTGTTACATATTTTCGTGCCGGCACCACCCCTTGTTTTGCCAGTTCATTCATCTTTTTGGTTACCGCGTTAATTTTTTCAACCGTAAACGGCTGCCCGTTTCGGCAAAGCATCACAGCTTCCTCAATATAGCGCTCGCGCTCTTGTTCGAGTTCGGCAAACTGCTTAAGGATGGCATGCTGTTTTTGCAAATGGGCGGTAATCGCTTGGTGCACTTCAGTCATTGATGATCTTCCTTTCTCATTTCTTTTTCCATTAGCTTCCGCACATTGGGCTTTGGCGTCCAGCAGTTGAATTGGTAATATGGCTTTGTTTCATAGCCAAGCCTCCGGCAATACGTGTAAAGTCCTTTTTCCGTCTTTTCCATTCCATAATGAATGCATGTGGCGCACGCATGAAACCGATTCATCCCATCTCCCCTTTTATACGCCTAACAGCGTCCATGCCAATTCATCAAGCATGCGGACATCGAGCGGCTCGCCTGCCGGCAGCGTTTCAATGACGGACGGATCAACGTCAAGGAGGGCGGCTACTGCTTCCGGCGCAAATAGGCGAACATCCGTCTCTTCTCCTTGTTTGGCCAGCTTCAGCCGCTCTACAAACTTGCGTAGCGACGCATCCCCATCCACCAATTCCGTAAACAGAAGCGGTGGCAGCGTGCCGCGGCATACGATCCAGCGGAACATAAGCGCGCCGCGCAACGCTTGTACATACGTTTTTATATATGCTTTTGGCTCCATTTCTTTTTTTGTGAGAGTACGAATATTTTTTATTGCCAGCGAATGGTAATGGTGGGCCAAAACTCGTAATGAGTAATGCCTACCAATCATTTCCTTCATTTTCGTGTAAAAGAAATCGTCCTTTGCGTAAACGATCGGCGTCGAGAACCACTCATACAACGATGGGTTGGATTTGCGAAGCAGCTCCAGCGCTTTAAAAATATCCCAGCTGTGCCACTCATACGGCGGGGCAGAATGACTCCATGCCAAAGATGGTTTGACAACCGATACATACGCGCGGACCGGTTTCATCGTAATCAGCCGGATGTCATAATCGCTCGATGGCGTCTCCATTCCATAGGAACGGCTCCCTGCCTCGCACGCGTACAATATGCGAACCGCTTGCTGTTTTTCAATCGCCATCAATCCGCGTTCGATGACCTTGTTCATCGTTCATCCCCGCTCCTCCAGTATGCGAGCTAACTGTGCTGCACATTGGTACAGCTGTTCGATATCAAGCACATCCGTTAACGCCGTGTATAGTCCCGCAAAATGGTCGTCGACTTGTTGGGTTAAAAAAGCAACTAGCTCCTCTATCACCGCTTTATATTGCCCCTCGTAAGCGGAAAGCAGCTGTTGCTTTTGGGCGGCAAGGTATTCATCGATTGGCTGCTGTAATTGCTTTTCGATTTCCTCTTTCATGTGCCGCTTTTCGTCCCGCTCAAAAAACGATTTCGCGTTTTTATACATCGATAATGCTTTCGCAAATCTGGACCGGTCCATGTGTTTCAATCCGTTGTCAAATTCCGGTGTAGCAAAGGAAACAGCTTCTAAATTGGACAGCGGCATCCCTGGATGAATCTGTTCCAGCTTTTTGCATGCATCAGCAAATTGATCTTGAAGCCGCTCTTTCAAAAAATTCTCCACTCGTAAACTCGTCGCCCGCATTTCTTGCGCTAAGTCAAAGCCCACCGAATGCAGCAACTCTTCGAGACACATGTTTAAAGCGCGGCGGATATCGCGTTCGTCATCCCTTAAAGAAGCCGGATTAAACGCTTCTTTAAACCAGTCGTTCAGCCGCAGCAATACGCGCTGTTTGACGTAATACACGAGTTCATTTGTTTCCTGGATAAGCGCCTGCCAATCGTGCCCGGCCGTTATCTTGCCGAGAATATCATGCATTTTTGCCTGTTCCTCTAGCAGCGCCTGCCGTTTCGCCGCTTTTTCCTCCCCGTTTTTTTGCGCGGCATGGATGTATTCCACTACCGTTTGATGCGCCCGTTCGATTTCCGCATATGCGCCTTGAATCGCCACTTCCATTAACTCCCCGGTTATAAAGCGCATAAAATCTTTCTCAAACGCGCCAATGCCTGATTCGGTCAAAAAGCCGTATTGCCCCTTTGTTGGCTCACCCACTTTCTCCTCCAAGGCGAAACGGCTTGACAGCGCGTAAAGGCGCGGAAAACGAATACCAAAGCGGGCAAGCTGGTCTTTCATATACGCCAAGACAGCGTCCAATTCCTCTTTAGAGCGAGCTAAGTCCGCGGCATTGACGATAAAAAACATTTTATCGAACGCGAAAGTGTCTTTGACGCGGCCGAGCTGGATTAAAAATTCGCGGTCTGCCTTGGAAAACGCATGGTTGTAATACGTAACAAACAAAACCGCATCGGCGTTTTTAATATAATCAAACGCCACCCCCGTATGGCGCGCGTTAATCGAATCGGCTCCCGGCGTGTCGACCAAGGTGATTCCTTGGCGGGTAAGAGCGCAGTCGTAATAAAGCTCCACCCATTCAATAAAACAGGCGGTCGCTTCATCGGCCACATATTGATAAAACTCATCAAGCCCGATGCGGAACGTATGGCCGATCCGGTCTTTCATGCGCTCATAGCCGGAAAGAACCGCGCAAAGAAAAGCATAGTGCGGCTTTTGGTGCGGCTCCACTTTTTCTAAGTTTGCTATTTTCCGGACCATCGCCCATGCTTTTTCCCACGTTTCCGCCTCCTGCTGAAAGTGGCGAAGCGACGCTTGGATGTCGGAAAACAGCTGTTTGCTGCTTTTTACTTGCACTAGGGCCGTGCCATGCGGGTTCACTTCGGTTGGCGGCACAATTTTATTAATCGTTGCCGTCGTCGGATTTGGCGATGACGGCAGCAGCCGTTCGCCCATCAGCGCGTTGGCAAACGATGACTTGCCGGCGCTGAACGCGCCAAAGAGCGCGACGGTAAAGGCGCGGTGCTGCAATCGATTCGTTTTCTCGATTAGGGAGGAGACAAACCGATTCATGATGCCGATCGTTTCGATTGTTTTTGCCGCTGCTTTCAGATGCTGTACCGTTTGCTGCACTTTTTTGCGCGACGATCCGCTTGATCGATCGAGCGCTTGCTCTGAAACGGATGGTGGCTGTTCTTCCTCCGTCTGTTTGGAAGCCAATGCCGCCACTTTATGCTGCTGTTTTCTTATCGCAGGAGATTCGGTCAGCTCAGCAAGCCGCTTTTCATCGATGTCTTCTCCACTGCACTCCGCTTCAAGCAAGTTCATTAGCTCCTGCCGCTGCTGTTTCCGCTCTTCGCTGCGGCAAGACAGCTCGCAAAGGAGTTCATACTTTTCTGATTCTACGGCCAACCGTTCTTTTAACTGGCGGCGTTTGTCTTCCGCTTGTTCCTTCCATTTTTCCAGCAGTGCGGCAAACAGCTGCATCGCCGCGTTACGATACCGCTTTTTCATTTCATAGGCGACATCGCTCGTATAATTTAACACCGCCTCTCCGGTCACCCCGGCTCCTTTTTTGACCAAGTTTTCCAGCATTTCCGCTTCCCATGTCACCGTCCATTGCTGGCAATCACGAAGCAGTTCGTGGTCATCGATGGCATGTTCTTTGCTGAAGCGAGTAAACAGCTGGCGCACATGCCATTCGATTTGCGCCACCGCTTTTTCTTTGACATTTTCATAAAATGCCTGCAATCGCTTTTCGCGCTCCTGTTCCGTTTTCGCCTTGGCAAAGAAAAAGCCGATTTTAAAACCCGGTTGCATCGATTGCAAATATGCTTTTGCCAGCTCCCTTGTTTCAAACGGCATGACATAAGCATGTTCCAATATTCCGTCCAGCTCGCGGCAAAAGCCCTCTTCCAACTGACGTGGGGCTGTGTCAAGCTCTTTCAGCTCCTCTTGCAGGCGCGCCAGGCTTTCCCGCACCGCTTCTTCTTCCACTTCCGTGCCTCCTAGCTCCGAAAGCCGCATCCGCAGCGCCTGTTCGTATTCTTCGTTCCGCTCCTTAAGCCAATGAACATGCTCGTCAACAAGCCGCTTTAGCGCCGTTTCCACTCCATACAGAAGTCGGCCGTCTTTGTCGCGAAACAGCGCATGCATGCAGTGTGCCAGCTCGTTCCACTCATTATATGGATGGTCTGGCTCCTTTAACGATATAAAAAACACGCGCTCTGCTTTCACTCCCCAGTCACAAAACGCTTCTTCCACCGACTGGCGAAATGCGCAAAACGGCAATTCCTGCTCGCGGTGCTTATCAATTTGATTGACAATCAAGTACAATGTCTTTCCATGGTTCGTTAAGTCTTTCGTAAACTGAAAATTCAACTCTGCTTGCACATGGTTATAATCCATCATATAAAACACAATGTCAGCTAAATGCAGCGCCGATTCGGTGGCAAGCCGGTGGGCATCGTCGGTCGAATCGATTCCCGGGGTATCCATCATGACAATGCCGCCAGGAATGCGCGGAGTCTGCCGGCTTACTTCAATTAATTCAATCGCATCCCCGTCTTTGTATTGGTCGCGAATCAGCTCTTCATTGTACGGCGGGTCGTATTCGACCGGCGGTTCGTGTCTATAAAAAACACGCACATATTCTTTTCCCGATTTCACTTTAACTAAGTTGGCGCTGGTGGGAATCGGGCTTGATGGCAATAACGGCTCGCCAAGCAACGCGTTAATCAAGCTCGATTTGCCGGCGGAAAAATGGCCGCAAAACGCGATCACCAATTCCCGTTTTGCCGTTTTTTCCAACAGCTGACGCACTTTTTTCGCGTTCGTTTCATCGCCGCGGGCGATGAATATGTCGTGTATATGGATCATTTTTTGCAACCATGGCTTTAGCGACGTTTGCTCTGCCAGTCGACTCATGCACAATACCCCTCACACGTTAATATCGTATATATTCATTTTACTGTATTTACACACTTTTCCCAACAAAAAAATAAAAAGTCCCGCCTTTTACTTAACGGGACGAAACGGGAAAAAGCGAGGGCGTACCGCAAACTGCTCGCCATAATTCGTTAGCGACCTTAGCGCCTCTTCTTCGGCGTCAATGCGAATCAACAGCATGATTGCGTTGGCGATCGAGAAAACAAGCGCCGTCCAATACGCCTGAAACATCAGGGGAATGAGCCATATTTCCAGCGCGACAATGAAATAATTGGGGTGGCGGATCCAGCGATACGGCCCCTTGGCAACAACCGGCGCATTGGGCAGCACTAAAATTTTCGTATTCCAAAAACAGCCGAGCGATGATAGCGTCCATATCCGCAATCCTTGCACGATGAGAAACAAACTAAAAAGAAACGGCCACCATCGAGATGGCTCTGCACCCTTCCATAATGACTCGACCGTAAATGAAAGCAAAAACAGGACATGCATCGCCACGATCCATGGATAATGGCGCGCGCCAAATTCTTTCGCGCCCATCGCTTTGACGATCCGCTCATTTCGTTTCGCGATAATAAGTTCTATGATGCGCATGCCGACAACCCACAGCAAAAAGAGGTAAAACACGATTGTCGTCACTCCCATCTAAGCAAAATCATTTCTGCGCTAAATCCCGGGCCGAGCGCCACCATCAGCCCGTAATCTCCCGCCGGGATCGGCTGTTTCATAAAGTGCTCGAGCACGACGCAGACGGTGGCCGAAGACATGTTGCCAAACTCCTTCAGCACTTGGAAGGATATGTTGGTTTTTTCTTTATCGATGCCAAACGCCTCTTCATACGCCGCAATAACTTTTTTGCCGCCCGGATGGGCAATAAAATGGCTGATGTCATCAAAGACTAGCCCGTGTTGTTGCAAAAACGACTGCGCTTGCGGCCGCAGCCACGTGCGGATGAACGAAGGAATATCTTTTGAAAAAACAACGAACAGGCCGTCACCGCGGATATCCCAGCCCATCACATCTTCCGAATCAGGCATCAGTACGGATTGCGCAGCAATAATATGTGGTCGTCCTGCTTCAACGGCCGCCTCGTCGCCGGCAACGCATACGCACGCCACTCCATCTGCAAACAGCGAGGTGCCGATGAAATTGCTTTTCGAATGATCGTCCGGCTGAAACGTTAGACTGCAAAACTCGGCCGCAATGACCAGCACTTTCGCTTTTGGAAACGCCAGGCAATATTCATAGGCGCGCGCAATTCCTGCCGCTCCCCCCGCACATCCTAACCCCCAAATTGGAATTCGCTTCGTATGCGGCGAAAAAGGCAAAATATTCATGATGCGAGCTTCGATGCTTGGAGTAGCCAGCCCCGTCGTCGAAATATAAAAAATCGCTTCGATTTCATCGTATGTAATCGGCTTGGCTAAAAACGCCGGATTGTTTAGGCATGCTTGAATTGCTTCACATCCATAACGAAGCGCGCTTTCTATATATAAATCATTTTTCTCGGCAAACCGATGGCGTTTTCCGTACCATGCAAGCGGTTTTACAAACGATCTTGATTCAATTTCTCCGTTTTCGAACACATGAAGAAGACGGTCGATATGAGGAAAACTGGAGGCAAACAGTTGTTTGACATATTGCTTCGTTTCTGCTTGGCTTACTTTATATGGCAATATCGCTGTCCCAACCGAAAAGATCACCGGCATAGCAACACCTCTGTTTTTTCCATTTCCTTTACCGTTATGTTGTTACTAATACCGGCATCGTATGCATCAATAAAAAAGAGCCGCATATTACAGCAACAGGTTTACTTCAGGGAGGGAAAAATATTAAAAAATACACCAACTAACAAGGTAATTAGCCATACATTTAACACAAAAATACACATATAAATCGCAAAGAAAAACGCTCGGATTTTCATTCCGAGCGTTTTTCTTTTTTGAACTAACGCATCTGTTCAATAACAATGTTTTTTATAAATTAACCTCAAATGAAGGAATCCTTATGTTAACGTTATAATTGAGCTTTTAGTTTTAAATTCATTTACGACCTCTACCAGGGATAAAGGGAGAATCCGGTCATTTTGGGGTTATTTGCCCAAAAAATGAAAAAAACTTGAGAACCACATGGGAACTCAAGTCATTTCGTATTTAAGGAATCACCGTATCAAAAAACTTTTTCTTGACTTTGTGAACACTTTCAAATTCCTAACTCCTGTATCAAACGCTGAAATGTATAAAACGCCGGTTTCGGAGTATAATCATCCCGCATGATGCCAAATTGATGAAAGAGATCATCTTTGGAACTGTCTGCATCCCTGAGACCGAAAAGCTCATAATGTGTGATATTGAGTTCTTGACGTAGTTTATAAACTGTCCGTATGATCGTCTCTAGTACTTCAGATTGATGTTCGTAAGATCTGTCTTTGCCTGTAAAAGGGTTTTTGCCAGTAGGCCATCCGTTTTCTGTAATGCGTATGGGGATGGAATCGGGTATGCCGGCTGTCTTGAGATTCACTTCGCGAAAACGCCGCAACAGGTGCTCGACGGAAGCCGGAATTTTTTCCAAAGAGAGCGGCGGTTCAAATACATCTACATAAAAATTATGTGCGACATAATCCAATGAATCCACGAATACCTCTCCGCCAAGTTCGGCAAGGTTTTCCCAAAAATGTGGGACCACCTTCGGACCAATATCCGGTACAGATCCAAATCCGATATCCACTTGAACATTCGCTGCTTGCGTTTCCTCTTTTGCTGCAATAACACCCTGCACCAACAATGACAAGATGTTAGGATTCGATCCGTCCATAAAGGCCAAGTTGGGTTCATTCGTAATTTGCAGTGAATCAATGTAGGAACCATACTGTCTAATTATTTTCCTAATAAGCCCGAGCCAGTGGTCCATCTCTATGTTCGGTGCCAAAGAACCTACTACCAAGTCTCCCATTAATCCCAAACGCACATATTTCTCCACGATCGATAAGAGTTTCTCCTCCGAATCAGCAGGTCCCGTATAAACGAGATAAATTCTGGGTAACAGCGATTTAGATTCTCCTCGAAGGCGTTTTAATGCCAGTTGAATTTGCTCATAGTCGTCCCGAGGTCCGACAGCTAAACCGGCGGGTGTACCGGCCACACTAAGCGGATATATCCCAAACTTCAACCCGGATGAATACATAAAAAACACTCCTTTTTCTTTATACTGTGTTGTGATAAATCGATTAATAAACATATATTAATTATACACACATAAATAATAAATATATATTTACTATTTTTATTATATATTAACCAAAAAAGTAAATATAAATTTACATTATAACCTACCTAATAATAAATTATTATTTACTTTATTGTCAATAGGATTTTGAAATACAAAAAAAAGATGTTTAGCACCGCCTCCAAAAATCGAATATGATTCAACTTCTTTCTTTGTTTCAAGACAAGATTTTTAAGCCGATCTTAAAAAATGCGGCGAATCTGAAAGAACAGCCCGTTTAGCACATCCATTTTTCAGTGACCATCATGATTGCCATTTTGCTAATTCATATGTGAATTTAGTTGCGATTTTATACGCCAAAACAATAAAAATGTTGATATATCAACAAAAATTAAAAGACCAATTCTAATGCGAATTGGTCTTTTAATAGAAATAGATATGTTATTTTCTCCCCCGCAAGTGAATCCGTTAATATTAAAAGCCAGCCTTTTTCATCAATTACGATACTTGCTGTTGATAGACAGAAGATGCGCATTTTACACGCTTTTTATTCGGAAGAACATGGAATAAAATGTTTAACACGATCGCGGTGAGACTGCCGGCGACGATGCCGCTGTCCGTTAAAATACGAATGTTTGCCGGAAGTTCAGCGAATAAGTTCGGAACAGCGGTCACCCCAAGCCCCATGCCAACCGAGCAGGCAATGATAAATAAGTTTTCTTGCGATGCAAATTCAACTTGGCTTAACATTTTAATTCCATAGGCAATGACCATGCCAAACATCGCCAGCATCGCGCCGCCGAGCACCGGCGCTGGAATAATCGTTGCTAACGCGGCGATTTTCGGAACCAATCCAAGCACAATCAGCATGATCCCCGCCGCATAAATGACACGGCGCGTTTTTACCCCCGACAATTGGACAAGTCCGACGTTTTGTGAATAAGTCGTATACGGAAACGCGTTCAACAATCCGCCGATCACCATCGCTAGCCCTTCAGCGCGGTATCCGCTCGCCAAATCGTTATCCGTTAATTTCCGGCTGCAAATATCGCCAAGCGCAAAATACACGCCGGTCGATTCGACTAAACTGACGAGCGCGACCAAAATCATGGTCAAGATCGCCGTTGCGTTGAACGTCGGGATTCCAAAGTAAAACATGTGCGGCAGATGAACCCATGAAGCTTCGGACACCGCGCCGACATCTACTTTTCCCATCAATGCCGCCGCGATCGTTCCAATGACCATACCGAGTAAAATGGAAATGGAGCGGATGAATCCGGTAAAGAAGCGATATAAGATGACAATCAGCGCCAATACGCCAAACGAAAGCGCGATATTGCTGATATCGCCGAAATCTTTTGCCCCTTGTCCGCCGGCCATATTATTCATCGCCGCCGGAACAAGCGTAAGCCCGATGACGGTAACGACCGAGCCGGTCACAATCGGCGGAAACAACACGCGCAGCTTGCTAAAATATTTGGCAATGATCACGACAAACAGTCCAGCGGAAATAATTGCGCCGTAGACGGCAGATAACCCGTATTGCTGTCCAATCGCAATCATCGGGCCGACCGCCGTAAACGTACAGCCGAGCATGACCGGAAGACCGATGCCGAAAAATTTGTTTTTCCACACTTGCAATAACGTCGCAACCCCGCACGTAAACAAATCAATCGCCACTAAATACGTCAACTGTTCCGATGTCAAGTGCAGCGCCCCACCGACAATAAGCGGCACAATAATCGCTCCCGCATACATGGCCAGCACATGTTGAACTCCTAATGAGCATAATTGCAATGGCTTCATTCACACATCACCTCTTCGATAAGTTTCACGGTTCCGTCTTGCAATGAAGCGATTCGCGCCAATGACACAACGCGATAACCGCGGGAACGAAGCAGCTGTCCGCCGCCTTGGAACGCTTTTTCAATAACAATGCCAATGCCGGCAACATGTGCCTTCGCCTGTGCAACGATATCCGTCAAACCTAATGCTGCTTGGCCGTTTGCTAAAAAGTCATCAATAATTAACACGCGGTCTTCGCAGTCAAGCAGCGTCTGCGAAACGAAAATTTCTGTTTCTTCTCGTTTCGTAAACGAATATACACTCGCTTTATATGTGTTTTCCGACAGCGTTACCGGTTTTCGCTTCCGCGCCACAAGCAGCGGAACGTTTAACTCATAAGCAGTCATCAAAGCCGGGCTGATGCCGGAAGACTCTAGCGTCAGCACTTTCGTAATCCGCTCATGGCGAAACTCATCGGCAAAATGTTCGCCGATTTTCTTCATCAACTGCGGATCGACTTGATGGTTTAAAAAACGATCCACTTTCAACACATGTTCGGAAAGCACTTCTCCTTCTTCCATGATCTTTTCGATTAATTCGCGCATACCGTTCCCCCTTTAAATAAAAAAGCTTAAAAAACACTGTCCTCACTCATTTCATGAGCCAGGCAATGTCTTTTAAGCCAAAACAAACGAGACAAATGCCTATCCAGCATTTGCCGCTGATTCCGTTCTGACATTGCCACCCATAGTCGGCCGATTTACGGTCGGCCGGTAGAGACTTGCAGGCCATATTCCTGCAATTATATGAGTGAGTCAGCATAATGAAGTTATTTGCAGTATACCATGGTTTTTGACGTTTGGAAAGCATTTTTTCGATATTTACACGAACATTTTTTATTAATAAAAAATTATTGTTCGTATAATAATCATTTTCTCTCTAACATCGATGCTTTTCCTATACGGGTAGCGAAGAAAATCGTACGCTCGCTGCCAATGGCCAGGGACAAGTTTGAAACCGCTGCCTGTTATTGAGTCGATCCAATTGCTGCCGTTCTCCTGTTATGATGAAAGCGACTGTTCACAATATTTTCACATTTTCCCTCCCGCCTATGTGAGAAAAATCACTGTTATATCAATTTTTTAAGGTTATTATAGTGACAAAGTAAGGAATGAATAATTTGTGAACTAGTAAAATGCGCCTACCATTTTCCACATGATTTTGTATGATGAAGTTAGGGAGATGACTTTTGTTGGGAGGAGGTATAGGAGATGGCAAAACCAGAATTGCAGCGAACAAAAACAAACACAAAAAAAATGAAAGAGCACGACACATCATTAAAAGGCACGCTTGCTTCTGTGTTCTTGCTCGGGCTTTTCATCATTTTCTCATGGGTTAGTGTTTATTTCTTATTCTTGCATCGCTTATAGCTTATAAGGGAGGGGATATAGCCATGCATATGCACAAATACGAAAAAATTTGGCTTACGTTTGGCATTGCCTGTCTGTTTGTCTTCTTGACCGTCATCGGCGTAAGCGCCTTCGCCGAAGGCAAACAGCCACCGAGCTGCTTGACGACCATTGATCCCGAGAAGGTAGATCAGACACCGCCGTTTAATAAACCTGGCTTAGTCAAAACCGGAGATAATGAATATCAGCTAAACATTGTCGTATCTGCCTTTGCATTTACGCCAAACCAAATCGAAATTCCGAAAGGCGCAAAAGTAACGATTAATGTGACTTCAAAAGATGTTATCCATGGTTTTGAAGTAGCAGGCACAAACATTAACATGATGGTGGAACCGGGGTATATCAACACTATTACGAAAACATTTAATCAAACAGGCGAATATACGATCCTTTGCAATGAATATTGCGGTGCTGGTCACCATATGATGACTGGACGAATTAAGGTGGTGGAGTAAATGATGAACGAAACAGTGAAAGTAGACCGTCGTGATGCCAAATTAGCTTTAGCGTATATTTATGTCGCATTTATCGCTCTTGCTTTAGGAGGATTAGCTGGATTATTGCAAACGCTAGTGCGTTCCGGAAAGTTTCAGCTGCCGGCAGGCATTAGCTATTACACGATTTTAACGACACACGGAACACTGCTTGGCCTTGTATTAACGACATTCTTTATTATCGGATTTCAATTCGCCGCGATAAGCCGCACATCTGGAACGCTTTCCGATCGCGTCCGCTTTTGGGGCTGGGTTGGCTTCTGGATGATGACAGTCGGCACGACGACGACAGTATTTTTCATTTTAACTGGGCAAGCGTCCGTTCTTTATACATTCTATGCTCCGCTGCAAGCGCATCCTGGCTTTTATCTTGGTTTAACTCTCTTGGTCGTTGGCAGCTGGATCAGCGGCTTTGCGACCTTTGCCCACTATGCGCGCTGGAAAAAAGAGCATCCTGGCAAAGCAAGCCCATTGCTTACCTTTATGGCTGTTACGAATATGGTTTTATGGCTTGTTTGTACTCTGGGGGTAGCAGCCACCGTTTTAATCCAATTGTTGCCATGGTCGCTCGGTATTGTTGACCGAGTGAATGTTCTAGTCAGCCGGACTTTATTCTGGTATTTCGGCCACCCGCTCGTTTATTTCTGGCTGCTTCCGGCTTACATGGTCTGGTATGTTGCCATTCCAAAAATCATCGGCGGAAAGATTTTCTCTGATTCTTTAGCACGTTTGGCATTTATCTTGTTCCTATTTTTCTCGATTCCTGTCGGATTTCACCATCAATTGCTTGAACCGGGGATTACACCGTTCTGGAAATATGTGCAAGTTGTCTTAACATTTATGGTTGTTATTCCATCGTTAATGACAGCGTTTGCGATGTTTGCAACATTTGAAGCATACGGACGCTCGAAAGGTGCCACCGGCCTGTTTGGCTGGCTTCGCAAACTGCCGTGGGGAGATGCGCGCTTTTTCGCGCCGTTTGTCGGTATGCTGTTCTTTATTCCTGCCGGTGCTGGCGGAATTATTAACGCTTCCCACCAAATGGACCAAGTCGTCCATAACACGATTTGGGTGACAGGGCACTTCCATTTAACGGTTGCAACAACGGTCGTGCTTACGTTCTTCGGCGCTGCCTACTGGCTCGTTCCACATTTAAGCGGCCGGGTGATGACGAAAGCGATGAACCGCTTAGCGATTATTCAAACGGTGGTATGGGCGGTCGGCATGTCGTTTATGTCCGGTTCGATGCACTTTGCCGGTTTGCTTGGAGCGCCGCGCCGTTCGGCATTTTCCACTTACGGAAACTCGCCGCAAGCGCTCGAATGGATTCCGTATCAAATCGCGCAAGCGGTCGGCGGCACGATTTTATTTATCGGCATTATTTTAGTCCTTGTCATTATCACCAACTTAGCGTTCTTCGCACCGAAAGGAGAAACGGAATTCCCGGTTGCCGAAGCGGCAGAACCGCAAGAACGCGCCGCACTTGCTATGGATAACTGGAAACTATGGATTGGCATTACGGTCGCGCTTATTTTGGTTGCCTATACAGTGCCATTCATCGATATGATTCAAAACGCGCCGCCAGGATCAAAAGGATATAAATTATGGTAAGAAAAACCCCCCTCCCCGAAGCGGGAGGGAGGATTTTTTCTTTTATAATTGGTAGATGGTTTTATATTTTTCTTCTAAATAGCGGAGCAAATAGTCGGCATTCAATGCTTCTCCGGTTGCGTCTCGCAAAATTTCCAGCGGTTTTTTCGTTTTGCCGAATTGATGGATCCGCTCTGTCAGCCATTCGCGAATTGGCGTTAATTCCCCTTTTTCGAGCAGTTCATCGAAATGAGGCAAGTCTTTTAGCATCGCATGCTTGAACTGTGCCGCATACATATAGCCGAGCGCATACGATGGGAAGTAGCCGAAGCTGCCGCCAGACCAATGGACATCTTGCAGCACGCCGACCGCATCGTTATGCGGGCGAATGCCGAGGTATTCTTCGTATTTATCGTTCCAAATTTCCGGCAAGTCCTTTACTTCGATCGCTCCATTGAACAGCTGCTTTTCGATTTCGTAACGAACCATAATATGTAACGGATATGTCAACTCATCGGCTTCGATGCGAATCAACGACGGCTTCGCTTCATTAATCGCCCGGTAAAACGCATCAAGAGAGACGTCAGAAAACTGCTCCGGAGCATATTGCTGCAGGCGAGCATAGTTGCGTTTCCAATAGGAATAATGGCGGGCAATAAAGTTTTCATAAAATAACGACTGCGATTCGTGAATTCCCATCGATGTACCCGTGCATAGCGGCGTCCCGATCAATTTCTCCGAAATGTGCTGCTCGTATAGAGCATGGCCGCACTCATGAATGGTTCCAAAAATGGCGGTGCGGAAATCTCGCTCGTCATACCGCGTCGTAATACGGACGTCGTTTGGATTCAGACCGATGGCAAACGGATGCACTGTTTCGTCCAACCGGCCTTTCGCAAAATCATAGCCAAGTTCCTGCAGCAGCTCCAGACTAAAAGCGCGCTGTTTTTCTTTCGGGAACGGATGGAATAAAAACGATGTTTCCGGCTGATGCGGAGAAGCAACGACTTCCTGTACCAACGGGACGAGACGCTCACGCAGCTTGCCGAATACTTGATCCAACACGTCGACCGTCATTCCCGGCTCAAATAAATCAAGCAATGTATTGTATGGATTGCCTTCATATCCCCAATAGTTAACAAACCGTTTATTGAATTCCACTAATTTTTCCAAATACGGACGGAACAGAGAAAAATCCGCTGTCGCTTTCGCTTCTTCCCATACGCTTTCTGCTTTCGACTGCAATACGACGTATTCCTTATACTCATCAGCTGGAATTTTTTTATTTCGCTCGTACTCTTTCTTGCATTCTTCTAACGTGTAGCGGGTCACTTCCGAAAGCTGCTCATACGCATGTTTTGGCGACAATTCAGCGATAAACGCGGCCATTTCCTCCGATGTGGACATTTTAAATACTTCCTGCGAAAGCATGCCAATGACTTCCGAACGCTGCTCGACCCCTTTTTTCGGCGCCCCTGTCCGCAAGTCCCAGTACATAAGGCTGATCGCCTCATTATAACTCATCATTTTTTTGACATATTGTAAAAATTGTTGTTCTATTTTTTTAATCATGGTAGCGGCCTCCTGTGCTTTTTGTTGCATTGATAATATTTCCATAATGAAGGGTTGTTTTCCTCTTTTTTGCGATAAAAAAAGAGAGAAGAAATTATTCTTCCCTCACTGATGTCGGCAGCACTCCTTTGATAGCTTCAATCACTTTTTGATTTTCGTCATCCGTCACAAAAATGGAGACAATGCCGCGGTCTTCATGGGTGCGGATCAAGCGCCCTACCCCTTGGCGCAGCCTTAGCAGCATATATGGAACGTCGACACTCCAAAACGGATCTTCATACGCTTTTCGCTTTGCCTGAAAAACTGGATCGTTCGGCGGATATGGCAGCGACCAAATAATGACGTTTGATAGCGACGGTCCCGGAATATCAAGGCCTTCCCATAAATGTTCGGCGCACAATATCGTTTCTTCATTCTCTTGGAAGATGGAGACGAGCTCGCTAATTTCTCGATCGCCTTCAAACAAAAAGGTGAATTGCTTCTCGCCGCTCGCCGCCTCTTTGAATTGTTGCAGTTCTTGCCGTGTCGGAAATAAAATAAGGGCTCGTCCCTCTGTTTCACGAATTTTTTCGAGGGCATACGCATACTTTTGCGCAAATAATGTTTCATCATTTCTAAACGTTGGCATAAAAATCGTCATTTGCCGCTCATAATCAAACGGCGAGTCGACGCTGAAAGACAAATATTCATCAATGCCAAGGCTATTCGCAATATATTGAAACGATTTGCCGCTTGATAATGTCGCCGAAGAAAATATAAACGGAATGCGCTTGCTGAATACTTTTTCGCGCAATACTTCCTGGACGGTACGCGGCATGACGACGAGCGTTGCTTCTTGCCGGAACGACTCGAGCCATATGATCGCATCGGCGTTATTCATAAACAAATCAAGCGAATATTCAATTTGATCTAAATATTCATCAACAATATTTAATTGATAATGATCAATCGTATATGTCTCGCTTTCAAACACGAGCTCATTGCCAATCTCCACTATTTTGCCGTGTAATTGTTTCGCAAGGCGGAGCAACTTTGGCGAAAACATAATTTCTTGACGGTTGGAGCCAGCGACTTCTTTTGCACATGATTTCAGTTCATCAAAAAAGCGGACCATGATTTGCAGCGTTTCCTCGATTAAATAAGCCAGCTCTTCGCGGATATCGTTTTCTAAAAGTCTTGTTAACAGCGACTCGAGCGTCGTTTCTTTCATTCGGTATGTCAGCGCTTTTTGCGCGGCAAACTCGAGCAAATGCCCCTCGTCAAATACGACGCAGCTCGCTTCCGGCAGAAGCGGAAGCTGTCCTTCACGTTTACGTGCTTCATATGTCCAAACATGCTCCATGTAAAAGTCATGGGAACAGACGATTAAATCAGCGGCTCTTCGATAATATTCGCGCCACAATGTTTGTCCGCAGCGATGGCGCTTTTCACATGTAAAGCAGTCTTGAAACGGATCCCAGGCGATTTTTTTCCATTGCTCATCCGTTAAATGAGCGTATTCTTTCCGGTCCCCGTAATGATAGAATGCTTGCATTGGCTTATTGTCATGCACGAATGCCGGAAGTTCATCATAAATTTGTTCGTAAAGCTCGATATCTTTGTCATCATATGTCGTTACTTCTTCGAGTTTGTTTAGACATAAATATTGATCCGGAGACTTGGCCAGCCGCACATCAATATGTAAACCAAGCACATCCGATAATTTCGCGATGTCCCCTTCTTTTTTCACCAGCTGTTCAATCAGCGTCTCATCGGCGCAGGCAATAATAGCCGGCTTCCCTGTATAGCGGGCATAACAAATCGCATACAGCAAGTAGACAATCGTTTTTCCCGTACCGACTCCCGCTTCGGCAAAAATTACTTTTTTCTCGCGAAACGCGCGCTCTAACTGGAACGCCATATAAATCTGTTCATCCCGCAGCTCAAAGCCGGCTTCCGGCAAAATGTCATAAAATACATCGCCAATCCACTGGCTTAACTTATCAAAAAAATTCTCGTTTTTTTCTAATTTAAAAGGATAGCGCTCACGGTTCATCGTTGAAAAACCCTCCAAAAATAAATAAATAAAAAACTTCCTGCCCACTACAATTTGTTGTGTATGCATGCATAAGCGCGCAACGGTCTTTTGCTGCGCGCTTAAGGTTCTGTAAAGTCTAACAAAATAATATTATGATTGATCATTCTCGAGAAGTCAAATAATATCCGCCGATGAACGAGCGCAAACTTTCTTTAGCCCCCTTATGCTTTCAACGGTCTGGATATGCGGTATGTAAACGCTTGTTTCCACATATTTTTTGCCGCTTCAATTTGTTTTAAATGTTCGCTATCGGCATTTTGCTGTACTAAACATTCGTATGTGCGGTCAAGCGCTTTGGAAATTTTCATCCAGTCGAGCGAACAATACGTCATTTTCATCCCCTTCCTGCCGAAAATAGTTCAAGGATAATATCCGTATTATATGCAGAAAGGAATGCCTCTATTCCTTGCCGGAAGCGCCTATTTTTATTGGCTGTTCGGTTTTTCTTTCGGCGGCCGCGGCCCCCAGTATTGGTAATAATGCGTTTCGATAAAACCATTGAATAATTTGCGGCGCTTCGTCGCTTTTTTTCCATAATGTTTTTCAAACTCTTTATGCGCCGTCAAAATATAAATGGACCACGTATCTAAGGCGGAGAACGTTTTGCCCATGTTCCGATACATTGCTTCTACTTCCCTACGCTCGCCGAGCCGCTCGCCGTACGGGGGATTGCCGACGATCACTCCATATTCTTTGCGTGTGCGAAAATCTTTTACTTGCATTTGCTTAAATGACACTAAATCGGCAAAGCCGGCTTCCATCGCGTTTGCTTTTGCGATTTCCACCATGCGATGGTCAATGTCAAATCCGGAAATATCGAGAGGCTGGTCATAGTTGGCCAAATCTTCCGCTTCCTCCCGCGCTCGCTCCCATGCTTTTTCGCCAATCCATCCCCATTGTTCAGACACAAAATTGCGATTAAATCCTGGCGCGATATTTTGGCCAATCAGCGCCGCTTCAATCGGAATCGTTCCCGATCCGCAAAACGGATCGACAAACGGACGGTCCGGCGTCCAGTTCGTCAGCTGCACGAGCGCGGCCGCCAGCGTTTCTTTTAACGGCGCTTCCCCTTGGAAGGCGCGATAGCCGCGTTTATGCAAACCAGCTCCGCTCGTGTCAATCGTTAGCGTAGCGATATCTTTATGAAGCGCAACTTCAATACGGTAAAGCGGTCCGGTTTCTTCAAACCAGGAAACATGGTAATGTTTTTTTAAACTTTCCACCACCGCTTTTTTGACGATCGCCTGACAGTCTGGGACGCTAAAAAGCTTGGATTTTACCGATTTTCCGATCACCGGGAAGTTGGCATTCACCGGCAAATAGTCCGCCCAAGGCAATGCTTTTGTCTGTTCAAACAGTTCGTCAAACGATGTAGCTTTAAATTCTCCGACTTTCAGCTTGACCCGATCTGCCGTGCGCAGCCATAAATTCGCGCGGCAAATCGCCAGCTCGTCGCCCTCAAACATCACTTTTCCGTTTTCCACTTGACACTCATAGCCGAGACGGCGCACTTCATCAGCCACAACCGCTTCCAGTCCCATGGCTGCTGTAGCGATTAAAGCAAGAGATCCCATTTTATTCCTCCTGATTTTTATTTTTCATCTTGATCATTCCATTGGCTTTGTTCATCTAAAAATTTATATAATTCGCTAATAGAAAGCGGTGTAGACACAAAATATCCTTATATAAAATCACAATTTTGCGCATCTGTAATAATAATGCTTTCCCCGGAATATTCAAAAACAGTTTTGATAATTCCAGCAAATGTATGTATATCCATAAGCCTTTGATATTGGTCATACACTTATATCCCTCTCCCTTAATCGCTGCCATCTATAAAAAATATTCATACTGTGTTTATAATCACTTTAATAATGAAAAAGCTCTCCCTCATGCAGGAGAGCTTTTTCATTATACTATTTCCGACTTCCGACGTTAATAATGTTCTGTAAGCCATGTTCTGTACCTTCGTACTGCAAGCGGCTTGTCGCCTCGTACTCCGGCGGTAATCATCTATCTACAGATGGAAAAGCTCCATCTGTCCTTCCCTCCGTTCATTTCCTTCGGGAAGGTGCCCCTACCATCATTTGGGTTTCTCGCTCGTGGGGTTTACCGCGTTCCACCTCTAAGGTTTCCCTTAGAGCTGCGTCACTGTGGCACTTTCAGGGTAATCGAACCATATCCCAATTGGGACTTAGGTTCTTTCCCCGCCGTCAGCCCAGCATTGCGCCAGACTGCCCTAGCTTATGGTTTCGCTAGGCACGAACACTACGGGCATCTCAGCACCGTGCGAGCATGGACTTTCCTCTACGGCAAAAATTGCCGCAGCGATTACCCGAACATTATTAACGCCGTTTGCACATTGTAGTATAGTTCATTTTCCGAGTAATTGCAATAGAAAAAATATCCATTTTGTATGTATAGTAATAGTGCATTTGTCTACATGGAATTATTCATATAATTTATTGCCAAATACATGTTTTTCTAAATTAGATAGCCGCTGCAAAATATCATAGTTTGTCGTTCCCACTTGCGCAGACGGTCGTTTTTGCAGCTCTTCCACTTGCCGTTTCAGACGAGCGTTTTCTTGCTGCAGCTGTTCAATTTCTTGTTGGAACGTTTCGTAATCTTTAATAATAATGTCCAAAAACTGATCGACTTCGTCTTGATTGTACCCCCGCATACTTACTTTAAACTCTTTTTCTAAAATTTCTTTTGGCGTTAACTTAATACGACCGGCTAACATCACTTTCACCTCAATTCTACATTCCGCTATTGTCTTTACTTTATTTTTTCAGAAATCAAATCGATTGTCAATTTGCGTTTCATTGTAAAAAAACAGGAACCGTCTTGGCGGCTCCTGTTTCATCGGGATTAAAATCCCCATGGGAACGGAGCAGGACCAGGGAACATGCAATGTTGGTTGGCTACTTCGTTGACAACCGACTCCGTATGCGGGAAATAATGTTGATGTTGGAAAAGATGATGGTTGACATGTGTCGTATGCGATGGGTGAATGTGTGGTACGATCGTTGCCCCGAAATGATGTTGTACACAACATTGTGTCGGATGAACAATCGGTGCCATTACATGTGGTCTACAAAACATACACCATTCTCCTTTCTTTTCATAGACTTCTGTTTTACACTACTAGCCTATGATGAAAGGAGCGGACTCGTACTAGTATAGATACCCATTTTTCCTGTCCGTTGGAAACATACCGCTAACGTTACGTTAAATTAGTAAAAACAACAAACGTTAAGCATATAACGATAAAAAACAAATAAAAGATTTTTTTATACATGCTCCGCATCGCTTTCTCCCCGCCATTATTTCATTTTTAGTGATTCCGATGAAATTGTACACATTTTTTATTTTTTCTACAAGATTCGAAATAGAAAAGTTAGTTTTTTTTATTTTCTGTCATATTTTGCGCTTGCCAAGGAAATATTTTTATTTAATTTCCTCTTGAGGCGCTCGATCCGTTTCGTCCACTCCGATTCTTGAGCACTGTTCTCTTGTCTATACGTACGGAATAGCGTTTTCCATCGTTCATAGGCACGGGTAGCGTAGCGGTAAGCTTCGTAAACATCGCGGAAATAATGTTCATACGCTTTGGCCAGCTCCAATCCGGCTTTTACCTTCCACCCATCGTTTCCATGCTCCCATAGTTCCAGCCAAATCGCCGCGGCCTCTTCATACCGTTTTTCTTTTTTATATAAAAGCGACAGCTGCCATTTTGCCTGCCATGCTTCTTTGGTTTCTTTTTTGGTGACATGGTGGTACACCTGCTTGGCGGCAGCCGTTTCTCCCAACGATTCCAGCCAGCGCGCCGTTTCCAGCTGCTCAAGCGCATCGTCTAGCCCTAAGGCGTCCAATAGCTGATTGGATAAATGAATATAAAGACAAATTAACGATAAAATATCACGCTCGTTATGCTGAAACACCGGAAAAATGCGATCTGGATGCGGTGTAGACAGGAAATCGGCGTACATCATCGGCGCCAAAAAGCCGGGAACATCTTCTTTCCGCTCCACTTGCAGTATTTCTTTTTCCACCTCAGAAAGACGAATCGACTCGAGTTTTTGCTTCCACATTCTCCTTGAGGCATGATACAAATCGAAATGACCGAACGCCGGCAGCTTTGGTACGGCATCGCGAATCAGCGTATGACGCGTTTTTACTTTCGGCCAGTCGAACGCTTTTCCGTTATAGGTAACAAGTGTTGTATAATCGACTTCCGACAGAAAACTTTGGTATAAAGCCACTTCCGCCCCCGGATGCGGCAAAAAATGCTGTCGAACGACAACCCGGTCAGCATACACGCGGGCATGGCCAAGCAAAAAAATGACATGCCCTGTTCCGCTGCTAAGTCCGGTCGTTTCCGTATCAAAGAAAAATAAATCGCTTGCTTTAAACCCTTTGCAAGAAAGCGGATGAGCAAAAGGAGCAGCCTGCCACCGCTGATGGACATGATGCAATTCTCCAAGCTGGTAGCGACCGTGCCGGTAATCGAGCGGGTATACCACTTCGCGGATGAGGCAGTAGTCCTCGTCAAAAAAGAACGGCTGCACTTGTTTGTTTTGCCATTCATCCAAAAACGGAATTTCCAGGCTGTGCTGTCCTAGAGCGGGGGAGTCTGCATGTTCGGGCGCGGCGCCATGGCGAGATGCCAGCTGCTCCTTCCATCTCGCTAGTTTTTGCTTCATTGACATCGTGTTCATCCTTTCTCATTGGCTAGCAATTGTCGCAAAAAGGCAATGATGCGCTGTTTCGCCAAACGGTGCTGCCCCTCGACAATGCCGATGCAAGAAGGACAGCCGCTTTCACATGGGCAGTTTTCCACCCATTGCTTCACTTTTTCGATTATTTCATCATACCGTTCAAAAACAGCTTCCGATAAACCGATCCCGCCCGGATAACGGTCATAAATAAAAATCGTCGGCCTTCCCGAATGCGGTGCTTTTATTTGTGGCACGACATAAATATCCGACCGGTCACACATGACAAACATCGGAACAAGATGACGGAGAACATTCGATATCCCGATCAAGACTTGTTCAAGCAGCGGCGCGTCGATGTCAGACAGCTCTTCTCCCAGTTCGATCCATGTCGCTGATGTGTGCAGCTCTTCTTCCGGCAAATGAATCGGTCCCGAACCAATGTTTTCAAATGTCGATAATTTGATTTTTTTGAAGATCGTCGCCATCGCTCTTACAGAAACATCGCCATAATGCAGGCTTAACTGCTGCCTTTGCTCGCTGCGGTCTTCTTCTAGGACATGAAGCTGCACCGCTAAATTCGCATCCGTAAAATATTCTACGTTCACTTCGCGGACATATGCCTTCTTTTCTTCCCAATCGAGCTTTTCTACTTGGTATTGTACTCCTTCATGAAGATAAATCGCTTCCTCATGCAGCAGCGTCATTGCGCTGAAACGGTCCATTTCGCCGATGACGCGATGGTTCGCTGTTTCGGAAATATCGATAATGACGACATTTTCTTGCGAGGCGGAGCGCAGGCTGATATTATGAGCCGGAAACGCGTCATTCATCCAATACCATTTGCCGGCACGATAGTGCAAGACTTTTTGCTCTGTTAAAAACTCCAACACTTCTTCCACTTCGAGACCGCCAAACTTTTCCCCCTTTCGGAAAGGAAGTTCATATGCTGCACATTTAAGATGATCAACAAGAATCAGCATGTTATCTGGGTTGATGCGAGCCGTTTCCGGAGAACGGTCAAAGAAATATTCCGGATGCTGCACAATGTACTGGTCAATCGGATTAGAGCTCGCCACCATAATGACGACGGAATCGCCATGGCGTCTTCCTGCCCGTCCGGCTTGCTGCCACGTGCTCGCTATGGTGCCGGGATAACCGGTCATGATGCATACCTGCAGCTGGCCGATATCCACGCCAAGTTCAAGCGCATTCGTGCTCACCACTCCAATAATTTCCCCGTTGCGCAACCCTTTTTCGATCTCCCGTCTTTCTTTCGGCAAATAGCCGCCGCGATAGCCGCGAATCGTTTTCGGTCCCAACCGGTCTTTCACCAGCGCCTGCAAATGGCTTAAAATCAGCTCGACGCGCACGCGGCTGCGGGCAAAGACAATCGTTTGGATGCCGTTTTCCAAAAACTGTTTTGCCAACCGGTTCACTTCGGCAGTTGCGCTTGCCCGGATGTTAAAAGAGGAATGAACTACCGGCGGATTATAAAAAATAAAATGTTTTCTTCCCCGTGGCGCTCCATTGTTATTAATTAATGTCATCGATTCTCCCGTCAGATGTTCGGCCAGTTCCTTCGGATTGGCAATCGTTGCCGATGTGCAAATAAAGATCGGCTTGCTTCCGTAAAACGCACAGATGCGCTTTAAGCGGCGGATGACGTTGGCAACATGGCTTCCAAATACGCCGCGATACGTATGGAGCTCATCGATGACAACATAGCGCAAGTTTTCAAATAAGGATACCCATTTCGTATGATGCGGCAAAATGGCCGAATGAAGCATATCGGGATTGGTAATGACAATATGGCCCGCCTGGCGAATTTTTTGGCGAATGCCTGGGGCGGTATCACCATCGTACGTATAGCTATAAATCGGCACGCCCATTTCCTCGATAATTTCGTGCAATTCGTTTTTTTGGTCTTGGGCGAGCGCTTTTGTCGGAAATAAATAAAGCGCTCGGCTATGTTCCGCTTCAGCGATCGCCTGCAACACGGGTAAATTGTAGCAAAGCGTTTTCCCGGAAGCCGTCGGCGTCACCGCAACGATATGCTTGCCGTTTCGCACCGCCTCGTACGCTGCCGCCTGATGGGTGTAAAGCGAGGCGATGCCGCGCTTTTCAAGCGCTGATTTAAGGCGCACGTCTAGGCTATCTGGCATTGGAACCGTATTGGCTTCCTGCGGCTCAATTTCATGCCAATATACGACATTTGGATCTTTGCGCAATTGTTCAATCAATTCATGCAGGTTCTTTTTCTTCATCCATGCTCACCTCAACGATTTCACTTTTATTATTTTAATAGAAATGAGGTGGGAATTGCCACGAAAAACAATGTGCGCACCACAAAAAACGCCCAGTCATCAAGACTGGACGGTGTGATCTGGCCGATATCCAAGCCGGGCAGATATTTGTTTGCCGATCGCCTGAATGCGACCCTGCAATTTTTCCATCCGCTCGTCTGTCATGCGGATCGTCGGACCGGAAATGCTGACGGCGGCCACTACGCTGCCCGAATAATCAAATATCGGAACAGCGATACAGCGAATACCGTACTCATTTTCCTCTAAATCCAATGCATATCCTTTTTGTTTTACTTTTTCTAATTCTTTGAGAAATTCATTCTTGTTCGTAATCGTAAAATCGGTATGCTTTGGCAAGCCTTTTCGATCGATGATCTCTAATGCTATATGAGGCGGCAAATGGGCAAGAATTGCTTTTCCGACGGCGGTGCAATGCATCGGTGCCCGTTTTCCTACTTTTGAATGCATGCGCAGCGTTTCCGTTCCCTCTAATTTTTCGATATAAATGACTTCGCCTTGGTCATATACCACAAGGTGAATGACCTCGTTTGTTTCTTTTTCCAATTCCCGCAAATACGGTTTCGCCTCTTTCCGCAAATCGATCGATTCAAGCAGTTTGGAACTGATTTCTAAAAATTTATAGCCAAGCTTATATCGCTCCGTTTCTTTATCTTGCTCGATGTAGCCGTATTGAACAAGAGTCGATAAAATGCGATAGACGGAACTTTTATTAATATCCATTTGATTGGCGATTTCGGTGACGCCTAACCCATCTTTTTTCGAACTGACGATATCAATGATATGTAATGCCCGGCTTACGGATTTTACTATATTTTCTCTTTCCATCGTGTTCACCTCGACTATTCCTTCGTCCACTGCCATTATACACCCATTGCCGGGCATTTTACATATAATGGTACATTTTGCGCCATTAACATGTTTTCGCCCGCTCCCGAGCCGTTACAAACGTATTGCGCAGCGTACCGATTTCTGCTATTTCACATTCAATCACATCGCCGGCTCCAACCAGTTCGGCACCGACCGGGCTTCCCGTTAAAATCACATCGCCCGGTTTTAACGTCATCACGTTTGTTAAATAGGCGATCATTTTGCTGATTGGAATAATCATCAGTTCTGTCGGGCTGTTTTGTTTTTCAACTCCGTTTAATCTCGCTTTCACCCAAACAGAAGAAGGGTTCAGCTCCGTTTCGATGACAGGGCCTAACGGCGTGAACGTATCGAACGATTTGCCGATCGTCCAGTGGCCGTCCGGATGGAAAAATTGCGGCGCCGTTACATCGTTGGCAACAGTATAGCCAAATATATATTGCCAGACATCCGATTCAGGGACGTTCTTTGCTTCCTTGCCAATAACTACAGCCAATTCTGATTCAAATTTGACTTTGTCGACTCCCGCTGGAATAACGATCTCCGCTTCCGGGCCAATAACCGATGAAGACGGCTTAAAGAAAAAGACAGGAATTTCCGGAAGCACATTTGGCAATTGTTCCCGTTTTGCCACATAGTTCGCGCCAATTCCGATGATTTCATTTGGAACGAGCGGCGCCAGCAACGTTACTTCTTGCCTGCTGAAAACGTTCCCTGTATATTCCCATCCCGTAAATAAATCACCGACAATTTCGCGAATCACCTCGCCATTCACTACTCCCATATGCGTTTTTCCATCTGCAGTAAATCTGGCAAATTTCATGATGCCACTCCTCTCACATAACGTTTTCCTGTTCTTTTTCCGTATCCCTGCTTCTGGCGACTCCCGTTCTGATGGCCGCACGCGCCACCGCATCGGCCACAGCCGCGACTACGCGCTTATCAAACGGGTTTGGAATCACATAATCATTCGTTAGTTCTTCTTGGCTGATTAAACCGGCAATCGCACTAACCGCTGCTAGCTTCATCTCTTCATTAATTTTAGAGGCACGCACTCGCAGCGCTCCTTTAAAAATTCCTGGAAAGGCGAGGACGTTATTGACTTGATTTGGCAGATCAGATCGTCCCGTTGCAACAATGGCTGCTCCTGCCGCTTTAGCTTCATCCGGCATAATTTCCGGAACCGGATTAGCCAGCGCAAAGACAATGGCATTGTCGTTCATCGAGCGAACCATTCCCGGCGTGAGCGCCCCGGCAACGGAAACGCCAATAAATATATCGGCGGCTTGAATGACCTCTTTTAGTGTTCCTTGAACTCGCCCGCGATTCGTTTGCTTTGCGAGCGTTTCTTTTATCTTATTCATACCGTATGGACGGTTTTCATAAATCGCTCCTTTGGAGTCGCATAAAATGATGTCGCCCACTCCCATATAAAGAAGCAATTTCGCAATCGCGATGCCGGCGGCGCCGGCTCCGTTAATGACCACCTTGCACTCGCTCAAACGCTTTTGCACGACCTTCAACGCATTGATTAACCCGGCAGCCGTTACAATTGCGGTTCCATGCTGGTCATCATGGAATACTGGTATCGATAACTCCTGCTTGAGGCGCTCCTCAATCAAAAAACAGTTTGGCGCGGCAATATCTTCTAAATTAATGCCGCCGAACGTCGGCTCTAACAATTTGACGGTCTGAATGATTTGTTCCGGATCATCGGTGTTAATGCAAAGCGGCACGGCGTCAATGCCGGCAAATGCTTTAAATAAGGCGGCTTTTCCCTCCATGACAGGCATGGATGCGCTTGCGCCAATATTCCCCAGTCCTAATACAGCAGATCCATTCGAGACAACCGCCACAAAATTTCCTTTCATCGTGTAGTCATATATCAAATCAGGGTTGACATAAATTTCTTTACATGGTTCCGCTACTCCCGGAGAATAAACGACGCTTAAATCATCTGCATTTTCGATCGGGACTTTGACATCTACATATAGCTTTCCTTTTGCTTGCTGATGAACCAGTAGCGATTTTTCCCGCAGGTTCCGCATGATCGTTTACCTAGCTACTAACCTTTTTCCATCTATTTCTGCCGCCTTTTGTGCTGCTTTGCTTACTACAATAAATCTGTAGTAACTAGGATTTGCACCTCCTTGTTCATTTATTTGAATATTTCGACGAATAATACGAATGAACAAGGGCGTTAATGGAAGAGAAAGACGCCCTTGTTCATCATTTTCTTATTGTTGAACCGCTGCATATTTGGCTTTTGCTTCTAGACGGCGGCGATGCAAAATCGGCTCAGTGTAGCCGTTTGGCTGTTCATAGCCTTTAAAGATTAAATCGCACGCCGCTTGGAAGGCAACGGAATTATCATAGTCCGGAGCCATCGGCCGATAGTTCGGATCGCCGGCGTTTTGCTCGTCCACCACTTTCGCCATCCGTTTTAACGTTTCTAACACTTGCTCTTTCGTGCAAATGCCATGGTGAAGCCAGTTGGCGATATGCTGGCTGGAAATCCGCAGCGTTGCCCGGTCTTCCATTAGCCCGATATTATTAATATCCGGCACTTTCGAGCATCCGATACCTTGATCGATCCAGCGCACCACATAGCCTAGTATGCCTTGGCAGTTGTTATCGAGCTCTTCTTGAATTTCTTCCGGCGTCCATTGCGGATTTTTAGCGACCGGAATCTGCAAAATTTCATCACGGTAATCTTTGCGGTCTTTCCGCAACTCATTTTGCACTTCTGCTACATTTACTTGATGGTAATGGAGCGCGTGCAGCGTCGCTGCTGTCGGCGAAGGCACCCATGCCGTATTGGCGCCGGCTCTTAGCTGACCGCCTTTTTGTCTGAGCATTTCCGCCATCATATCCGGCATTGCCCACATTCCTTTTCCGATTTGGGCGCGGCCTTGGAAGCCGACCGCTAAACCGATCGCAACATTGGATTTTTCATAGGCTTGCAGCCATGTCGACGATTTCATCTCGTTTTTGCGGATCATCGGCCCCGCTTCCATCGACGTATGAATTTCATCCCCAGTCCGGTCTAGGAAACCTGTATTAATAAAGACGACGCGGTCACGCACTTGATAGATGCAGTTTTTCAAATTCAATGTCGTGCGGCGTTCTTCATCCATGACCCCGATTTTAATGGTGTTGCGTTTTAGGCCGAGCATATCTTCAACGCGGTCAAACAGTTCATTCGCAAACGCCACTTCTTCCGAACCGTGCATTTTCGGCTTAACGATATAAATCGAGCCCTTACGCGAATTTAAGTAACGGGTGTTGCCAATAAGCGAATGTTTCATAATCAAGCTTGTTACAACCGCATCGATGATGCCTTCATATACTTCCTCGCCGTTGGCGTCTAGAATTGCGTTGTTTGTCATTAAGTGGCCAACGTTGCGGACGAACATAAGCGAACGTCCTGGCAGCGTAAGCTCTTTGCCGTCCGGTGTTCGATAAATACGGTCCGGATTTAGCGCCCGCGTCATCGTTTTTCCATTTTTTACAAATGTAGACGTTAAATCTCCTTTGACAAGGCCAAGCAAGTTGCGGTATACGAGCACCTTATCCTCTGCATCCACAGCTGCTACCGAGTCTTCGCAGTCCATAATGGTTGTGACGGCTGCTTCCAAATAAATGTCTTTTACCCCCGCTTTATCCGTTTTCCCGACCGGATGGTTGCGGTCGATCTGAATTTCGATGTGAAGGCCGTTATTTTTTAACAAAATAGCGGATGGATTTTCCGGATTTCCTTGGAATCCGACAAATTTTTCTTCCTCTTTTAGCGTCGTAGTGCCTCCGCCTTCGACAGTAACCGTTAATTTCCCGTTGACTACCGCATATTGTACGACATCTTTATGAGAATATTCTTTTAATGGCACTGCTTGATCCAAAAACTCGCGCCCATAGGCGATGACTTTGGCGCCGCGCACCGGATTGTAGGAGCTGCCGCGTTCAGCGCCGTCTTCTTCACTAATCGCGTCCGTTCCGTACAGCGCGTCGTAAAGGCTTCCCCAGCGGGCGTTGGCCGCGTTTAGCGCATAGCGCGCGTTCGTCACCGGAACGACTAGCTGCGGTCCCGCTTGCACCGTGATTTCCTCGTCTACTCCTTCGGTTGTAATCTCAAAATCTTCCACCTCTGGCTCTAAATAGCCGATTTCGGTTAAAAATGCTTTATATTGTTCCATATCAAAGTTGCCGCGATGTTTTTTATGCCACTCGTTTAGCTTTGCTTGGATCTCATCACGGCGGGCAAGCAGCTCCTTGTTTCTTGGCGTTAAATCGGCAATTAGCGTTTCAAAGTCTTTCCAAAATTTTTTCCCATCGACACCGCTTCCAGGAAGCACTTCCTCATTGATAAACTCATAGAGCAATGTCGATACTTGTAGATTCCCGATTTTTACGTATTGTTCCATTTCCTTTCCCTCTCTCCCCTTTTTTGTTTCTTATTACGAAACACTGTTTCATGATTGTTTAAAAAAATGATAGCATGAAATGAAATCACTTTCAATGATTTTCGCAAAATTTTCACTTTATGGAGGAAGCAACTTGTTTCATCTCGACGCATCGCCCCGGAGTTGGGAACAGCTTTCCGGCGTTCAGCAAATTTTTCGGGTTAAACACGTCGCGAATGTCGGTTTGCGCAACAATTTCTTCATCGCTGAAAATGAAGCGCATTTCTTCTTTTTTCTCGATACCAACCCCGTGTTCCCCAGTAATCGAACCGCCAACCGCGGCACATACCTGCAGGCATTCGCTTCCCGCCGCAAGCGCTCTTTCTGTTTCTCCTGGCTTTCTTGCGTCAAACAGCACAAGCGGGTGAAGATTTCCATCGCCCGCATGAAAGATGTTGACAATGCGCAATCCATACTTTTTGCTAATCGCTCGAATATTTTTTAGCACTTCCGGCAATTTGTTGCGCGGAATAACCCCGTCTTGCACTAAGTAATCCGGGGAAATGGCCCCCATTGCGCTAAATCCGGTTTTGCGGTTGGCCCACCAGCGCGCCCGTTCTTCCTCCGATTGAGCCACTTTTACTTCGCGCACGTTGCGCTTTTTGCAAATGTGCAAAATTTCATTAATTTGCTCGGAAATGCCTGCAGAAATCCCGTCTACTTCAATTAATAAAAGCGCTTCAATATCTTTCGGATGTCCGACCGGAAAAGCGGCGGCCTCCACCCCTTCAATCGCTGTTTGATCCATCATCTCGAGCGCCGCCGGAACCATCCCTGCAGAAATAATATCGGAAACGGCCTGGCTCGCGTCTTCGACACGATCAAAATAGGCGAGCACCGTCTGCTTCGCTTCTGGATTTTTTAAAATCCGAACTGTAATTTTGGTCACAATCCCCAACGTTCCTTCTGAACCAGTCAACAGCCCTAATAAATCATATCCCGGCGGATCAGGAATGCCGTTTTCCCCGATTTCAATAATTTCCCCGTTTGGCAGCACGACTTCAAGTCCTAAAATATGGTTCGTAGTGACGCCATATTTTAAGCAGTGCGCTCCTCCCGCGTTTTCGGCGACGTTTCCGCCAATCGTGCAGCAATATTGGCTCGATGGATCAGGAGCATAATAGTACCCTCGATCAGCAATCGAATTTGTTAGCTTTAAGTTCACAAACCCAGGCTCCACCACCGCGCGGCGGTTTTCCAGATCGACATGAAGCAGCCGCTTCATCCGCGTCAAACTAATCACAACTTCCCCGTTTAGCGGAATCGCGCCGCCGCTTAATCCGGTTCCGGCTCCGCGGGCAAGAAACGGCAAGTCGTGGTCATGGCAATACTTAACGATCGCTGCGACTTCCTCCGTATTTTTCGGAAATACGACCGCTTTCGGCAGATGGCGGTGAACGGTGAACCCGTCACAGTCATAGGCAATCAAATCTTCTTTTTTGTATAAAATCGACTTTTCGCCGCCAACAATGCGTGCTAACGCTTGAATATGCGGGTCCTTCGTTTGTATTGCCGTTTTTCTCATATGCGTACTTCCTTTCCTTCTTCTTTTTGGTACGCCCAATCTAATATTTGCACCGTATGGACGACTTTTTGGTTTCGTCCGTATTTCATAACGCCGAGCGCCATTTGCAGCATGCAGCCCGGATTGCCCATCGAAATCAGCTCCACATCCTGCGGAACGTGTTCCATTTTGCTTTCCAATACCGCTCCTGCCATCTCTGGATGGGTGAGATTGTAAATTCCCGCACTGCCGCAGCAGCGATCTGCATTTGGCATGGCAACCATTTCTACTCCCGGAATGCTTGTTAATAGAGCGCGCGGCTCCTGGCGGATTCCTTGACCATGGGCCAAATGGCAGGCGTCATGGTACGTAATGCGCATGTTTAACTCGGTCTTCGGTTTGTCATATCCGGTGTCATGCAAATATTTCGAAATATCTTCGACTTTTTGGGCAAATTGTTCTGCTTTTTCATGCCACTCTGGATCGTCGCGGAACAATTCCGGATATTCCTTTAACATGCAGCCGCATCCGGCCGCATTGACGATGACGCGGTCGACATGCCTAAACGCCTCGATATTTTGCTTTGCCAGCCTGCGGCCTGTTTCGCGGTCGCCGGCATGGACATGAAGCGCTCCACAGCACGTTTGGTTTTGCGGAATAACGACATCGTTTCCGTTGCGGGTCAACACTCGGATTGTTGCTTCATTAATGTCGCTGAACATGACATCCATCACGCAGCCGGTTAGTAGTGCGACCGTATGCTTTGTTTCGCCTTTGGCTTTAGTAACGTTCGTATGCCTATATTTTTTCCGCACCGGTATGCCCACTTCCGGCAAAATGGCTTCCATCTCCGCCAAATGCTTTGGCATCATACGAAGCAGTTTTGCTTTGCGGGCGAAAGTCTGCAGTCCGCTTTTTTGATACAGTTTTAACAGGCTTCCAAGCAGATGAAGACGAGATGGATACGGAAACACCCCTTTGAGGAAGAAATCACTGACCAACGCTTTCCATCCTGTTAACGGAATGGCTTGGCGAATTTGTCCGCGCACTTGTTCAATTAGTCCGCCGACATCGACATCCGCAGGGCATGCCGTCGTGCAAGCGCGGCAGTCTAGACATGTAAAAATAGGATCGATTAAATCTTCTGTAATCTCTAGTTTTCCTTCCCCCACCGATTTCATCAAATGCACGCGTCCGCGCGGCGAATGTTGTTCCTGACCGGTCTGTTCGTAAGTCGGGCATGATTCCAAACACATGCCGCAATGCACGCAGTCCGCCCATTTGCTTGGATCCGGCGGATCGCTAAAGCGATAGTTCCCAAGGCTGACGGCCGTACAGGCCGGTCCGCTTTTTATCTCGCTTTCTCGTAAACTCATCTTATATCCCCCCGACAAACCGCTGATGATTTAACGTTTGCTTTGGATCAATTTTTCGTTTAATTCCTTCAAGCAGAAAAAAGTACGATGGCTTTTCTCCCCATACATTGACGCGGGTGCGCAGCGCGAAAGGCAGGTGCTTGACGATGGCGTATCCGCCCAAACTTGTCGCCGCCGCCCGCAGCTGTTCGATCGCCGTGATGATCGACTCCTCGCTTCCCTTCAAATACACTTGGCAAAGTCCGTGCCCCAGACCCCCGTGCGCCTCCATATGGACGTGGCAGCAGTCTTCTAATAGCTCGCTCTCGCGGATGATCGAGATGACATTCAAATTCACGACGCCGATTTTCACCGCCGCTTCGACTTTGTTTCCAGCCGGTTCGTGCGGTACGGCGCCATTCGGGCCGATCGTGTAGAACGTTTGCCAAAACGATTTGGCCTCTTCCTGCGGAAGAATACGAATCGTTGTATGGGACGGACGGAGACGCTGTACATAGTCTTCTTGATAATGAACAGCGCTTTCTACATCTTCAAACGCGATCATTAGTGTATAAGCACGCTTGCCGATCAGCCGCTCCGACAGCGATGGGCTCAGCAATTCAAAACAAACAGGCTCCATCATCGAATCGAGAAATTGAACGGCAAACGAACGAACTTCTTCCAAATTCCCCGACGGAAATGACAGCAACACAAGGCTTTCATATTTTGGCAGCGGACGGAGCTTCAGTGTGATTTCCGATAACACGCCAAGCGTGCCCATCGCTCCGATAAACAGCTTGTTCATATCATAGCCGGCCACATTTTTGACGACTTTTCCTCCAGAACGAATCACCGTTCCATCCGGATACACCGTTCTCAAGCCAATGACACTGTCGCGCGCCGAGCCGTAGCCGAGCCGTTTGGGCCCGCTGTCGTTGGCTGCAATGACGCCGCCGATCGTCGCGTATTGCGGCCATGCAGGGTCAAGCGCGACTTTTTGCCGGTATTCCGCCAAGTAATCTTGCAGCTGCCCAAACACGGTTCCTGATTTAACGGTAACTGTCATATCGGCAGCGGCATGTTCGACAATCCCGCTATAGTTGGCTAGCGATAGCAAAATATCGGCGCATTCCATTTGTCCTCCGAATCCCCGCTTCGTTCCGCCGCCGACAATGCATACTTTTTTTCCGTGGCTGTTGGCGTAACGCAATACGGCGGAAATCTCTGCTTCTGTTTGCGGATAAACGGTTACATGGCCGCCGTTGCCAAGCGGGTGCGTTTGACCATCTATCTTCACTTGCTCTTCTGGTAAAAATGTGGTTAAATCGTCTTTCCATGCTAACGACAGCACCCTTTGCACCTCCTGTTGTTTCGCAATAAGAAACGACGTTTCTTTTATTTTGTAAAAAATAGGCCATGCAGCGGCAAATGCAAGACTCATCGACTACTGCATGTTTTATTGCTTTTTACTATTATTAAAACATCTATTTTTATTTTTTTCAACGAATTTTTCGAATTTATGAATAATTCTATTCACTCTCCTTTTTTACCGTCACATTGCATTGTTGTTCGAAAAGCTGAATGACCGCAGACATATCTAAATTGGACAACCCTTGTTGCATGGCAAGGGAAAACGCTGCTTCCGCCATTTGCCCTAAAAATTGCTTCATGCCCATTTCCTTCATCAGCTCGTTGGCCAAACGAACATCTTTATGTACATACTTTACTGCTCCACCCGGCGTAAACCGGCGCGGCAGCACATATTGCTCCATATGCCGGCGCAGCATGCGGCTATCCCCGTAGCTCACTTTCAAAATCCGATAAAGCTGTTCTGCATCTAATCCAAACGCTGTTCCGGCGACCATCGCCTCCGACGCGGCAACGGAATGTACAGCGACAAGATATTGGTTAATTAGTTTGGCCGCGCTGCCCGCCCCGCTTTCCCCCAAATATTCGACTGTTTCGCCAAGAACGTTCAGAAGCGGCAACGCTTGTTCCCAAGCGGGCTTCGCCCCGCCAACCATAATCGTCAGCGTTCCTTGCTCCGCTCCTTCCGGCCCGCCGCTCACCGGTGCGTCTAAATAGTAAATGTTTTTTTCTTGAGCCCGTTTGGCCACCGTTTTGCTTGTATCCGGTCCGACTGTCGTAAAATCAAGACAAATCGTTCCCGGACCAGCATGGTCGATGACACCGTCTTTTCGCAAATAAACGTCGATAACATCGTCCGGCATCGATAAACACGTACAAATGACATTCGAGTGCCTTGCCAGTTTCGCGATCGTGTCGGCTCTATTTGCCCCCATCTTTACTAACGGTTTCGTTTTTTCGATAGAACGATTGTATACAGTAACCTGGTAGCCTGCACCAAGCAGCCGTTTTACCATCCTTGTTCCCATCACACCTGTACCAATAAATCCAACCTTCATTTCTCTCGCTTCGCCACTTGAATAATGATCCATTGCAGCGAAACTTCCCTCCCTTCTGCTTCGTCTCCGAAATCAATGGCCAATGTTAGACCACTCCCCATGCAAAAAAGCAGGGGATTCTTGGGTAACCCCTTCTACTGAAGGGGAAAATAACATGCGCCATCCAAAACTTTGTTCGCTTCGCCCCGATGGAATATATTCAAGCCCGACCATCCCTTTGTACCCGCATTTCTCTAAATGGCGAAAAATATATTCATAGCGAATTTCTCCCGTTCCCGGCTCATGCCGTCCCGGGACATCAGCAATTTGTACATGAGCAATCCAGTCAAAATACGTTTCAAATGTCGTTGCTAAATTTCCTTGAATTCGCTGCATATGATAAAAATCGTATTGAAGCTTGATGTTTGCTTGTCCGATTTCCTTAATCATCGAAACGGCTTCATGAATATTCGTTAAAAAATAATTCGGCATATCAAATGGATTGATCGGCTCAATTAAAAGTGTCAACGAGTGGTTCGCCATTTGTTTTGCCGCATCATAAAGATGGCGCATGTACGTTTCTTTCGCTTTTTGCCTGTCTAAATTGGCTGGAAGCACTCCCGCCATACAGTGAATATACGGAACGTTCAACTCGACCGCATATCGAATTCCTTCTTCTACGGAACGCTGAAACTCGTCCGTTCGGTCTGGGAAAATCGCGAGTCCTCTATCCCCTTTTTCCCAATTTCCTGGCGGTAAATTGATTAATACGAGAGACAATTGGTGCTGATGAAGCTCGTCGCGAATGCGTTCGATAGGATATTCGTATGGAAACTGGCACTCCACGAACGAAAAACCGCACTCTCTTACTTTTTGAAATCGTTGTAAAAACGGCATTTCTGTAAAAATAGTTGATATGTTAACAGCAAACTTGTTCATTCTTTCTTCCTCCTTTCCGACGAATATTGCTTATCATTCTCGCTGGAGATGCCGTATTCCTGCTTATTTCAGCAACCATTTTACCCATTGAAGCGCCTTTGGGTAATTTGGATAGCGCTCAGCGATATCCCATACGGTCGTTTGTTTGAGAATGCTTTTATAATGGGAAAAAGCGCCAAAGCTCGCTTTACCGTGATACGCTCCAAATCCGCTTTGTCCGACGCCGCCAATCGGCAAATACGGTATCGTGATATGCATGAACGTATTGTTAATGCAGCCGCCGAAACTAATGCGCTCTAACACCGCTTGTTGCACGCGGCGATCCTCCGAAAACAAATATAGTGCCAGCATTTTTTCGTAACGTTGGATAAAGTGGATTGCTTCGCCGATGTTCGCAAACGAAAAACCGGCAAAATTGGGCGAAAGCGACCATTCTCATCTTTTCGAAGCGCGATTTAGCAGTCTGGCTGCTTACTGCAATGAAAAAAGGACTGTTTTCCTGGCCAACAGGGAAAACAGTCCTTTTTGTATAAACCATTCGATCAATCTTCATCACTGGCAAAAAAGCGCAAAATGTAAATAAATAAGTTAATAAAGTCAAGATAAATGTTGACGACAATCATCGGAATGTCAGCTTCCGTAAATCCATAGCGGGCAAGGCGATTGATGTCGTAAATCGTAAAGCCAAGGAAAATGAGAATCCCTAAGGCAGCGATTCCCATTTGCCCGACGCTGGAAAACGGAATAAACCATTGAATAATCAAGAGGCCGAGCAGCGCAAACGCGCCAAGCATTAAAAAGCCGCCGAGAAAAGAGAAATCTTCTTTCGTTTTTGCCGCGTAAATGGCCACGCCGGAAAACGAGACGGCTGCCAGGGCAAACGCCTTCAACACCGCATCGGCGCCGATAACGGAAATGTAATAGCCGATCAGCGGATAGAGCGTTGCACCAGATACGAGCATAAAACTGTACATAAGTGGATAGCCGACCGCTTTTTTGCTGCGGGCAAAAATCATCACAAGCAGCAAAACGATCTCCAGTACAGCAAGTGGTAAATGCATCGCTGCCGGAATCCATTGTCCGACGTAAAGACCCCCTGTTGCCACTGCTAATGCTGCTAAAAATGTAACGGTTAGTTTAGCAATGGGACTAGATGAATACGTTGTTGAGTACAACACACATTCCTCCTTTTTTTATTTAGTTTATCACAATTGACCATGAGCGGTCATTAGCTAAAATAGTAGTTTTGTATAAAAAATGCAAATAGTTTGAAAATAAAATTCGCATGTTCCATTTCATATGTATACGTGGCAGATTTTTTGTTAACGTTCGAATGGATTGGACGTCTTGCCTTTCCATCCCATCACCACAAACCGATTCGCATAGTTACCAGCTTCGTTGCGGAACGTTGAAGTGGCCCATTGCTCACTTTGTGTTTGCCACAACGATTTTTTGGCGGGATATTGCGCGGGGATGACAAGCAAATAAAAAAGACTCGCCTAAGCGAGCCTTTTGTTAATCCGCAAATAAATCGGACGATAAATAACGCTCTCCCGAATCCGGCGCCATACAAAGGACACGCGCCCCTTTTGGAAGCTGTTTGGCCACTTTGACGGCATAATAGGCGCTGGCCGCAGCAGAAGCGCCGACAAGAATTCCTTCTTCGGCCGCCAGCCGGCGCGCCATCATTTGAGCGTCTTCATCTTTAATAAGAAAAATATCGTCATAAATATTGCGGTTTAAAATTTTCGGAATAAACCCCGGACCTGTACCCGGGATTTTATGTGGTCCTGGCTTTCCGCCCGACAATACAGGAGAACCATATGGCTCTACGACATAAATGCGCAAATTTGGGATATGCTTTTTCAATTCTTCTCCGGTGCCAGTCACGGTTCCACCCGTACCGGCTGTAAGCACAAACGCATCTAACTTGCCATCAAATGCTTCCAAAATTTCTTGTGCGGTGCTATGGCGATGTGCATCCGGATTCGCCGGATTTTCAAACTGCATCGGGATGAAGCTGTCTGGAATTTGCGCGGCAAGCCGGTTCGCCTCATCAATCGCTCCCTGCATCCGTTTTTCCGCCGGCGTTAAATGGACCTCTGCTCCGTATGCTTTTAAAATTTTCACCCGTTCGACTGTCGCGTTATCTGGCATCGTGATAATGCAGCGATAGCCGCGGGCCGCACAAACCATCGCCAAGCCGATGCCGGTGTTTCCAGAAGTTGGTTCGATAATTGTGCTTTTCCCCGGAGTAATCTTTCCTTCTTGTTCTGCGCGCCGAATCATTTCGAACGCTGCCCGGTCTTTTACGCTTCCTCCCGGGTTAAACGATTCTAGTTTCATATACACATCCGCACCATGCGGATCAGGAATCCGGTTTAATTTGACAATTGGTGTATTGCCGATTAAGTCTAAAACAGAGCTGTATAGTTTCATCGTAAATCCCCAACCTTTATTAAAATTATTCGTATATGATTATAGGACTTTTTTCATTTTCCTTCAATAATCGCTACTCAGCGTATATCGGAAGCTGAATCACCACTTCCATTCCTTTCCCTTCTTCACTGAAAAACGATATCGTTCCATTGTGAAGGGAAACAATTTGTTTGACAATCGCCAAACCTAATCCCGTACCACCTTCTTTTCTCGTACGTGCCTGATCAACACGGAAAAAACGTTGTCCAAGAAATGGCAACTTTTCTCTTGGAACTCCTTTTCCTGAATCACGAATAATAAGCTGACAACTCGTAGCACTTATTTTTCTCAATTGTATATCGATCTTTCCAGCGGTTGGGGTATAACGAACGGCATTATCTAAAAGGTTTTGTACGACCTGTTCAAGCCGGTCGGCATCTCCTTCCAAAATAATATCGTGATCTAATTCCACATGAAGTGTAATTTGTTTTTTTTGTAAAAACGGTTCGTATTTTACGGCCATATCTTCGATCACTTGCGCAAATACAAGCGGTGTTTTTTGCAGTGGCACACTATTTCCTTCTAATTGGGCCAAATCAAGCAAATCACGGACAAGGCGCTCCATTCGGTCCGCTTCCCGATGAATCAGCTGCACATACTTTCTTTCCTCTTCTCTCGTCTTCACCAATCCTTGCAATACCGCTTCACTATATCCTTTCACATAGCTTAATGGCGTCCGCAATTCATGGGAAACGTTTGCCAAAAACTCGCGCTTTCGCATATCTTCTTCCGCAACTGCTTTGGCCATGACATTGAACGCTTTCGCCAGTCTGCCTATTTCATCGTTCGTCCGCACCGGAATTTGCGCTTCATAATTTCCTTTCGACATATGATAAGCAACTTCTTCCATCTCCTTTAGTGGACCGGTTATATGGCGAACAAACCGCTTTCCAGCGAAAAGAAGAACAAAGACAAACAATGCCGCGAGCGGAAGCCAAATCATCACGACATCTTTCGTTAATTCTTGAATGCTTGCGAGCGGAATATAAAGGTAAATCACCCCTTGCAGGCGACGGCCATCTAAAAGCGGGATAATCACTCCCATAATTTTGCGGTGGAATCGCTTTTCGTAGCCGATTTTCGTCACTGTTTCACCGCGAAGCAGCTTCGCACGATCCTTGCCGTTAATCAACGATTGATAGTTAATGTCAAACGGCAGGCAGGCGCTTAATTCGCGTGGGTTATTCACTAACATCACTTCAGCTGTTGATTTTTCATCATACCATTCAATTTGTTTGCGGAACGTTTCTCTAACCGCACCGCCGTGATAATCGGATGCCAGCGATTTTCCCTCTTGGAGCAGCGTCTGTTCTACTTTATCCACATATAGTTTTTGGTAGAAATAATCTAATAAAAAAGAGGAAAACGATACGGTCAAAATAACGCCAAGGCTAATCACCAACCATATTTTTTGCTCCAATGTCAACGTGTTTCGTCGCATTCACGACACCTCAAATTTATATCCAATTCCCCAGACTGTATGAATGAAATCGCTTGCCTGCTTTAGCTTCATGCGCAGCGTTTTAATATGGGTATCGACCGTTCGTGCATTTCCTGTATAATCATATCCCCATACTTTTGCGAGCAGCTCTTCGCGACTAAACACTTGTCCGCGGTGTTTCGCCAAAAATAAAAGCAAATCGAATTCCTTTAAAGTGAGAATCACCGGCTCCCCGTCTACCGTTACTTTTCTTCCTCTTTCATCAATCAGAAGCGAGCCAAACGAAAGGCCGCTATTGTCGGCGTGATAAGCGCGGCGGATCACCGCTTCAATGCGGGCGATCAATTCTCCCGGACTAAACGGCTTCACAATATAATCGTCGCCGCCTAGCTTCAAGCCTCTTACTTTATCCCATTCTTCTCCCCTTGCTGTTAAAAACAAAATAGGAACGTCCGATTGCCGTCGAATTCGTTCACATAAGGTAAAGCCATCCATTTTCGGCATCATAACGTCAATTAAAACGGCATCTACTTTCGCCTCTTCCAAAACTTCCAGCGCCCGGTCACCATCTTCAGCTTCCAGACAAGAAAAACCAGCGTTTTCTAAATACATCCTGACTAAAAAACGCATATCTTCTTCATCATCTACAATTAATACCCTTTTCTTTTCCACCGTCATTCTCCTTCCGCCATCAACAATTGAAACGGACCTTTTCCTGTTTTCCAACGGTCGATGACTTTCATCGTACGCCCGTCCACAACATATATTTCATTGCTATCATAACTAGCAATATATAGCCGTTCGTTTGCCCCAATCATGGCAAACGGATTCGCCCCTGCGATTACTGATGATTCCAATTTCCCTGAAGCATCCCATTTCCATAGCGTACTTGAGCCGTGGCTTAAAACATAAATTCCTTCCTTTGTTTCCGCAAAGTCTACTGGCATCACGGGCGCTTTCACCGTTTTGACCAACGCTCCTGTGCTAGCCGAGTAAATATGAATATTCGTTTCCACGGTGTTGCCGCTTCCATGGCCTCCAATCCATAATTCCCCTTCTTTCTCACGTAGCAAGCCGCCAACGGCAAATTTCGGAACAGAAAACGTCCGAACTGCCCGCCGTTTGCCAACTTGGATGATATACGCTTTTGTGTTACGAAAATCAATGACGTACAGAAGCGTCCCTGCATCGTTTTGCAATAATGTCAGCGGCTTGTCGCCCACTGCAATTTTCCCGGCCTCCTGTCCATTTTCCTTAAAGATGCGGATGGCGTTTTGCCGCTCGTCTGCCAAAAACACGGCATCTCCTTTATTCGATACGAGCGCATGAACAATTCCTTTTCCCGTTTGCCATTCCTGTGTTGCCTTTCCGGTCTTGATATCATATAGGTAAACACCATCTAACTCATTGCCGTATAGCAACAATGTTCGCCGATCGCGAAGCAGCGCGGCGCCTTGAATCGGTTTCTTCACTTTCCATTCTGCCAGAGCCGCCCCTGTTTTCGCATCGAAAAATGCGACACTTTCATCGTTCACATTGACGCTGACTAATATTTGCGGCCGCTTTGGAACCGCCGGAAATGTTGTTTTTTCACATCCATACACCAAGAACAGTCCCAAAATAAGAAGAAATAGGCGCGCCTTCCTCACCCCGCCCCCTCCTTTCATCAACAAGTCCATTATAAATGAATATTGTGAAGGATTTGTGAAATATTGTTCACATTTAACGATCAATGAATTGAAGCCATTTTCCATCTATTCTACTTGTACATTCCCCTTTATAATAAAAAGTAAATTAATAAAAACGGGGTGACATCGTTTGACGTCCGCGGCGCAAAAATTAGTCGCGCATTTAGATGCGCACTTTTCCGACTTTCTTTCTTACTGGCAAAGTCATATGTATATCGCTGATAACGATAAATATATCGATCACGTCATGCATAACGGAATAGCCATGTTTCAGCTCGTCAAAGACACACTGCTTCACTCCGCATCCAATCGGGAAAACATCGAGCAGCTTGCCTACAAAATCGCGAAAGAACGAGCAGAAACAAATATGAGCATCGGCGAATTTGTTTACAATACCAATCTCGGACGAAGATTAGTGATAAAGTATGCACTTCAGTCGACATTGTCGATTGAAGAATTGCTCCCGCTGATCGATGAAATCAATTGCGTGTTTGATCAATTTTTATTTTACGCCGTTACAAAATACAGCGAGCTAAAAGAAGCGGAATTGCGGGAAAAAAACTTGTTTATCACCCAATCCCATAAGGATCGCTTAACCTTGCTTGGGCAAATGTCATCGAGCTTCGTGCACGAATTTCGCAATCCGCTGACAGCTATTATCGGATTTATTCAATTATTAAAATTTGAACATCCGGGTTTGCCGTATCTTGATATTATTGACCATGAACTGCAGCAGCTTAAATTTCGTATTTCCCAATTTCTTCATGCTTCTAGAAAAGAAATAGTCGAAAGCGAAAAAGAAATCTTTTCGCTTTTGCAGCTATTCGAGGAAATTATTGAATTTTTATATGCAAGCATTGTCGACGGAGATGTGAAAATTTCGGTGTCCATTGATCCATCGATACATATATTTGCCTATAAAGATCAGCTTCGCCAAGTGTTCATCAACATTTTGTTAAATTCCATTGAAGCGGTGAAAGAAAAAGCCAAGCCCCGCTGCATCTATATCGACGCCTGCCGTCAGGACAAGTCCGTTTATATTAAAATCACCAACAACGGCCCGCCAATTCCGGAAGAATTGGTCCAAACGATTTTCGAACCGTTTTTTACAACGAAAAAATTAGGAACAGGGATTGGCCTTTACATTTGCAAAAAAATCATTGAAGATCACGGCGGGCAAATTACATGCACCTCTAATGAACAAATGACTTCTTTTTCCATCAGGCTGCCCACATAAACAAGTTAGGAGCAGGGGCATACTTGAATAAAAAAGGTGAGAGCAATGTTCGAGTCATGGAAAAACTGGATGAAACAGACGGCAAATGTGCTAATAGACCGGCTGCAGTGGGAGAAACATTCCTTTTCCGATATCGCCCAGCTGATCCGGGAGCATCCCGATACTTCGGTATCCGAAAAAACATGGCTTGGTCTAACGTATCGATTTTACTCCCTTCGTTTAGACAATGCCGTCTTAACAATGGAAACCAAGAAGACGAAAGGAAACGATGAACATATTTTATTTATATCTGTTTCTTCATCTAACTCCGCTCCCATCGTTTACCGTTCTTACGACGAAAAAAGCGATCTTGACGAGACGGTCGCAACTCCGCCGCTTACCAAAAAAACCGCACCCGTATCGCCGTAAGGTGCGGTCTTATTTTTTTATCCTATCCTTTTATACCGTGAAGCCACTCCTCGTAACATTCCGGACATAACGCTTCTTCACGTTCTTCGTCTGAAACATAAAACGATACATAATAAACTTGGTCATCGCATTCACATTGGCAATAAAAACACGTTTTGTCCATGCAGCTCCCTCCTCTATCCATTAGTGTGGACCGAGGAGGATATGTTTTTGCGAGTGAACTGCTCCCAATCGATTACGGATAGGTAAGGGAAAGTAAATAATTGATCACTGCTTCTTGTTCTTCTTTCGTAAATCCCGACTGTTGGTCAATCCAATAGCGATGTCCATCACCGCTTACATGCACAGCACGGAGATGTGGATCAGAAGCATTCGCACGAATCACTTGTTGCCGCAGTGTTCGGTCCATCAACGCGCGAAGACTATTACGCGCATCGGGCACAATCCCTTTTCCCAGCGTTTCGGCTAAACCGAGCTCCCCGTTTGGTCCGACCGCAACACCCCCATCATGAAGATAAGGAGCGCTCCAAGAAAGGCCGATTAAGCTAGGCACTTTATACCCCCCTGGAGAATCGCCATGTGCAAATGCTAAACGTATTTGTTCTTTATCTAGCTGTTCTGTCGGTACTTTTAATACTTTAGCGTTTTTTGGAATTGGAACAGGTGTATCCGGAGCATAGAAAACCGCTTCACCAAATACTTTTTCTGTTTTCTTTAATGCTTGTGCCCGCGATGGCTCGGTTCCGACAACCTTCGCCGAAACAACACGATGATTGGTTAAATATGCCCCCGCATGGCAGCGTATACATCCAGCTCTAACAAATACGCCACGCCCCTTTTCTATTTGCTTTGCATCTATTTTTGCGCTTAGGGATGGCGGATTAATCGTGTTTTGCCAAGCAGCTACAGCATTATTTTGTTCATTAAATCGATATCCAGGTTCACTAACAACTAGCCCGTCCGGTGCAACAAGCGATACTTTCGGAAATTGCGGTGGAGCAACGAGTTTGTTGACACCGACAACACCAGGGGTCGGATCTACCTTTGCAAAAAACTCCGATGGTTTTTCGTTCACATTCGGCTTATAACGAAATTTTGGGCTAGCGGCATTTTGCAGTATCGTTCCAATATACACTTCTTTATCCACTCCAAATAACGCTTCGCTAATTTCCGATTGCGCAAGAGAATCAGCGTTTTGTGCGTGAACGTTATTGCTAAACGTAGAAAGCCCACGGAACGGTCCAGCCGCTGCGAACCCGCTCCATCCATATGGATGATCTCCTAATGTAAATGAATCCGGTATTTGTGACGGATTTGCTTTCATATCGATAGTAGAATCGAAATTCCCCCGCGGCCAGCTTGCGAAAATACGGTCTACCTCTTTTTCAAGCAATTGCGGATCAGGAAGCGATGATTTCCGTCCTTTTGAATCCACCACTACCCGATCAACAGAACGAATATAGTTTTTCAGTGATTTTATGTCCGCATGTGTAAAATAAGCGGCTGAATTGGTTGCTAATGCCATGAGCAATCCAGCATTTAAATCATTGTTAGGTGCTCCTTCCACCACTTTTTTCGTTTTCGGATCAACCGTCGCGTGACAAGCAGCGCAACTAATGCCAACGCGAAGTTTACCGTGATCCCAAACAACCGGCATCCCTAACGGCAACAAGGATCCTTTAGGGACATCAATACCTGTGTCAATTTTTTCTCCTTTTTTATACGTCCGGTTACCAATGGTAATATCTTTTGCCAGCTCAACTTGTAAATTTGTCGTTCCCTTTCCTTTTAAAGCAATAATCGCCTTAGCGATATTCGTCATGGTCAACGGTCCATTCACAATACCCATAATATCTGTCAAAAACACCTCATTGCCAAATGTTTCTTTATAAAACACTTCGCGTCCTAATTGAAGGAGCTGTTTATCAACAGCAATAGCACCTTGTTTAGCAGAGGCAGGCGTTTCTGTACCATCTGATAATTTTTTCACTTTTCCTGTTTCCGCGCCAATCCATTTTCCCCAAATATCTGTCCCCGTTTGATTATTCGCTTCATACTTCACTACATCGTCTTTCTCAGGTAAGAATGCATATTCGAAATTGGTATTGAGAAAAAATTCCCCACTAATTAACAACAAAAGGAAAATAATCATGATGATATATTTTTTGCGCATTCCTTTTTCTCACCGTCCATCAAGAATATGCAACAGGCATAGTGTACCCCTTCCCATGAAAATTAACCATTTTACTACAAATGAAGCTCTCACCTACATTAGAGGCGAGAGTTTCTTACTCTCTCCATCGAAAAAGCTTCCGCGTAGAAGGAGGCGGTCTCCTTTCATTCGATGAATTCATCAGCAATCTTCCAGCAACATCGGCACAAAACCGATAGAGCAGTCCAATTCTTCTACTGCTTCTTGCTTACAATATGTAGAATATGTTCGTTTTTGGAAATCAAAAACCTTCCAATTCATCTCCCGCCTTTGCTCTGTATAGAGGAGGAAGACTTCTTGGGAAAATGTTAAAAACTTATAACATATGAAATTTTTAAAATTTTATTAAAATACCATAAAAAATTATTTTAAAAAAATATTTAATTTAATTTTTATACCTATAATAGCGGATTTAATTTTGTTAAAAATTTAGAATTATATATTTATATATAATTTTGTTGACATATAAATATTTTGTAAATTAAAATAGACATAAAAAGACACGAAAAGACATAAAAAGACATTAAAGCCGGTAGTGTCATTATATCAGCAAGGAGGAAATATAATGAATGTAGTACCAGAAACACAGACGTCGCAAAATCAACCCACAAAAATGAAACACCCACCCGGGCTTTATTTACTATTCTTTACAGAGCTTTGGGAACGATTTAGCTACTATGGAATGAGAGCGATCCTTGTTCTTTATTTAACAACAGAACTTGTTAGTGGTGGATTAGGAATCAAACCAAGCGTCGCAATGACGATTTATGGATTTTTTACTGGTGCAGTTTATTTCACTCCGCTTGTTGGCGGTTATTTGTCTGACCGAGTTTTAGGAAGAAGATTGGCGATTACAATTGGCGGTATTACGATGGCGCTCGGTAACATCGTCCTGTTTGCCATCAACAATCAAACAGGGCTATACATCGGATTGCTTTTATTAATTATTGGTAATGGTTTCTTTAAACCGAATATTTCCACGCTTGTCGGGGAACTTTATGCTCCAAACGATAAACGAAAAGACGCAGCGTTCACCATTTTCTATATGGGAATTAACTTAGGGGCATTATTTTCACCACTCGTATGCGGATTTTTAGCGGAAGAATATTTCGCAACGAACATTAATGGCGTCATCCATTACGGATTTAAATACGGATTTTTAGCTGCTGCGATCGGTATGATCATTGGACAATTAATTTTCAATTTACTTGGAAATCGTTATTTAGGAGATATTGGTAAAAAACCTGTCGGCGCACCAGAGAAAACAAACAAGGAAACAAAAACAAAAGCTCCTTTAACAAAACAAGAAAAACAAAACGTTGCTGTTATTTTTATTTTAACGTGCTTCGTTATTTTCTTCTGGGCTGGATTTGAACAAGCTGGAAGTTCTTTAACACTATATACAGACAAATTTGTAGATAAATCGATCGGCGGCTGGACGATGCCTACTTCTTGGTTCCAATCACTAAACCCATTCTTTATCATCGTGTTGGCACCGATTGTTTCACAAATCTGGATTAAGCTTTCGAATTCAAAACGCGGTGACTTGCCAATTCCAGCAAAAATGGGTCTTGGTATGATTTTGCTTGGTCTTGGATTTGCCGTATTAATTCCAGCTGTATTGCAAACAGGAAGCGACGAGCAACATATCGTCGAAAAAGCGAATTTATTATTCATCATTTTCACTTATTTCCTTCATACGCTCGGTGAGCTTTGCTTATCGCCAGTCGGATTGTCGATGGTAAGTAAACTTGCTCCTGTTCGCTTAGCATCGCTTCTCATGGGGGTATGGCTGGCAGGAACTGGTGTCGCACAGTTGTTGGCTGGTCAATTAGCGGCATTTACCCAATCTCTAGGTTATTTAGAAATTTTCAGCTTAATTAGCGGCGTAACCATCGGACTAGGGCTGATTTTGCTATTGTTTACGAAAAAACTTGTGCGAATGATGGACTAAAAGCTGGTTCCCGTTTATGGGACCAGCTTTTTTTTTACAATATTTCACATTTATATTAATTCTCCTACCGTACAATACTATGCCACGGAAGGTGGTGAAAACATATGAAAGCAATGGGAACTCATGAAACGTTAGAGCTTCATGAGCTGCTTGCATTCAAAAACGTCTGCCTTGCCAAAAATACTGCCATGCAAGGAATGGTATCGGATCCGCAGCTTAAATCCCTAATCCAACAAGATATCCAAAAAACACAACAACAAATCCGCGACTTACAAAACCTTTTATCTTAATGAAACGAGGTGAAACTAATGCATAGCACGATGACACAAACAAATGTTCTTAACGATCAAATGATTGCGACAGACTTTTTAATCGGCGCCAAAAATGCTATTAAAGGTTATGCAATGGCGATTGCTGAAGCGGCCACACCAGAAGTACGTAACACGTTAAAACAACATTTGAACGACGCCATTCAGCTTCACGAACAAATTAGCCAATATATGATTAACAAAGGGTATTACCATCCGGAAAACGTCCAAGAACAATTACGCGTTGATATGCAGGCAGCGCAGCAGGCGCTACAAACAAGTAACGTACGCTAACTGCTTTCAATGGGATTCAACCGTCAAGGTAAGAATCCCATTTTTTCATATTTTTTTTCTGTTGGTTCACCCTATAACTAGTGAGGTGACACACAGATGAGTAAACGTGCTCTTTTTGCTATCGCCGCTGGAATGATCATCGTCTTTGCAATGATCATAGCAATGGTGACAACATATCGTCCGACAGTCCGTCATGAAGAAACGAATCAGCTAAAGCCGAAACCAGCCCCTTATCAGGCAACCACTCCTCGTTCTCATCCGACTGTCGTAACATTGGACAGTTTGGCAATGGGGGAAAAAATCAAAAATCAGTTGAACCGTCATCCGAAAATTATAAAAATCGATCATAACGGCCGCGACAAAAGCCATTATTTTAACCATGAAATCACGGTTCGGTTTCGAAAACTTCCTGCAGTACAAGAGATCAAACGAATAGAACGGGCAATCGACGGAAAATTGATCAATCAGTTTGATCACTTTTTCATCTTTCGATCTAACAGCAAAACATATCTTGAATTACATCAATATTTTGAATCCATCCCAACTGTTTCTTATAGCGAGCCAAACTATATTTATTTACAAAACGAAATTCCAAATGATTTATTATATTCGCGTTATCAATGGAATTTGCCGGCGATTGACACCGAAGCTGGCTGGATGTTATCACGCGGAAAAAAAGGCGTTACCATTGCCGTTATCGACAGCGGGGTCGATTTGGATCATCCAGATCTTGCCCGTCGCCTGCAAACGGGCTATAACGTTTTTACCGAGAACAATATTCCGGAAGATGAAAACGGCCACGGCACACACGTGGCAGGCATTATTGCGTCGCAGCCAAACAACCATGAAGGCGTTGCCGGTATCACGTGGTTCAATCCGATTATGCCTATTAAAGCGTTAAATGCAGATGGTTATGGCACCAGTTTTGATGTAGCAAAAGGAATCCGCTGGGCAGTCGATCATGGGGCAAAAGTGATCAATTTGAGCCTCGGCAATTATCAGCCTTCTACCGTATTGGAAGAAGCGATTCGTTATGCCTATGATCGCGATGTCGTGCTTGTTGCCGCGTCAGGAAACGATAGTACTTCTCAGCCAAGCTTTCCCGCCGCCTATCCGGAAGTGATCAGCGTCGGCGCAGTAAATCCAGATCTTTCCTTCGCCTCTTATTCCAACTACGGTAATTATTTGGATGTAGTCGCACCAGGGACCAATATTGCCAGCACGTTCTCTCATCATCGATACGCGGCGCTGTCTGGAACATCGATGGCCGCCCCCCACGTCACGGCATTAGCCGGTCTCATCCGTTCTTTAAATCCTCGCTTGTCGAACGATGAGGTGAAGCAAATTATTATCGACACCGCTACTGATCTTGGGAACAGCGGCAAAGATCCGTATTACGGATATGGTTTGATCAACGTCTATCGTGCGCTGGAATTAGCCAGCCGCTCGAGCTAGCCAGCTGGATGGAGATGGTTACATCACGTAATGTCTCCATCCTTTCGACTGTGTCAGCATCGTAGTCACCACCCCTACTACGGTGACGACAATGAGCGAATAAAGAAATGAAGCCGAATCAATGATAAAGCTGCCAATCGTAATAATCAGCGCATCCATCAGAAAAATAATAATTCCCACATTCCAATTGGTCATTCTTGCAATAAACTGCGCTAATAAATCCGTTCCCCCCGTACTTGTCTCTTCCCGCAACATCATACCGATTCCGAAGCCGACTAAAACGCCGCCAATGATAGAGCTAAGAATCGGATCGAGCACAATAGCGCCGCGGAGCACAGAAAATACATCAATCATCAACGAAGAAAACAATAAACCATGCAGGCTGTTATAAAAAAACGGACGATAGTAAAACCAAGCTATAATATAAAGGGGAATGCTTAATAAAATGATGGTCAGCCCCGCTTTTACATGCCAAATGTATTTCACGATTAAACCGATTCCAATAATGCCTCCATCGAGTAAATGATGGGGAACTAAAAATACATTGATGCCGATAGCCAGAAAAATGCTGCCAATAATAGTGGTCATTATTTTTTTTAACACCGGAGATCACCCTATCGTTTTTCGGCTTGCTTACCAACAAACCGGCGCGCTAGAAAAACTTCGATACCGCTATTATATGGCAGCATCTATCAATACTTGTCTCTTATTTCTATTTTTTTGTTGCAATAATTGCCATAATATATTAATATATTAATATATTGATATATTAACACAATAGAATAAAACCGCTCATTCGACCATCGAAGTAGAGGTCGCAGCTTTTATGAGTACGGTAAACGAGACGCAGAGCACGTCAAAGACTTTGCCGGAAAGGAAAAGCTGCCGAAGCCTAAACATTGCTCTGAATGTTTGGGCTGGGGTTGTCGCCGAATAGGGGCAACACTGTCATGCGCGCACGAATGTGTACGCATGGAGCGCTATCTTCGTGGGAGAATTTGATGGATGCAGTCGCCAAACCATACTGCCGTCGAATCTCCTTCGACGGCTTTTTTATTTATAGGATCGAGATTTTATTTTATAAGTAAAAGTTATGCATTCTCAGTTTATTAGCCTAATCCAAAAAGGAGTGGTTCAATGATGGCAACACCAGCAAAAACAACGGCTGGCTCTTTAACTGTTTCGCATTCGGAAAGCGGGCTAAGACGAAAATTAAAAACTCGCCATTTAACAATGATCTCCCTTGGAGGCACCATCGGCACGGGACTATTTTTAGCCAGCGGCGGAGCAGTGCATGCCGCGGGACCGGGCGGAGCGCTTGCCGCTTATATCGCCATCGGCGTTATGGTGTACTTTTTAATGACAAGCCTTGCCGAAATGGCTGCCTATATGCCCGTTTCCGGATCGTTCAGCACCTATGCGACGAAATTCGTCGACCCTGCGTTAGGATTTGCGTTGGGCTGGAATTATTGGTATAACTGGGCGATTACCATTGCGGCGGAGCTTTCCGCGGTGACGATGATTATGAAATTTTGGTTTCCGAACAGCCCATCGCTTTTATGGAGCGCGCTTTGTTTAGCGATTATGTTCTTATTAAATTATTTA
>NZ_JABVYQ010000007.1:0-134411 GCF_013357975.1 Parageobacillus sp. VR-IP
AAACGAAGGTCATCAATCGCCGCGTTGAATTCTTGATAAAATTCAAGATCGTAAGCATTGGTTTTATTGATGTGAAGATGGATTTCCGCGATCCCGTTATCTTTTACCACCGTTAAATTTTTCTTTTCAATTGCCACTGTTTCTGACATGAATATTCCTCCTCTAATTTTATGTTTTTATAACTTTCGTTTATTAAATATAATATAATTAATTTTCTGATATTTTTCAATATTAATTATATATTATTTTAACGATATTTTAAAAAACATAATATTAAATTCCAAACAGATTTAACGGTTTGCTTCCAATATAGGAAACAACACTTTTTGTTTCTGTATAAAGGTTTAATGTTTCAAGGGCAAGTTCCCTTCCAAACCCTGACTGCTTGTATCCCCCAAATGGAGTTCCAGGAAACGCTGAAATCGGGGAATTCACCATTACAATCCCTGCACGAATGCGTGCAGCCACACGATGCGCCCTTCCGTGATCTTTCGTCCAAATGGCGGATCCTAATCCGAAAATCGTATCATTTGCTTGACGAATGACCTCTTCTTCGTCGTTAAATTTCATCACCACAACTACGGGACCAAAGATTTCTTCTTGAGCAACTCTCATATCATTTGTGACATTTCCTATAATAGTCGGCATGTACCAATACCCTTTTTCAAACTGCTCTCCTTCTGGAACTCTGCCCCCATAGAGGATTTCTCCGCCTTCTTCTACTGCCAGTTTCACGTATTGGTCGATAACTTGCTGATGGCTTTTTGAGATAACAGCTCCCATGTGAACACCTTTTTCAAACGGATTTCCCACTCGAATGCGGGAAGCTTTTTCGATAAATTTTTCCATAAACTCATCGTATATGCTTTCATGAACAAACAAACGGGAACGAGCTTCACAAGATTGCCCTGTATTATAGAAAATGCCGTAAAGGGAGCCATTCACAGCAGCTTCCATATCACAATCATCAAAAACGATGTTCGGCGATTTTCCGCCCAATTCCAAAGTGACTCGTTTTAAAGTATCAGAGGCACGTCTCATAATATCTTTACCTGTTTCCGTTTCACCGGTAAATGCCACTTTATCAATTCCTGGATGTGCTGTCATGTACGGGCCGATTTCAGAACCGCTTCCGGTGATGACGTTTATCACACCTTCCGGAACACCGGCTTCGTGACAAATCTCCGCCAACATATAGGCTGTAATTGGGGTATAACTTGCTGGTTTTAGCACGACGGTGCATCCCGCTGCCAGAGCCGGGGCAACTTTCCAAGCAGCCATCATTAACGGATAATTCCAAGGAATAATTTGCCCGCATACACCAACAGGCTCTTTGACCGTGTAATTAAAGAAACCGTTTGGAACTTGATTCGTATCGCCTTGTAACGTAATTGCAGCAGCTGCATAAAACTCAAAGTCCTCGATTGCTTGCATAATTTGTCCTTTTGCTGCGTCTACCGTTTTCCCGCTGTTTAACACCTCTGCATAAACCAAATCTTCCAATCGCTCTCTCATGATGTTTGCGATGTTATTTAAAATACGTGCTCTTTTTGCTGCGGTCATTCTTGGCCATTTTCCGGATTCAAAAGCAGTACGAGCTGCTTGAACCGCTTTGTCCACATCTCCTTTTGTTGCCTTGGCAACCGTTGCAATCACCTCTTCTGTTGCAGGATTCAATACTTCAAAAACTTCACCGCTGCTGCTATCTACATATTGTCCGTTAATAAATAATTGGTAATGTTTTCTTATTTCCATCGATCTCATCCTTCTTTATATTTTTTCCATCATTGTCGCGATTCCGTGATCGACACCAACACATATCATAGCCAGCCCACATCTGAAGATCACATTTTCCACAAAAAAAGATCGACTGGATTTCTGATGAGCAATTCTTTGATTACATGGGCGGCCAAACAGATTACACCTCCTTGTTTGTCTCTTTTTCTTTTTGCCATCGTATAAACTCGAAAACACTTTTACATTGATGACAGTAATATTGAGAAACTAATTGGGCAGTACCAAAAATGGACAATTTCGTCACATCGGTTGAATCGCAAAACGAACAGTGTACGGCCTCTTGGCTCGGCACCATCGACACCTCTTTTACCTAAATATTATGTTTTTATTGCTATCGTATATTTAACATAATATTAATAAAAAAGCGTTCGTTCTGTCAATAATTAAACCGAAAATAAAAAATATTATTTATTTTCATATAATTAATGATGAATTATCGACCTATAAACAAGAACGGATAACAACCGGTGAAAACTGGTCATCGCTCAGTCCATTTTGCTAAATGCTACCTATCCAAAAAGACAAGCCCTGGTTTCTTACCAACCAGGGCTTTCTTACATCAAACTACCCGCTGATGCTCATTGAAATGCCAATCTTCTCGTGGGAGTATGATAAAAATATCTGTCACCTTTTGCGAATACCGAATAAACACGAGGAACGACAGTTATAATTTTATATAATATTAAAAATATTTTAAATATAGGTACAAATATTTTTTATAAAGCTTATAACGATACATTCTGCTGACTAGATGCGACGTCTTCGATAGACACAAATTCCTCAGATATTGGACGAATTTTCTTTGCACCTGCTAAGAAATAGTAAATGCTTCCCGCGCCAAATACGAACAAAATTACAGAGATTAATGGAATTTTAATTCCGAAGAGAGGGAGATCTGTAGTTAACACACTATACTTTAATACGCAAAAGAACGAAATAATACCCAAAAAGAGTGCTATTCCCGGAACAACTGGATAGCTTACCTTGAAAGGTCGTTCCATATGAGGCTCTTTTTTCCGCAATACAAACAGCGATATGAGACTCAAACAATACATGGTAATCGAACCAAATACAGATAAGATAATCAAAGCATTGGCAAAGCTAGCAGAACCAGCACTAATTACTCCTATAATACCAGGTACAATTAATCCCCAATGTGGAACTCCTCTTTTTGATAAGTTAGAGAGGAATCCAGGCAGATATCCCGCTCTGGCTAATGCAAACGTTTGTCTGGAGTAACCAATGATGATGCCATGCAGGCTTGCTATTAACCCAAACAAACCAATAATGGCGACCGTTTTTGGTAAAATATTGTTTTCGCCGTAAACGCCAGCTAAAGCTTGTGGAAGCGGATAGTCAGCAGGTTTTCCTTCTCCTCCGCCGAGCCCGGCTGTTACAAGCAATGTAAGAACCGTTGCAGTTGCTAATGTCAAAATACCGGAAATAAATCCTTTTGGTATATCCTTTTTAGGATTACGAACTTCTTCTGCTGCCATCGCTCCTCCCTCAATAGCAAGGAAAAACCAAATGGCGAAAGGAATAGAGGCAAATACTCCTGTCCAACCGTTAACAAATGACATGTCATTAAATATCGCTGAGCTGTTTACATGGGGCAGTCCCGCAACGTAGTAAATACTTAAACCGATCAACGCTAAAATAGTAGCAACAAGCTCAATGATTGCAGCTCCTTTTACCCCTATTAGATTAATTAAAATAAAAAACGAAAAAACAGCTACTGTAGCATACACAGCGTTAATACTTGGAATTAAAAAGTTAATGTAGGCTCCAGTCGCAACAGCAATGGCAGGCGGAGCAAAAACAAATTCAAGTAAACAGGCTAATCCCGTCATAAACCCCATATAAGGGCCCATCGCTTTTCTTGCATAGGCGGATGGTCCTCCAGCGTGTGGAATGGATGTAGAGAGTTCTGAATAGCTAAATATGAAAGTCGTATAAAAAATAGTGACAATAATCGCGGCAATCGCTAATCCTATCGTTCCACCTTGCTCAAATCCGTAATTCCATCCGAAATACTGGCCTGAAATCACCATTCCTACTGCAATTCCCCATAAATGGATTGGTTTTAACTCTTTGTGTAAATGGTTATTCGTATTATTTGCCATTCTATCCTTCCCCCTTCAAATTACCACTATAGTTCTAGACGAACTCCACTTGCTTTCTGGTCAATCATTTTCCGTAAAACCGTACCGATATAGGCACCAGCTTCAACAGGAGGAGTGCCTCCTGAATGAATATTAGAAATCACAGTTCTCTCCGACTCTACCGTTCCTTTTCTCGGTCTATAGCACATATAGGCACTCATAGAATTGGCAGAAACAAGACCTGGTCTCTCTCCAATTAAAAGAACAAGAACCTCCGGCTGCAAAATCTCACCGATATGATCCATGCACGCCACTCTTCCACCTTTTACAAAAAAAGGAGTTCCTTGCGTTAACCCATTTACTTCTAATGAATCCAACAACGCTGGATAAATGTCTCTAAGATTTGCCTCAATCGCACTCGCACTTAATCCATCTGAAACAACGATTTGTACTTGAGGCTTTTTCACACATTTTTCTTGGATCATTTTGACTGCCTCTTCTGTAAGAACCCTACCTTTATCCGGTCTCTTTAAATAAACCTCTTTATTTTCATAACAAGTTTCTACTGTAAATAAATTAAATTCTTTAAGTAAACTATCAAGTACTTCTCCGCTAACAGCATCAACAGCTGCAGCATGATCAAGTTGTAATTTTAAAATTGTTTTTGTCAATGGGCGTGTTCCTGTCCTCCACACCCCTATACGTGCAGGAGTTACTTTTCGTAATTCGTCAATTCCTTCAGGAAATTTTGGATTTGGGACATGAGTTAACCAATCAACCGCGGTGTAATGAAAACTTTTTTCGTCTTCTTTTTTATCGATTTTGTCTTCTGATTGCTGAGATATTCTAGTTTGTAATTCCATCATCACTTTCTCAATAATTTGCTGAATATCCACTTGATTCATTTCACATACCACCACCTTTATAGCTTATAAAAATAAAGTAGGATCGCCAGCTATCGATGTTAACCTTCCGTTCTCCATAATTCCCATCTTTTCTAGCCAGCGCTCAAATTCTGAAGCTGGTCGCATGTGAAGCAATTCTCTTAGTGTAGCAATGTCATGGAAGCTAAGAGATTGATAATTTAGCATACAATCATCCGCCATAGCCACACCGATTAAGAAGTTGACACCCGCTGCAGCCAGCAGGACTGCTAAGTTCTCCATATCATTTTGATCAGCCTTCATATGATTGGTGTAACAAACATCCACTCCCATCGGCAAACCATGAAGTTTTCCCATAAAATGATCCTCAAGTCCTGCACGAATCACTTGTTTACTGTTATATAAATACTCGGGCCCGATAAAACCCACTACTGTATTCACTATAAACGGTTTATATCGCTTAGCCAGCCCATAGCATCTAGCTTCTAACGTTAATTGGTCAATACCATGATGAGCATCTGCTGACAGTTCTGATCCCTGTCCTGTTTCGAAATACCATACATTCGGACCAGCGGCTGTTCCTTCTTTTAAAATCAGTTCATTTGCTTCGTCTAGCAATTCCACACTAATGCCAAACGCTTTGTTTCCTAGTTCTGTACCTGCCAAACTTTGGAATAACAAGTCTGCTGTTCCTCCCTGTTTAATCGCCCTCATTTGCGTTGTTACATGTGCTAAAACACAATTTTGCGTTGGAATGTTCCACTTATCCATTAACTCCTTTGTCATATTTAAAATCGCCTTCACACTGTCTGCTGTATCAATAACCGGATTAATTCCAATGACCGCATCCCCAATGCCGTAACTCAATGCTTCAAAAATCGCTGCCTTTATTCCTTGCAAATTATCATTAGGGTGATTAGGCTGTGCTCTCCCTGCTAATCGCCCTTTTTGACCGATCGTTGTGTTACAACGTGTTTCGACTGTGATTTTTGATGCTGCTTGGATCAAATCCAAATTTGTCATAATCTTTGTTACTGCGGCGATCATCTCACTTGTTAATCCTCGGCGAATATGAGTGATCTCATTGTTCGTTACATTCGGTAATAAAAGGTATTCGCGAAGTTCCGCAACCGTCCAGTTTCGAATTGATGCGTAAATTTTTTCGTTAACCCCTTCTTCGATGACACGTGACACCTCATCTTCTTCCGGCGGCAAAAGAGGATTATTTCGAATATCGGCAAGAGTTAACTCTGATAAAACATGTCTTGCTGCAATACGCTCTTGTGCATCTTCCGCATGAATCCCTGCTAGCTGGTCACCTGATTTTTCTTCATTCGCTTTTGCCATAATTTCTTTCAAACTTTTAAATTGATAAGTTTTTCCCATTAATGTGATCGTTGTTTTCAAATGGAATCACCTCCTAATTTTTCATAAAAGCTAATGTTTTGATGACTACAGGAACCATACTTTGATTGATGGTTTCTCCTATATCAATGTAGTCACCTTGTTCGACTACAACTTGATCAATCGAAATGATATCTACTTTATTGTTAGATTGAAGCACTAGCAATTGTCCGAGTGCTTTCGCAATATCGTTTTCACAGATGACTACCAAAACAGGATTCCTCGGAAAGTATTTTTCATAAAGTGAAAATAATATCTTCGCTACTTCTTTTAATGCTGCATAGGAACAATAAGAAATTCCCCGAATATGAATGGCAAAAGGAATTTCTTGTTCCCCTTGAAAGTATTGCTTCCACTCGATCATCTCCTGTTTAATTTGCTCATACACATAATCTCTGTTTTTTATTTGTTCATTGTCTAGCTCAATCATCATGATTGGTAAATTACGGATTGGTAGACGTGACGAGGCAACATGTATAGTAGCCCCACTAATTTCTGTGCTTTGCATCCCAGCCCCGATTACGGTTGCCCGAGATGTTTGCGTTGCTTTTATTAGCTTTAAGGAGTAATTTTCAATCGCCTTTGCTACTTCGTGGGCAAGCAGCGGGCCGATATCTCCATAAACAGCCGTATCATAGATCGTTTTTGGGGCTTCTTTTTCAAGCAACTGGCCAATTCCCCCGGAAATCATCACCTCATCGATAGGAGGAATCACTTGAAAACTTGTGCTGTGAATTAGCGAATCATCCAACCGAATCGGTTTCTGACCGGTTAACGAATTCAGCATATCTTTGCACATTTCTTGGACAATCTGCTGTATTTCTTTAAAACCAATTTTTTTCTTTACCTGCAGTTGATAATTTTTTGAATGCAACCATGATTGAATAGATGGGGATATAAACGTAATTTCACCATTCTGATCTAATTCGATTAATCTTCCACCAACATGATAGGTAATGGTACCTAACACTTTCCCCCTCCGAAAAAGTGCAACATTCGCTGTTCCCCCACCAATATCAATGTTAGCAACCGTTCCTTTCACTTCTTTAGATCGCAAAAAAGCACCAGAACCTTTACCGGCAAGCAACGCCTCCAAACTAGCGCCAGCAATGGCAACGACAAAATCACCCGATTTTTCGGCTAAATAATGTAGGATGCTCTCCGCATTTTTTTTCGTCGCGGTTTCGCCGGTTATGATCACAGCGCCAGATTTTACTTCTGATACATTCACTCCTGCCTTTTTATATTGCTCTTCAAGCCATCCCGCGAGAGTTTTTAAATCAATTTCATCCCGCTTCTCTTTTAACGGTGTTGAGTACATAGGGCTTTCATACACAATTTTTCTCTCAACAATTTCGTAGCGAGGCAATGAAAAATGACTGGATACTTTTGCATATTTTAAATGACTGACAATAAATTTTGTCGTACTTGTTCCGATATCGATTCCCACACTAATAATCGATTGACCTTCCACTCTACTCACATCCTAAAAATCCTGCGTTTCAGTTATTTGCAACCGATTCCCGTATTTTTCAAGAATTTTTTCAGCCAATTTAAACATAGAAATACGGTGTTCCATACTCTTTTTTCTCATCCATTCATAGGCTTTTTCTTCTGTACAAGAAAATCTCTTCATTAATTTTCCTTTTGCCTTTTCAATGATTTTTCGTTCTTCTATTGACTTTTTTAATAGCTGAATGTCTCTTTCTAACAATTGAAATTGCTCCTGTTGGCTCTTAGCAATTTCAATGGCTAGAATTAAATCCTCTTCCGAAACAGGTTTTACTAAATAACCGGTTACTCCTGCTTCTTTCGCATCATTCACAAGCTCACGTTGACTATATGCTGTCAGCAAAATAACAGCTGATTGTTTGAAATTTCTGATGATTCTAGTTGCTTTTATGCCATCCATTTTCGGCATTTTTATATCCATAATGACAATATCTGGTTTGAACTGATATACTAAATCAATTGCTTCCTCACCATTTTTCCCTTCGCCTATCACTTCATATCCCGCTTGTATAAGTATTTCCTTGATATCCATGCGAGTAATTGGATCGTCATCAACAACAACCAGTTTTAACTTACTCATGTCATTAGCCCCTCCTTCGGAAGCGGAAAAGTGATGGTCACTTTTGTCCCGGGATGATTGTTTTCAAATTCTAAAATCCCTTCTAAATCTTCGGAGATGAGCGTCTGGCATATTTGAAGTCCAAGGCGTCCTTTTTGTTGTGCTTTTTCGAGATCAAATCCCACACCATCGTCTGTTACAGTAAGGCTTACAATTTGATTTTGTTCTTTCAAATAAATTTGGATGAATCCCTCATCACGGTTTACAAAAGCGTGGTTAATTGCGTTTTGCACTAATTCATTAATGACAAGTGCTAAGGAACTGGCCTTTTGAGAAGGTAAATAAAGCGAACAGCCATCAACCTGAACCATAATCTTTTGTTCTGATTGTTTCATGGAGGAAATAATGGTATTTGATACTGATTCAATCACTTCTTTGCATTCAATCATATCCGTTCCTTCTAAAGAAAGAACTTCATGAACAATTGAGATGCTCGTAATTCGATTGATGATTTCACGGAAAATTTTTTCAACTTCTTGGGAGTCTATTCGCCTCATTTGCAATCGCAGCAAACTCGCAATCGTTTGTAAATTATTTTTCACACGATGGTGAATTTCCCTAATAACAGCTGATTTTATCATCAATTGCTTTTCTTTCTCTTTTAACTCCGATAAATCTCGCAAAAGAAGTACTCCTCCTACTGTTCGGTTATTTCGTTGAATCGAGACAGCTTTTAACTGAAGAAAGCGTTTTCCTAATTGAAATTCATGAAAAAACATTCCTTTTTGTATATCAAGTTCTTCTTTCATCATTGAACCAAACGGTAAGGAATCCACTTTCTCACCAACTAAATGGCCATTTGCTTCAAACATTTCTTTCGCTCGGTCATTGGCGAATGTTATATGATAATCCCGGTCAAATAATAGCAGTCCTTCATGCATTAAATCTGGAATCGCAGCTTCTGACATGGCTACATGATAAAGAGTTTCACTTAATTGTTCGGTTGTTTCCATTAGTAGCTCCACGTTTTTTTCTTGTTGTACTTGTTCGGTAATATCTTGTTCCATAATTAATACACCGATTGTCTTTCCAAATTCATTTTGAATGGGCATCACATTTTGCTGCATGCTCACATTTTCTTGGGAGACCCCTCGTGATCCGATAACGGGCTTCCCAGTTTTGAAGCAAAAGAATACTCCAGGTTCGTTTTCCTTATAAGCAATTTTCCCAACAACCGGTTCGCTGTAGAGTGATTTGCCCGTCATCGGATGAGCTTCAGCGACAACGATCGCTTCTTCTTCTCCCGGTAGTAAACAATCAATAAACACATCCGCTTGCGATAAATCAGCGAACAATTGTAAATACTTCGATATCTCTTCTATAATTTTGATATCTTTTTTTCTTAAGAAAGAAGCCAACGCAGATACCTCCAGCATCAAGTTTCTACAACTCCCCTTCTTTTAAGTTAGTATTTTTATTCTTTCATTTTTTGAACAAGCAGTAAAGAAAGCTTTCTAAACAGAATTTACGAAAGATACGATAAAATTCGTTCTTTTAATTCCATTATTCCTGCGAGAGTAACAGAAGAAGTAAAATAGATGTCTCCTATAGGTAATACAGTTCTTAAAAGTCGGGTTGCTGTCTCGATATCTGCGTTAGGATGATCGATTTTTGTTATTACTCCAATAGGTGTTAGAGGAAATCCAGATGCAAAATTCGGAGGTAAAGTAGAATCTTTTCGTGTAGCATCTTGAATAATTAATAAAACTTTTGCCTCTAGGGCTGTCGCCATTAATGTTCGATAATACATTGGATTCTGGCTGTATTCCCCTGGGGAATCGATAATCCAATTTGCATATTCAAGAGCCTGTGTTTTTTTGGCAGAGGAATGTTCCTCACCAAGTAACCTTTTCGCCAATGTAGACTTTCCCGAGCCAACCGGTCCAATAATAAGCACTTTTCCTCTTTTCATGACCTTGTGATCTCCGCAGTTGAAAATTTTAAAGTTTTCACAAAAAACTCATTTATATTTTGTATTGCTGTCTCTACATTAGAAACACTTCCAACAATCACCAAAGAACCTGTAAAACGGTCTAAGTAGCCAATCTCTACATCTGCCGATTTTGTAGCAATATCCGCAGCGATAATGGCAGTCTCTGTCGGAGTAACCGTTAAAATTCCAATGGCTCCGGCTTCGTTTATACCAAGGCGTGTATATAATGATTCATCAGGATTGGCAATAATATGAGCTAAGTTTAATTGCTTGCCGGGTACATATTCTTGAATAACGCGCTCTTTTTTCTCCATGCCATCTCTCCTTATTATTTGCGGTATTCAAAAGAATCTACAATCCCTACAACAACTGCATCAACAGGAGAGTCCTTACTGATTAATATTCTAGCGGAGCTTCCTCTTGAAACAATGACTGTTTCTCCATGCCCTGCCCCTATGCGGTCCGCACATATCACTTGTGTGCCTGCATCTGTTCCATCAGCATGAATGGGCTGAACTAGTAAAAGTTTTAAATTGTCCATTCCTGCCTCCTTTTGCGTCGCCCAAACACTTCCGACCACTTTTCCAAGAAACAAGAGGATCACCCCTGCACAAATTTGACATCAATCTTCTTTTCATTTAATATGTCTTTTGCTTTTGGTGTAATTAATACCTTCTTATCGACTATCAGTGAGTCATTTTCCTTCAAATGATACTCTACCCAGTCTGCTGTTACTACGTTTCCTTGAAAGCTTTTTCCTTTGTTCACATCTGATGAAATTGTTTCATAACCTTTCAATTTTTCTAAAATTGTCCTATATATTTCCCTTTGCTTTGTAAGGATAATTCCCATGTTCTTTAAATCTTCTTTATATTGAATGAAGAGTTTTTGATAAGCGGGCGGCAGTGATAATTTTTTTAATGTTCTTCGATCGGAGCGCTTAATCCCTGGAACATCTTCACCGATGATAACCGGCTTTCCTAAAGTTAATGCAGAAAATACGATTTCCGCTTTAACCGAGCCTTTTAGTCCAAGAGATATTCTTGCTGCATTATCTAAATCAATTTCTGGAATCACTATCGCATCATATTCTTTAGGAAGTTCTAAAGGAGCAGGGGCAAATTCGTCTGCTGCGATCACCTTCGTGGATCCTGTCGACTCAATTTGATGAAGACCAAGCCAAGCAGACGTCTCTCCATCTAAGAATAAGAAATCATAGTCAATTTCTTCATTATTTAGTTGTATAAACTGATCTGTAAATAGTTCGTGAGCGGAACTATCACAAAAAACGAACAACACCTTTTTACGTTCTTTTTTACTGGTTTTTGCTTTTTCTAAAAGGTCGCGCACAATCGTCTCCACTAATGTCTTTAACTCTAAATTCATGTCGTGACCCATTTCATCACCTCTAAGCCCTTGCGCTAAAAAGTTCCCCGTTTTTTCCGATTACTTTGACAAAATCACCCGTCCTTAAGTTTGCGGAATTTGCCTCGTCGGTATCAATATGGAAATCAAGAGTAAATCTCTCATTTACTCGAACAACGACTTCTGGAAAAACAACCGGTCGATCAGATATAGCTTGAACCATAAGTCGATCACCGTCTTTCACTTTGAACTCCTTCGCATCATCTGGAGACATATGAACATGGTTTTTTGCAACAATAACACCTTGTGAAATCGTGATAGAGCCAACTTTTCCAACGATTGTAATACCAGGTGTCCCTTCAATGAAACCGGAAAGCCGCACGGGTGGATGAATCCCAAGTGTAAAACCATCAGAACGCGAAATTTCTACTTGGGTTAACTCTCTTGCAGGACCTAAAACCCTTACTCTGGATAGGACACCTTTAGGACCAACAAGTATCACTGTTTCCTCTGCGGCAAATTGTCCAGGCTGTGAGAGTGGGCGGTACGGTGTTAATTCATATCCTTTTCCAAATAGAACTTCCACATCATGAGGCGAAAGATGAACATGCCGATTAGAAACCCCTACCGGAATTCTCCATTCCTTTGTTTGAACGATATTTTGATTGGAGTTACTGCCCATCACTTCAATTTTTATTCCACGGTCACGCAAAAAGTCTCGGGCAGCGGGCGTCAACCGGTGTTGATGTGAAATGAAATAAGGATTTGATAACGTTCCCTTTAACATTTCTGCTCTTAAATGTGTTTCTGTAATCACCATCATTTACTTCTAACCTACTCTCCTACTTTAGGAAGAAGAAGTTCAATATCTGTGTGAGGACGTGGGATTACATGAACAGAGATTAATTCCCCAACCTTTTCAGCTGCTGCAGCACCAGCGTCCGTTGCTGCCTTTACCGCTCCAACATCTCCTCTTACTAAAACTGTTACCAGTCCGCCGCCCACTTGCACTTTTCCGATTAACTTGACGTCTGCAGCTTTTACCATTGCATCCGCTGCTTCAATTGCTCCAACCAACCCTTTTGTTTCAATCATTCCAAGTGCCGAATATTCTCTTGCCATGTTGAATAACCTCCTTAAAATTTTATAAGATTATCCGTTTATTTCATTTCTGCAAGGATTCTCTTAACAATCTCCGTAATCTCTTCCCTGCTGATTGTTAAATTCCCGCCTTGATCCATGGAAACGTTCTTTTCCGTTTCAGAAACTTCTGTTATTTTGGCTGACTGTAAAATTTCGCTCTTTGTAGTATTGTTCATTTCCCTTATGCCAAATGCCACTCGTTTTACATTCATCAAATGCTGTGGCCCAATGTTATCAGATGTAATATTGTTTCCGTAAGAGCCACATCCAAGAGTCAAGGATGGAAAAATTCCTGTTGTTGCTCCTATTCCGCCAAATGTCGTTCCAGAGTTTACCACAATTCTTGAAGACGGTTGCTTTAACGCAAACGCTTTGATTACTGCATGATCTTGACAATGGATCCCGAATGTATGCCCCAATCCGCCTGTCTCTAATAATCTAATACAGACATCGCATCCTTCCTCCCAGCCATCTACTGTATACAAAGCTAAGATAGGGGAGAGTTTTTCAATCGCAAAAGGAATGTCTTTTCCAATTTCTTTTTCTTCTCCAACTAAAACTTTTACATCTGAAGGAAAAGATAAACCTGCCATCTTACCGATTGTTTGAGGTGATTTTCCAACAATTTTTGGATTTAAAGCTCCTCCTGTGAGTATGACAGATTCTACTCTCTCTTTTTCCATTTCCGACAATAGATACGCACCGTATTTTTTGAGTTTATCGATAAAAGCTTGTTTTATCTCTCTTTCTACGACAACCGCCTGTTCTGAAGCACAAATGGTGCCGTAATCAAACGATTTGCTTTCAATGATATGCCGTGCCGCCTGATCCAAATCAGCGCTTGTATGGACATACACAGGAACATTTCCTGGCCCCACTCCGTAGGCAGGCTTCCCAGAACTGTAAGCCGCCTTCACCATTCCGGGCCCACCAGTTGCAAGAATTACATCTGTTAATTTATGTGACATTAGTTCTCTCGTTCCCGGCAAAGATGGATATTCCATACACTGAATAATATTTTTTGGTGCTCCAGCCTCTTGTGCGGCTTTTGCCATGATCTTCGCAGCTTCTAATGAACACTTCAGCGCTGAAGGATGAGGACTGAAAACAATTGCATTTCGTGCTTTTACCGCAATAAGAGATTTAAAGATGATGGTAGACGTCGGATTGGTGGAAGGAACGACTCCAGCGATAACACCGACTGGCTCCGCTATTTCCCAAACTTGTTTATTTTCATCAGTACCTATAATTCCAACGGTTTTCATATCTTTAATAGCCGCATATACTTCTTTCGCTGCAAAAAGATTTTTTGTCGTTTTATCTGTTTCATTGCCAAATCCAGTTTCCTCTGTAGCCATTCGTGCTAAAAAGCTCGCATGTTTTTCCGCCTCTAAAGCCATATTTTCCACAATTCGATCAATCTGTTCCTGCGACAATTCTGCTAATTTTTTCTGTGCTTCTCTAGCTTTTTGGAGAAGATTTCGTGCTTCCTGAATCGATAGTAAATCAAAATCTGCCATCATCGTTTAACAATCACCTCCTTGATCGTTATTCATATTTTTCTCTTCTGGCAATCGACTGTTTTCTATACTCTCTGTTTTCATTTTTTTCTTTCTTTCTCGTTTTTTTATTGGGTTTCCAATCAAATGACGGATAACATTTTCATCAGGACGAGGGATCACATAAGAAGCACGGTACTCTCCAATCTCCTTTGCTTTCTGTACTCCTGCTGAAACCGCTTCCTTTACGGATGCTACATCACCGATAAAATAGACCGTTACAATCCCTGCATCAGGTTTCTGGTATGTAACAATTCGAATATCGGCTGCTTTTACAGCTTCATCAGCCGCAGCAATGAGCGAAGTCAACCCTACCGTTTCAATCATACCGAGTGCATGATAAGAATTTTTCATTGTAACGATCCCTCTTTTCTAAAAAGATTTATGAGGGTGCCGGGCAACATTTTGCACTGCCTCCGCAAAAGCTTGTGCAGCTGCTGTACATGCAGATTGGCTTCCAGTTAATAATCCGCCTCCAAAATTTGTTTCAGTCGGGGGCGCATACAATTCGCAAATTTTCACGTCAGATGCCTTTAATGCCGCATCTAACCCATACATCGCTTCAAGGGGGGGCGCTATTAAGTAAGCTAATGGCTCACCCGGTTGAATCCCGGCAATTTTGGATAAGTAACTGCCCGTTCTCGATATTGTGTACGCATAATACGCGTGACTTCCTTCCTCATTTAACGAATAAAAACATGGTCCATTTTCAATCATTTCAAATACTGCTTCTAATCCACTCCTTACATCAGAAGGGTTTTCTCCCCCCAAAATGCCAATAAACTCACCAGAGAGCGGACCCGATGCGTGAGCAGAACCTGCATAGAAAGATTTCGCATACACTACTTCTACCGCTGCCTTTTTGGTCGCTTCATCTAGGACAGTATAACCAACATCATCAATCGTTAATGTGACTAAGGCAAGACTTCTTATATGGGCTGCTAAATTTAATTTGTTTGCTAAACCAGGATCAACATTGGAGATGATTCGACTCGCTAGCACTTTCGCCCGAATTGGCTCTCCTATCACAACATTTTCACCTCCCCAAAACAAAAAGGTGCCTTGTACAGAGAAAAACTCTGCACATTTAGGCACCTTTGCCTGTGATTATGAACTTGTAAAAATACTCATTTTGTTTGATCATATTTTTCTCATAATTAATGTTATTTACATATCCTCATCTTGTCAATATATTTTTTGAATAATACAAAAATAGCAAAAATATTTTACATAAATTGTCATAACAATAATTACGTGACAAATTTTGTACGATTAATTTCAAGCTGTATTTGTGAAGGGCGCTTGAAAAAACAAGGAAACATAATTATAGCAAAATCCTAACTATACTTGAGCAAATGCACTAAATATAAATTTACAATCAAACAAAAAAAGGCGAACAGTGGCAGGCACTGTTCGCCAAGATGTCCCCCCCTTAGAAATGAACTCTTGTTTCTTTTCGCAAATGCTTCATTATGTGCTATTCTTAATGATGGAAAAAGAAAAAACAGAAAAGGTGTTTTTGATGAAATCATACATAGTCGTTGGAGGCGGAATTTTAGGAGCGTCTACCGCTTATCACCTGGCAAAAGAAGGAGCTGCTGTAACGTTAATAGACAGAGGAGACAAAGGCCAAGCAACGGATGCTGCGGCTGGAATTGTTTGTCCATGGGTTTCCCAGCGCCGAAATAAGCTTTGGTATCGTTTAGCGAAAGGCGGAGCGAAATTTTATCCTACTTTAATCGAGGAACTGAAATCCTATGGTGAAACGGAAACAGGATATGAGCGTGTAGGAGCAATCTGTCTCCATACAGATGAAGAAAAGCTGCAAAAGATAGAGGAAAGAGCATTACAACGTCGTGAAGACGCACCGGAAATGGGCGAAATTACGCGGCTGTCTCCGGAGGAAACAAAAGCGCTATTTCCGCCATTAGCAGAGGAGTTTAGCTCCATTCATGTTAGTGGCGCTGCCCGCGTCAATGGAAGAGCACTTCGCGACTCTTTAGTTCGGGCAGCGCAAAAGCTTGGGGCTACTTATATCAGAGGAAACGCAACACTTATCCATGAAGGTGTTCGGGTCATCGGTGTTGAAGTCGAAGGAAGACCATATGCAGGAGATGCAGTCATTGCAACGGCTGGCGCGTGGTCAAAAGAGCTGCTTCTACCGTTAGGCATTGAATTTTTAGTGGTGCCGCAAAAAGCACAAATCGTCCATCTTGAAAGACCAGAACAGGATACAGACAACTGGCCTGTTGTCATGCCGCCAAGTAATCAATATCTCCTTGCCTTTCAAAATGGCCGTATCGTTGTCGGCGCAACTCATGAGGATGAGGCTGGCTTCGATTGCAGAATAACGGCTGGCGGTTTGCACGAAATATTGGACAAAGCCTTAACCGTAGCTCCAGGGCTGGCAAATTGTACCCATCTTGAAACAAGAGTTGGTTTTCGTCCATACACTCCTGGGTTTCTTCCGGTCTTTGGAGCGCTTCCAGGTTTTAGTGGCATCTATGTGGCCAACGGATTAGGCGCATCCGGACTGACAGCTGGTCCTTACTTAGGTTCTGAACTGGCCAAGCTCGTGCTCGGAAAACCAACAGAATTAGACCCTCTTGACTATGATGTCGCTGGCGCCATTAAAAAAATAGAATAAAACCCCCGAAGTCGATAAGAGTCATGCGCGAATCCCCCTCTCGCCTATATTGGCATCATGTAGAGGGGGCTTTTTAAAGGAAGTTTGGTGTTTTCGTATTGCATATCAACGATGCAGTCGCGACAACACCCCGTTCAAACACGCAATCGTAATTCGTTTTCGATCCGGTTGTCGTCATTATAGCTCCTCTATCTTTCGCCGAATTTGGGCAATTTCCCTGCTTATTTCATGAAAAAGTTCATCTGCAGTCGCATCAATATGTGCCTCGATTTGCCGCAAGTCCCTGTATATCAATTCATACGCTGCCCTCGACTCTCCCTGCCAATACGGAACATACTCCTCATTTGCGCGATAAAAGCCACAGGTGCCTTGATGAAACTCCTCGATCGCTTCTTTGACTTGCCCCTGATAGGACTCAAGGCAATCGATCATCGTCCCGTAAGCCCTGTGTTCCACTTCTTTTTCGATCGATTCCCATAAAGACGACACCTTGATTTCCTCTCCCCCATTTACACACTATACAAATGGTAACATAAGGATAAATCATGATATATTCCTGTTTTGCCAAATGCCATCAGGACTTTTTCCTTATCGATGATTCTGCTATGCGAAACATGTCAAAGTCCCTTCGTAAATTACCTTGTTTCATACAACTCGGTCATCATGTTGTACAAGCCGGTGATACATTATGGACAATTGCACAAATGTTTGTAGTTTTTATTTATCGTTCCCACCTAAAATAAATCATAAATGAAATGACAATGTAATTTTTCAGTAAACGGGGTGTAAAAAAGTTGCGTTAAAATAAAGAAGGGACAAACTATATAGACGGTGGGAAGGTGTTTTCATGGATGAAATGACGAAACAATCATACATACAGAAATCCCTTGAAGAATGGAAGGAAGATATATCTGAAGTATTGAGCCAGATTAATCAAGAATACGAGGAAGTCAAACAAGAGTTAAGAGTTTACGCGTATAAATACAGCATTACAAAGCAAGTGATTCAGTCGACAGTGAACGAAGAAATCATTAAAACGATTCGCCAGCGTTACCATATACCATTTGAAGAGAAATATGAAAAACTGAAAGAAGCTATTCGTGATTTAGAAGAGAAAAGACGTGTTTTCCAAATGTTTGTAGATAAAATTGACGAAGTCACCCGGAAGGAAACGGCAAAGCCTGTGTGACATATAATATATATGAAACTTTTGAACGCCTCATCAATTTTTATCTCGGCGGACTTTCCAATCCAGAATCGTAGCCACAATGGGAATTCCTATATTCATAAAGTTGATGTACAAACCCGATGCGGTACATTTACAAGAAAGAGTCAACAATTACTGAACTTACCCCTGTCAAGTAGACAGTAAATAATAAGGAATCTTATTAAGCGGCTGTAGCCAGATATTCTCTAGGGCTACAGCTGCTTAATTTCGTTTGTATCCGTTCATTGTTGTAGAATTCTATGTACTGTAAAACGGCTTGCTTCATTTCTTCAGCCGTTTCAAATGAGTGCATATAGATACATTCTGTCTTTAAATGGCTAGAAAAGTTTTCCATACAAGCATTATCTAAACAATTCCCTTTTCTAGACATACCGGCCCTTATATTGTATTGTTTAAGTAGTGCGTGATATTGTCTTGATGTGTACGGAAATCATTAGTGAATATGGATGAGGATTCCAGACACATCTTTTTTCGTTTTATCGCTAACTTCACGGTATCGATGACGAGCCTGACATTATTTCGATGACTGATTTGATAAGCAATAATCTTGTTGTTATATAAATCTTTCACGGCGGATAAATATAATCGGATGCCATTGCTTTGAAGATACGTAATATCCGTCACCCACTTCTCATTTGGTCTTTTGGCTTGAAATTCTTGATTCAAATGGTTATCCGTACTACATATGCCTCTTTCTTTCCAAAATACTTTCGCTTTCTCCAAATTTTTGCTTGAATCCCTAGTTCTTTCATTAACCGATATACTCTTTTGTGGTTGATAGTTAGGTTGTATTTTTTCCTGAGCCAAGCTGTGATTCGAGGATAACCGTAAATTCTATGGACAGCTTGGTAACACTCCCGAATCTTTGCTTTGATCTGCTCATTCTCTATTTGTTTTTTCGTCTTCATGAATTTTCTCTTTCTTCACTTGTAGAATCCACTTCTTGAAACACCGGATACCTCACAGAGTAGGCGAATGGAATAGTTCTTAGATAGCTCTTCTATTACCTGATATTTGTCTCTTACTTTCTCTCCCTCTTTCTTAGCGCTATAGCTTTTTTAACTATTCATTCTCCGCACGTAAACGTTCCAGTTCTTGTTCAGGTTCAAAGGATTGCTTCTTGGTCTACCTTTACGTAACCCTTTTGTCTTGTCCCTTTTCTCTTCTAATCCTTGAATTCCTTCGTTTTTATAGTGAGTAACCCATCTATGTAACATGGAAGAAGAAATGTGAAATGGATCCATGATCTCGCGCTTCGTCCATCCCTCATCCAAATATTTCTTCACTACGTCTAATTTATATTCTTTACTGTAAGTTTTTCTGATTTTGCCCATAAAAATATCCCTCCATAGTAGTGATATTATCCCTCTTGTGTAGGCAGTGTAGAAAAAGGACACACTGCTATACAGGAGGGATTTTTTTGGATAAATCAAATGCAAAATACAAAAGCTATAGTTTTGAATTTAAATTACGTACAGTCATGATGTATTTGAATGAACAATTAGGCTATCGAAAAGTGGCCAAGAGAATGGGAATAAAAGATCCTAAAAGGGTACGTATTTGGGTAAAGAACTATCAACAGTATGGAGAAGAAGGATTAAAAGAACGTAGAGGAAAAACCATTTCCTCTAAACGGGGCCGGCCTAGAAAGAAACCACTAACAGTAGAAGAAGAAAATCGAAAACTCAAAGCATAAAATGAATTCTTAAAAAAGTTTATTGCTTTGAAAAGGAGGTGAAAACCAGAGACAAAACCGTCTTCTATTCCATCATTCATGATCTTAGTTGTTCCTATCCTATTTCTTTGTTATGTAAGATAGCATGTGTTTCAAGAAGCGGTTATTATAAGTGGCTGAAACGAAGAAATGTAACCACAGTGAGAGATTGAAGAAATCAGGACATCATGAATTTGATCGTGGAAGCCTATGAAGTATCCAATGGAACCTATGGTTATCCAAGAGTAAAGGCATACATTTTGCGGGAGTACGGGTGGAGAATCAATCACAAATGTATTTATCGTTTAATGAAGCAGATGAATCTTCAGGAGAAAATTCGTTAAAAAAAAGCAAGTGTATAGAAAAGGTTCGGAAAGAATTACGGTACCGAACGTATTAAATAGACACAATTTACAGCAAGTAAACCAAATGAGAAATGGGTGACAGATATTACCTATCTCCTTTTAAACAACCAGCGTCTATACTTATCCGTTATATACGATCTCTTTAACAGAGAAATTATTTCGTATCGAATCAGTAAAAGAAATGATGTTCAGCTAGTTCTTGATACCTTAGACGAAGCAATAAAAAAACGAGATGTGAATGGAACCATTTTACACAGTGACCAAGGGTTCCAGTACACATCTCATGAGTACCACGCAGCTCTTCAACAACGACGACGATTCCCCTTATGGTGAAATCCGTTCATCCATTACCTTCACGGGCGACAAGCACATGCACAATCGCGTCGACGACCGTTTCCCCATGTTGATTGACAACGCGTTGATGCACCGTGACCAGCCCCGCCGCTTCGCCCCGTTCCGTCAGTTGCTTCACTTCCGATTCGACGTAAATCGTATCGCCGATTTTCACCGGGCGGACGAAACGAAGCGAATCAATGCCGTAAAAAGCGAGAACCATGCCCGGCTCCATCACCCACAGCCCAGTCGCCGCCGACATCGTCAGCATCCCGTGGGCGATGCGTTCGCCAAACTGCGTCCGCTGCGCGTATTCCCGGTCCATATGCAACGGATAAAAATCACCCGAAACGCCGGCAAACTGCACAATGTCCGTCTCGGTGATCGTCCGCCCACGCGAACGATGGCGCTCACCTACGGCATACGCTTCAAAAGGGCGGTCAAAACGCAACTTGGATCACCTCCTAACTTGGCGTCAAAAAAGTCAATCCACTCCCACCCCCTTTCAAGTACACAGTGGAATTAATTTTAAAAAAATTCTGTATATTTTAGATAAACCTTTTCTTTGAAAACGCTCTCTTTTCCAGCATCTGTCGTTAGCATATGAATGACGAGCCACCGATAGAACGGTGTATTCGCCGTTTCGTGTTTCGAATCAATGCCCCCACGCCTAATCAAAAAAGGATGCATACACAACGGCATCCTTTTTGGCTTTTCCATTATTCTTTCACCGAACCGCTCGTCAGCCCGGACGCAATGCGGCGCTAGAACAGGAGCACCATGATGACAAGCGGAATCGTAACGACAACCGTCGCCGCTGAAATTTCCCCCTAAGGAATCGTATACTGTCCTCGGAGCACGGCAATGCCGACCGGGGTTGAGAAAATTCACGTCGTTTTTGCTTTTCTTCACTGCTAATATATAGCTGTTCTTTCCGTATCTTTTCAAGCTCTGTTTCCAATAGAGCAAGCTTTTCTTCGTATGACTTCACTACATGATCCAACTCATCTGCTGATATAGATGATAGCCCTGAAGGATTTGACAAAGTTAAATTTGTTATTTCTGCTTCATTTACACTTCAGATGATTTTAGTGAGCTTGCCCCTGAAAAGTCCATTGAAATTGCAATTGAAAGATAATTTTTCCATTAATAAAAAATTGATTAAAAGCGGTGTGTTTATGTAATTTGTTTAGAAATATGATGGACTCTTCACCACAAAATGTACTTGACAATCCGGTTGTTTTCTGATCAAGGTTACAAAAAACGTGGAATTTTCTGCATGGTAAAGATAACCAAACCATCAACCAACGAATTGAATATGATATTTTGTAAACAAATCTTTCAGCATCGTTTTCTCTTAAAATCCCCTTTCTTTAATATATTCGTGCAGTTCTTAAATTAATGCTGTTCATTTATGACCGCTGCATGTTGTTTAACGATTTCCAATCATGCTCCGGCCGATCGAGTTCTCGTTTCAGACCGTTCGTTTGTTTCATATGGCGGTCAATTTTAACAGGAAAATAAAAAACGCCCAGCTTAAGAGGCCAGACGTCAAATTATTTTTTAATCCTAATACACCATCTACAGCAGCATCATTACATTGATACCATCAGCAAACTGAAGTTCAACACCATTTCCAATCCGATCTAGACTGCGACAAACTACTTTCTTGATCACAAATTCAATTCTTGAAGCGCCGCTGGAAAATTATTTCAATGTTCTTTTAAGCTAGATACAGAAACATTTTGTTTATTCTCTGGTTGATCAAGGGGATGGATTGTCGCTGTTCCATTTTCCTCATCGACCTGTTCAATATAGATAGGCACCCCATTATAGGTTACATGAGCCATAACTGGTGAAGCGGCAATTTCTTTTGCTCGTTGTACATTCATGATCATGACCTCCTTTGGATTGGTAACAATTATTAATATTTGCTCTAAATTACTTAGATATACATGTGTTGTCGAAACACTTTCAAATTCCATTTCAAGCAAACAGAGAACTGTGCAAAATAGGAACTGATGAACAAAAAAACCACATTGGCCATAATCGAATTCGCAAACATTTCATCTAAATTCGCAGTGTCAATGTCCACATCAAATTTTTGGTGTGTGAGGAGGAATTAAAAAAGCAAGAGGGCTGATTTTTTCACTCAGCCCTCCTGCTTTGAGGAAATGGGAAAAAGCAAACACACGGTCGTTCCTTTTCCTTCTTCACTATGAATTTCCATTTTGCCACCATGCGCTTCCACGATTTTAAAACTCACCATTAATCCTAATCCTGTCCCTTTTTCTTTTGTACTGTAGAACGGTTCACCGAGTGTAGCCATTCGCTCTTTCGGAATGCCGCAGCCTTCGTCTGTGATGCAAATGAGAACAGAATCTAGCCGCAGTTTCGCTTCGATCCGTAACATTCCACCATTTGGCATCGCTTCGATTGCGTTTTTGATGATGTTGATAAACACTTGTTTCAATTGATTTTCATCACAATAAAGCGGAGGAAGTTGTTCATCAATGGAATATTGAACGGTCACATGATGCAATAGCGCTTGCCCTTCAAGAAGCTTCATCACATGTTGCAGCATGTCCGATACATGATGGTATGCCTTTTTTACTGGATTCGGCTTTCCAAGCAATAAAAACTCGTCGACAATTTCGTTCAATCGCTCTAATTCCGCTTCAATAATATCGAAATACATCTGATTGCGTTCTCCCTCTTTTAAAAGCTGGATAAACCCTTTCAGCGATGTTAATGGGTTGCGGATTTCGTGGGCAACCCCCGCCGCCAATTCACCGACAACCGCTAGTTTTTCCGATTTTCGCAACAGTTCTTCCGACTGTTGAATAGAATCAATCATGTAATTGAAGCGTTTTGCGAGCAAGCCAATTTCCGTTTGATCGGTTTCGTCTGCGCGAACATATTTGTTTCCTTTTGCGACCGCTTCTGCCACATCACACAACCGGCGAATCGGATGGACAATTTGCCGGGCATAGAGCGCCGTTAAAAGCGATAAAATGAAAAATGCTGCAATAGAAGCAAGCCAAAGCGCCTTTTCAAACAACGCATAAGGTTTATAAATCTCCGATACAGGCACTTGCGCAACAACACCCCATTGTAAAATCGGAATGTACGCATAGGAAGCAAGCATCGCCACTCCTTTTGTATTGACGACTTCTTCATAGCCTGATTGTCTTCGGAGCAATTTTTGTACAACGGCATTTTCTGTGACATGATCGCCAATTCGTTTTTTCGATGGATGAGAAATAATGTTTCCATTGCGATCGACGATGAACGTATAGCCGTGTTCCCCAATTTGAAAACTTTGAACAATGGAGCGAAACAGCTTATTTTGTTCAATTCGCATCGATAAGTTGACAACTCTCTCCACTTCATTCCGTTCATTTAAAACAGGAACAGCAATGACAAGCAAATAACGGCCCGTATCCGCGGAGACAACATCGCTAAAGTAAGCTCTTTTCGTTCGCAACGCTTGTTGGAAATATTCACGCTTACTTAAGTTATAGTTTAATAGCCGGCTCAGGTCATTCGGATAAAAACCTTTCACATATCCGTGCGAATCTAATACTGTAGCGCCATCAATATAAGGAGAAATTTCAATAATACGTTCAAGCCCTTCTGACCACTGCTTGGCGTCGTTCGCCCGAAAATGTGGGTCGTTTTGCACGTATTGCTCAAACTTATTTAAATCCTCGCCTATTTGAACAATTTGTTCTTTCATCCGCAAAACGGTTTTACCCGTCATGTGCCGATATTGCTCTTTGGTGATTTCAGGCAAATACATCCGAGCAATCATAAACATTAAAGCTAGCAAAGCAAAAATAACGGCTAAATTAATGATATAAATTTTCCAAAAAATACGTGACCGTATCCAATTCATTTCCCGCGACTCCCTACATCATTCGTTGTAGATTTTTATTATACTACTTATATCATGAAAATTGTCACATGTTTCATCGTGTACAAAAAAACCCGTTCATGTCAAGAAATGAAGTGAAATCTATAATATTTTAATTTTCAAAAAATAGAAATTTACTTAAATCCTATGTTATAATGATCCAGTACTCGTAAGAAAAACATTTGTCCTTTTGAGGTGAACATCATGAGGCATGCTGAATTAAGAAAAAGCATCGGCTTTATCGCCGCAACATCTTTAGTCATCGGCACGGTCATCGGTTCTGGCATTTTCGTGAAACCAGGCGTTGTCATCACCGCCGCCGGAGACTCGACAATGGCTCTATGGGCATGGATCATCGGCGGCATTATTACATTAGCGAGCGGGTTGACGATCGCAGAAGTGAGCGTAAAAATTCCGAAAACCGGAGGGCTGTATGTTTATGTAGAAAAGGTGTACGGAAAGTTTTGGGGCTTTTTATGCGGATGGGTGCAAACGATTATCTACGGCCCAGCGGTGATCGGAGCGCTCGGATTATACTTCGGTTCGCTATTTGCAGGGGTGTTTGGTTTTTCAAAGCAGACGGAAACATGGATCGGAATTTTAGCCGTTCTTTTTCTTGCGCTCATTAACATGCTAGGAACACAATACGGCGGTGCAGTTCAAAGCTTGTTAACATTAGCAAAACTGCTTCCAATCTTCCTTATTATTGTGTTTGGAATGTTTCAAGGAGATGTGCCTGTATTCGGAATGAAAAGCGAAAGCAGCCAAGCGATCAGCATGGGGGCTGCTGTGTTAGCGACGCTTTGGGCGTACGACGGCTGGATGAATGTCGGGTTTGTGGCAGGCGAAATGAAAAATCCAGCAAAAACGTTGCCAAAAGCCATTATTACTGGAATTGTCATTGTCATGCTTTGCTACTTAGCCGTCAATATCGCGCTCCTTCACGTTCTTCCTGCGAGTAAAATTGTCGAGCTTGGCCCGAACGCCGCAAAAGAAGCCGCGGCGCTACTATTTGGCGGTGTAGGCGGAAAAATGGTTGCGATCGGTATTTTAATTTCTATTTTCGGCTGTTTGAATGGAAAAATTTTAACATTCCCACGCATGCCGTTTGCGATGGCAGAAGACGGGCTGTTCCCTGGCGCCCGTTTCTTCTCGCGCGTTCATCCGACTTTTCACACTCCTGTTCAAGCAACCGTTTTACAAGCAGCGATCGCTGTGGCGATGATGCTAATGACCAGCCCAGATCGCTTGACCGATATCGCCATTTTTAGCGTTTTCTCATTTTACGGCTTAGCGTTTTACGCCGTGTTTTTGTTGCGGAAAAATCAAAAGCCCGATCATTCGTTATATAAAGTGCCTTTATATCCTGTAACGCCAATTGTCGCGATCGCAGGAGCGCTTTACATTATTGGAAGCACCGTCATCCATCAACCGCTCGATGCTTTTCTTTCCGTGTTAATCACGTTATCCGGAATTCCTGTTTATTGGAGTCTTACAACCAAACAAAAAGATAAAACGGCGAAACAAGCAAGTTAAACGAACACCAACACCATCAAAATGCGTTTGTTCACCAAAATAGTATTGACAACGATCGAAAAAAATCTAAAACCGCTAAACGGACGCCGTTTAGCGGTTTTCTTTTTCAAACAATGTAAAATACTACCCGTATCCTTCTTTTTCAAGATCTTCTCAACGCTGCTGAATGGATACAATAGCGAAGCCCTGTCGATGCTGGTCCGTCATTAAAAACATGTCCTAAGTGCGAATCGGCTTTTCAGCGACGAGCTTCTACGCGAACGATATCGTGGCTTAAATCTAATTCGGTCTTAATATTTTCTTCATGAAAATGCTTTGTAAAACTTGGCCAACTGTAGCAGAATCATACTTGGCGAACAGTGCCTAGCGCTGTTTTCCATAATGGATTTGTTTTCTCGAAGAATTGTCGGGTAGGCCATCAGTGAACGGATGAATCATCAATTCGCGATACAAGCATTAGAGAGAGCTGTTTGGAAGCGTCAACCTCCATCTAGGTTGATTTATCACTCTGATCAAGGATCACAACTATCAAAACAAGCATAAGCCGCAAAGGGACTTAAATACTTTCTATTTCAATGTCTGACTTTACTTTTAAGGCCTTATTTAAGGCTTTTTTTAAAATAGTTATTAAATCTTCTCCATCACTTGTAACAAAATAGTTAGATAAGTCTGTAATTTCATCACTTATATTATCTCCCCATGGTGGTGTTTTGGAAAGGTCTTCAATATCCCAAATGACTTGTGATGGACTGTAATTTTTCAAACTTTCTTGAATTTCATCTATTTCTTTAATAGCATCTTTAATATATTTATACTCAAGTTTGCCATTATATAGTTTGTTTAATAAAAGAGGATACTTTGTTCCCCAACCATTTGGCTCTAAATGATAGCTTACTGTTGAAAAAAACGAATGTAAAAAGTCACCATGCCCAATTGGATACCAATAATATTTTACTTTAAAACCTACAGCCATTCTGTCACCTCACTCATTAGTTTTAAATCTAATATTTACTTTACCATTTGTTTTTTTCATTATTTTATCATACAAATCATCTAGTATTTCTTCCGATACATTTTGTCCCCGTATATCGATAATAACAGTTTGTTTAGTACCTCTCGGTAAATCACCTAATCGCTTTTCAAATTGAGTAGAAATATTGTTTACTAATCTGCTTCTACCTTCTGGGGTAATAATTTTATAATTTTTTACTTCTATACTAAATCCTTCTTTATAATAATCTGGTCTTGAGCTTCCTTTGGTTCCATAAGGTACTTCTTTTCCGTTTTTAAAAGATTTTTGAGCACTATATTCTGGATATTCTTTTCCTATGTCAATTTCTGATTGTCTCCAAGACGGTCTAGCATTACCCGTCCCCTTACCAACCACCTCATCCCCAGTTTTTCCAATTATGTTCATCATCGTTTCTTTTGCTTCCCTCTCGGTTCCGCTCATCCATACACCGCGGGCCGGACCGATTCCTGCAAAGGCTGGCGGCGGTCCCTGCAGGACAGAGCCAACATTTTCGAGAAGGTTCTCCCATTGCCTCTTGAACGAACGGATCGTTTGGGTAATCGGCGCTTTTACCACTTGGAGATACGCCGCTTGAAGGGCAGGCATAACTTTATCATAGCGGAGAACATGTTTCGTTTGCGATACCAATTTCGAAACATCCGCTGCTGTTTCCGCCGCTTTCGCTCCTTTGATCCCCGCTTTGCCGGCAGCGCCTGCTCCTTTGGCTGGAGGAATGACGGACAACAATAGCATTCCTCCCGCCAGCCAGCGGTCTCCTGCTGAAATCCGTTCTCCAGTCACTGGATCGTATTCTCCAAACAATCGCTGCAAGTCATACCAACCAAGAAGCTCCAAACCAAATTCTATCATGTTGTCGGCAAGCGTTTGGTCTGCCTGTCTTATTGCCGCGGCTGTTCGATAAAGCAATTCCTCCGCTTCATTCAACTTTTCTTCATAGCGGTGAAGCCAATGAACCAGCTCGTCTTTGAGCTCATGGATGGCATCAGAGCCGATAGTGGTAATCTCCATCACTAAAGAAGGAAATTCCCAGGAAAGCGAGATCTGCGCGCGCTGGCAGGCGTCCTCTGCATCGGGGACATGCTTTGCTACCGCTTCCAGCTCCTCTGGTTTGATTTGAATGGTTGTCATGATAACTCCTCTATCTTTCGCTGTATTCGGGCGATTCCCCTGCTTATTTCATGAAGAAGATCGTCTGCGGCCGCATCAATATGTGATTCGATTGACCGCAAGTCCCCGTATATCGCCTCAGACGCTTCCCTCGGCTCTCCTTGGCAATGTGAAACATATTCATCATTCACGTGGTAAAAGGAATGTAAGCCATGATCAAATTCCTCGCTCGTTTCTTCGACCTGCCCCTGATAAGACTGGAGACAATGGCTCATCGTCTCGTAGGCCCTGCGTTTCACTTCTTTTTCGATCGATTCCAAAAAAGACAACACCTTGATTTCCTCTCCCCCATTCACACACTATATAAATGGTAACACAAGGAAAATAAGGATAAATCATGATATATTCCTGTTTTCCCAGATGACAATCAGGACTTTTTCCCTATCTATTATTTCTGTTATGTGAAACACGTCAAAGTTCCTTCGGAAATTACCTTAGTTTAATAGAACTCGATCAATCATGTTGTACAAGCCGGTGATAGGTTTCCACAAGAACTGCCAAACTTAAATCCGAAATAAACAAACCGTCCAAGTGATTGACACGATCATACCTTCCCATTCTTCCATCTCGTCCTTTATTTCCTTGCTGAAGAACGGTATCGAAGAATAAATGAAAGTCCTCAATTCCTTGATATGGGATTGAGGACTCTTGAATTCATGATTCCCACGCGACTCGAATGCGCGCTCCCTACTCTGTCAAGGTAGGGGTACTCTTCTTCCATCATGAAAACAACTTAATCAAATACCCCAACAAAATCCCCACAATTCCAAAATCTGAATCTCCGAACGTCGTTCCTTCAAACCCGAGCGAGCCAAGGACTGGGAGCAAGAGCGCCGGTAAGAACGAGATGAGAACTCCATTGGCAAATGCTCCGAAAATGGCGCCGCGTCTACCGCCTGTGGCGTTGCCGAATACGCCGGCAGCGGCTCCGGTGAAAAAGTGCGGAATTAGCCCAGGAACAATCACTTTTAAGCCGACGAGCGGCAAGATAAACATCGAAATAATCCCCGCAGCAAAACTGGATAAAAAGCCGACGATGACAGCATTGGGGGCGTAAGGAAATACGGCCGGACAATCAAGCGCCGGCTTGGCGTCTTGCACCATTTTATCCGCAATCCCCTTGAATGCTGGAACAATTTCAGCAATAAGCATCCGTACTCCCGCTAATACAACGTATACCCCTGCGGCGAACGTAATTCCTTGCATAAGGGAGAAAACAAGGAAGTTCACGCCGCCGCTTAACTCTTTCTCTATAAACTGCTTTCCGGCAAATGGGGCAACAATAAAGAATAGCAGAACCATTGTCAATGACATCGCCACGGATGTATCGCGAAGGAATCCTAATGATTTCGGCACTTTAATATCCTCAGTGGATTGCGCTTTGTTTCCAAGCCGCTTTCCGATCCATGCGGAAGTAAAATAGCCGATCGAGCCAAAATGGCCTAAAGCGATTTGGTCCGTTCCCGTTATTTCTCGCATATACGGTTGCAAAATCGCCGGCATCAACACCATCAAACTTCCAAGAATAACAGAACCAATGATGACAAGCGGAATGCCAGTAACCCCACCAGTAGCAAATACAGCGGAAATTAAGCAAGCCATAAATAACGTATGATGCCCGGTTAAGAAAATATATTTAAAACGAGTAAATCGTGCGATAAGAATATTGACAACCATTCCGAATAGCATTATCATTGCTGTTTCTTTTCCAAACGTTTGTTGAGCAATGGCAACAATCGCTTCGTTGTTCGGAATCACCCCTTTAATATGGAACGCTTTTTCAAACATTTTCCCGAAAACGTTTAACGAGCCGATTAAAATGTTGGCGCCGCCGCCGAGAATAACAAATCCCATAATCGTCTTTAACGTGCCGGAAACGATATCAGGAAAACTTTTCTTTTGCAACAACAGACCAAGGAACGCAAACAATCCGACCAAAATCGCCGGCGAACCTAATATGTCCTTCATAATGAAATCAAACATCGCACATGTGCCCCCTATTTATTCATAAGCTTTAGGAATATCATTTTTTTCTATCTAAAAATCTCTTTCTTGTTTTCTCATTCTTTCGTATACTTCTAATAAAAGGGAAAGTTTTTTCTTTTATGCAGGCGGTCGCCTGCTTATTTCTATTACAAATGTTTCTGTAGCACGGATCTTAGTTCATCAAGGTCAAGAATATTTGTCAGTTTGGCCACATTGCGCGTGCCGTCATCCAGTACTTCCACTAAATCTTTTGCCCCTAAATATAAATCGGCTTTTTCTGTTTTGCTTGTGGCTAAATCAGTATGAGAAACTTCGGCTTCAATTCCCAGCTCTTTTAACACGTTTTTGACATTCATTTCGATGATAAAACTGCTTCCAAGTCCATTTCCGCAAACGACGAGAATTTTTTTCATTTTTTTGTACCTCCTTGGTTTGAACTCTTATTTTAATGAGAATATGCTTCGATTAATGTGAGTACTTCTTCTACCGAATTGGTCGAGAATAATACACGCATATTTTCTTTGTCTGATAACAATTTTGTCAGTTGTGACAGCGCTTTTAAATGTGTTTCATTATCAATGGCAGCTAAAACGATTAAAACATATACCCGGTGTTCTTCTTTTTCCGAGAATAGACAACCGTTTTTGATTTTAAGAAAGCTCATCCCTATTTTATTTACTCCCTGTTCCGGCCGGGCATGCGGCAAAGCCACTCCTGGTGCAATCACGATGTAAGGTCCCAATGTCATCACATTGTCAATCATCGCTTGAATATATTCGTTTGTAATATAACCGCCATCCAATAACGGTTTAGCAGCAAGCACAATCGCTTCTTTCCAATCACCTACCTCTTCAACAAATTGAATGTGATGTTTTGTAAGCAAATCTTTCAACATCGGTTTTTTAAAAATCTCCTTTCTTTGACTTTGACTAATATATTCGTGTAGTTCTTGAATTAACGCTTGTTCATTGATGATCGTTGCATGTTTTTTAACGATTTCCAATAATGCTTCGACTGATAGAGTTCTCGTTTCGGATAGTTCGTTTGTTTCTCTTAAAAGCAACATTTTATCCGCAGCGGTTAAAATAGGACGAACCATATAAACGGGAACATCTCGCGGTTGTAACGGAATGGTTGTAACAACAAAATCAACATGTTCCAAAGAATAAGCTCGATATTCTCTTACCGAGATAATGTCAATGACATCAACAGTTGGTAATAGTTCTTCAATTTGTTTTTGTAAAATTCTTGATGTACCAATGCCGCTTTCGCACACAATGAGCGCTTTTTTCCGTGTCGGGACAGATACCCCCTCTCTGTCAAGCCATCCACCGAAATGCATTGCGATATAAGCAATTTCATCATCGCTTACGGATTGACCGACGACGTTCTCCACATGATGAACAACTTTTTTCGTTAGAGTAAAGATGTCATGATAATTTGCTTTGACAGATTGGGTTAATTCATTTTGCAAATGAAGACCATATTTTAAGCGGTAATAAGCCGGTTTCATATGAATCAATAAATTTTTTTCCAACTCTTCACGATGTTTGAATTGTACACAAGCGTACGTTTGAAAATCATCGACCATGTTTTTGACCATTTGTTTTAAAATGGCGATTTCATTGCTTTGATCGATTTGCTTATCGTCTGTGACTCTTGAACCCAGAAGATAGGTTGCGAGATAACAAGTTTCATCTTTAGGAACATTGATTCGGAAAGCGTTTTCAATTTGAGTAATGATATAATGAGCCGTTTTGTATTCCCGAGTCGATCGCAACACTTCTTTTTCCTGCTCATCCATTTGAATGTATTTACCACGGATCCATCGTCTTATAAAAATAGAAAGATAAATGGTTAATGTTTGAATAACGTCATTCGTATAACGAATGGAAGAAAATGCTTCTGATTGGCGAATAATATCGTTGATAGATGATATGCGCCCGCCTAGCAACTCAGAACATAGACGTTCATAGCCAACCGTTGCCAAAAGCTGTGCGACATGATGTACGATTGCCTTCCGTTTTTGCATTTCTTCACCTTTAATGAAATATCCTTGTTTACGATGGAATGCTAATTGCAACTGAAACAACTGCCATTCCGTTTTGAGTTCCTTGATATCATTCAATAAAGTACTTCGGCTGACTTGCATTTTCTCTAACAAGTCGTGTAAAAAAATCGGACGGTTTCGAATAAAAATCAATAATCCAATCCAAGCTTTTCTTTCTTCCGAAGAATACTCGTAATGTCGAATCGTTTGTAACGTTTGCCATTTTTGCGCCATTTGCTTTTTGACTTGATCGTCCAAATAAAAACCGAGATCGCGCACATGTTTCAGTTGCGAAAAGCCTTGACTTCGTAGCCAATCATTTATTTTTTGAATATCGTAATAAACCGTTCGCCTTGATACTTGCAAGGACTGAGCCAGCTTGTCTGCGGTGACATGAGTAGAAGAACTAAGCAACATATTCAAGATTTGGACACAACGGGCATTGAGTATCATGCTGGAGTGCTCCTTTATTCCATTGTGCAAACAATCATACTCATTAGATGGAATCTAGACTCCTCTTACTGTTCATTATATTGAAATTTCGGCAAAAGATAAGCCCAAATGTTGTGAGTAGAACTGTGCAAAATATAGACCGATGTACAATAAAAAACCACATCCGCACACAGATGTGGTAACAAACGAATTCACAAACATTTCGAACGCTTCTTTGTTTTCATTTTTCTCTCCCGTAACAATTCAGCCTATACTAGCTAACAGATGAACGTCTTCGATGAGTTCGGTCTCTCTTGTTCTTTTGGTCTAGTAGCTAATGCTTTACAAAAAATTTTATGCATTATCCCTTTTATCTAAATTAAACAATAGTCGTATCTGTATTTACATCTGTTTTTAAAGTATTGTTGAATGGATCTGTAAAATTATCAGGGGCAACCTTTGCTTTTATTTTCATAGCCACCCAATAAACAAAACCAGATACGATAACAGATTGAACGGCCGGCAGTCCAATTGGATGTACATATTGTGTATAATAACCGAGTAATGTACCTGCGACTAAAGCGATGGTCGCCATCCAGTTCCAGCCTTTATTGTCTACCCACTGTTGCTTACGGATGAAGAAAAAGTCCGTCATCATAACACCTGCAATGGCCGGATAAATCAAAGCGGTCATATATAGAAAATCCATAAAATAGTCTAATATTCCTACCAATGCAATCACTAAAGAAATAATAGTTCCACAAAGAGTTAATAATGCTCTTCCTCTCCCAGAATTTACGTTTAACATATTAGCTAATGCAAGTCCCATACTATAGTTATTGACGATTTGACTCGTCCAAGTAGCAAACCAAAGAATTAAAAATCCCCAGACAGGAAAACCAAGCTTTAACATTACATTAACGATATCTGCATCCCCTATACCAACAGACATCACGGCACCGATAAAAAATAGTGGTAAGCCAACAGCAATGATGCCCAGAGGGATCAATATATTATCCTTGATCTTCGGCTTAGCATAACGGGTGTAATCAGATGAAATGACCCACTGCGAAACATTAACACCAATAATTAAACTAACGGCAGCGAAAAACGTCATGGAAGGTTTCGGATCCCAAGATGCAATAGTCTGCCATCCTGTATTTTTTAGTGCATAGAAAATTCCCCCGGCAATTAAAAGTAGTCCCGCTGGAACTGCAATATAATCTGTCCATTTCATCGAAGAATAACCTAAAATAGCCGGAAGCGCAAATAATAATCCCGTTATTGTGGTTACAACTGCCCATGGAATCCATTCATGTTTATAATCGATACCAATCATGGCGGAAATCGCATTTCCAGTAACAGCTGTCTGTACCGCCCACCATCCGACAGATACGACAAAAATGGTTAAACCGACAATAAAACGGGCTTGTTGAGCACCAAAACTCGTTCTCGCAATAACAGAAGAAGATCTCCCTGTCTTAGCTCCAATATAACCTTGAATCGCATTCCCTACCCATTGAAATCCAATCATTGCGACGATTAAAATCCAAAATATTTCAGTAATCCCAAAACTAGCTGTTAGCATGGCGCCTACCATTAGAACAGGGATGGAAAATTCCAGCCCTCCAAAAATCATCGCAGGAGTTAACCAATGTTGCCTTTCACTTAAAGGAATGGCTGAAAATGCTTCATCTTTTTCGATGGATTTGTTTAACCCTTTTTCTTCCATTCTCTCATCCCCTTTGTTTTTTGTCGCTTTCTAACCAAAAATTAAGATTTCTATTTTTTCTGTTTCGGCTCTTTCACTTGCAAATTGCAAATGTAAGATTACTTTATAAAAAGAGGCTAACTCCAACATCATGAGCAAGCCTCTTTCAAGAAGAAGACATATATAACAAGACTTTGTATCAAAAACTAATTGTCATTAAACCTTTTTAGCCAACTAATACCCACACGATCTCACAGACTTCATTGTGATCGTTATAAGCCGCATGTTCTTCCCCCTGCTGGAATAAAAGTGGCGTCCCTTGTATTGATCCGATACTGCTTTCCTCCACTTTCAGCAATAAAACTTCCTTTTATGACAATGGAGTATTCATTTTGTGGCTAGAACCCCCATTTAGCGGCACATGTTCTCCCGGAGGAATGACGACTTTTCCCATGGCTATTTTTTCCGCTTACGTTTTTTTGTTCAGAAACTTTCCAAAGGGATACGGATGCCTGTTCTTCTGTCGGTAAATCTTTCATTGTGATGACTTGCATTTTGATTTCATCCTCTCGCTTCTTAAAGGGGTATATCCTTCTATTTCAAAAGTATCAGGGTTCAAAATGACCCCAAATATTTCTTTCGCTTGGGTTACGGTGAAATATCCGTTTTTTACATCTTTAGCTACTTTTTCAGCTGGACGGTCGAGAGGATTTCCATAACCGCCGCCTGTTGCCGTCATTAACTTGACAACATCTCCTTTATTAAGCGGATATCTCGGATAAATTCCATAAGGACCGTCTACTTCTCCATTTGCCTTTTGAATAATAAATTCATTCGCAGATCCTGAATGTCCACCATTGATTCCCCAAGGTAAAAATTTGTTCCGCCCAAATGTGACAGATACCATTTGATTATCAGTTAAAGCACGGTAGGAGCGAATGACACCTGAACCGCCAATGTATTCCCCCGCACCAGCTCCATCTGTTCTTAAAGCATACTCTTCGACCATGACACCATAACGAGTTTCAGCGACTTCAACCGGCACGTTGTACGTTTCACCGTCACCAAGACAGAATTGTCCACGGGCGCCATCTTGCCCTTCTGCTGCTCCCCATCCGCCAACAGAAGGTTCCACAATTAAAAATGGTTCATTCGTATCTGGATGTTTTCCTGCTAGTACTACCGCGCAAACTGATAATAAATGCCCTGCAGGCAAACGATGCGGAACGACCGGAGCTAAGGCTTTCCAAATTAAATCCGCACCTGCTAACATACTTTCCCAATATATCGATACAGGGGCTGGCCGCTCCGCCGATAAAACTGATTGCGGATCCGTAATCACTTTCAGCGGGCGGAAAACTCCATCATTTACATCTTGAGATGGGTTCGTAACAGCTAAAAATATCGTTCGTACGGCAGACACTAGCGCTGTATATGAGCAGTTAATTGGGCCCGGTACTTGTGGATGACTTCCGCGAAAATCGCAAATGAATTCATCATCCGTAATCGTTACTTTCACTTTGATTTTAAATGGCCCGTTACCAAAACCGTCGTCATCAATATAATCTTCCGCTTCAAAAGTCCCCTTTGGAAGTTTTTTCAGCTCTTTTCGTGCCAATTGTTCACCGTGATCTAACAAATGTTCGATAGATGCTAACACAATATCCTTTCCATATTTGTCACACAATTCGCGTACACGTTTTTCGCCTGTTCGCAATGCTGCGACTTGCGCCCACATATCGCCTAGTGATAAATCAGGAAATCTGACATTCGATCGGATAATGTCGACAAGCGCCTGATTTACTTTTCCTTCTTCAAACAATTTTACGCAAGGGAATTGCATCCCTTCCTGGAATATTTCCACTGCATCATTGCTAAACGAACCAGGATCTTTTCCGCCTACTTCTGTCCAATGTGCTTTATTGGCAGAGAAAGCGATAAGTTCACCATCGTAAAAAATCGGCATGACAAGCCCAACATCTGATAGATGGGACCCTCCCCCTCCATAAGGATCATTGATAATAATAATATCCCCCGGTCTTAATTCTTCTTTGCCAAACTTTCGCAATGTTTCTTTTACCATGAACGACAACATTCCGATAAAACCGGTGACACCATTTCCTTGCGTGAGTAATTGGCCTTTTGCATCCGTTAGACCGCTTGCATAGTCTAATACCTCGTAAATAATGGGGCTCATGGAAGTTCTAGCTAATGCATAAAACATCTCTTCCCCAATGGCAATTAATGAATCCTTTACAATTTCAAGGGTAAACGGGTCTACTTTTGATTTTACATTTACCATCGATTACTCCACCCCCGTATCAATGATTAAGTTACCATATTGATCAACGGTTAATGATTGGCCTGGATATAAAACAGTTGAAGCGGATGGCTCTTCAACTATAGCTGGACCTGTAATTTCCATATCTGATTCCAATAAATGGCGGTAATAAACTTTCGTATCAAGCCAGCCTTTTTCTTCGTAAAATACAGGGCGAATTTCTTTTAAAGCATTTTCTATTCTTCTTCCAGTTTTTTGAATCTTTTTCAAAACTGGTTTTTTCACTTTTCCAAACGCTGTTAAATGAAGATTTACAATTTCAGTAGGTGTATCTTCGAGCTTAAATGTGTAGTGCTGTTCATGTAATTGATGGAATCGATGAGCGATCTCTTCTAGAGTGTCGCTTGTCCATTCTCCATTTGGAACAGGTACCTTAACGGTATGTTCTTGCCCTAAATATCTCATATCTGCAAATCTCGTAAATAACACACTTTCTTCTCCGATTCCCTCTTCGCTATATTGGGAAATGGCTCTTGATTCTAGCTTAGCCCATTCCTTGTTGATTTCTGTCAAATCAATATCCGTTAGTCTCTTAATATACGTTTGGATATAATCGTGACGAAGATCCGTCATTAACATTCCCCAAGCTGAGAAAACAGAGGATGCGACAGGAACAATGACTTTTTTCACGCCTAATTCTTTAGCAAGAGCAGGTGCATGCATAGAACCTCCGCCGCCAAATGCAATAAGTGTAAATTCTCTCGGGTTATAACCTTTTCGAATAGAAATGAGTTTTAGCGCATTAAGCATGTTAGAATTCGCAATTCTTATGATTCCTAATGCCGCTTCCTCTACAGAAATTCCGTAATAATCAGCCACTTTTTCTTTAATTGCTCTGCGTACGTTCTCTAAATCTACTTTATAATCAAAATTTTCTGGAGATAGGCGCCCAGTTACTAGATTCGCATCCGTTGTTGTCGGTTCTGTTCCTCCTAACCCATAGGCAACAGGTCCTGGCAAAGCTCCGGCTGATTGCGGTCCTACCTTCAAAGAACCGGCCTCATCAATCCAGGCAATAGAGCCACCGCCATTACCAATTTCGACAATATCTACAACCGGGACTTTAATCGGGTAACCAGCACTCCGCTCATTTTTTTCGATATAGTAATCGGTTGTCACTTTCACTTCGCCATTATTAATGAGTGAACATTTTGCCGTAGTTCCTCCAATATCAAAGGCAATGATATTCTTTTCCCCTATCATCTCTCCTAGAACGGCAGCACCGTAAATCCCGGCTACAGGTCCAGATTCCACCATATGAATCGGAGTTTGTTTAGCTTGACTAAATGTGGTTGTTCCGCCATTGGATTGCATAATAAAATTCTGACTATTGGTTTTATTTTCGATGAGTTTCGATTGTAAGCGGTCAATATAAGAAGCGGCAATAGGCTTTACATAGGAGTTCAAAACTGCGGTGTTCGTTCTTTCATATTCACGCCATTCTTTTGTCACTTCATGAGAGGCAGTCACAGCGACATCAGGCCAAAGTTCTTTAATGATTTCTACCGTTTCTTGTTCATGAATTGGATTTACGTATGAATGAAGGTAGGAAACTGCAATCGCCTCGACTTTTTCTTTTTTGAAATAAGAAACGATTTCTTTAATTTGTTCTTTATTTAGTGGAACAATAATTTCTCCTTTATAATTAAGTCTCTCTTCCACTTCTTGGCGGAGATAGCGTTCCACAAAAGGTTCCGGTTTTTTGTAACGAAGATTAAAGAGATCCGGACGATTCCCTCTGGCAATTTCTAAAACGTCTCTAAACCCTTTTGTCGTAATAAGCCCGGTTTTTACTCCTTTTCTTTCTGTTAAAGCGTTAATAATAACGGTAGTGCCATGAATAAATGTCCGAATGGCTTGCTGATTAATTCCGCTTTTTCGAATAACATCAATAACCCCTTGTTCAAAATTTGGAGGTGTCGTGTGGCTTTTGGCTACTCCAAAATTTCCATCATCATCAACATAGACTAAGTCCGTAAAAGTTCCGCCAATATCTGTTGCAACTCTCATTATTCTCCACCTTTCCTATAAGAGTTATTTGCTAAACCAGTTAAAAAATAACTGGGGTCAATACACAAAGCAGGACGGCTTCTTCATCAAGCACATTTTCAACAAAATGAGGACAAGTTGAAGGAAAATGCAAACTATCCCCCTGGCGAATTAAATACTCTTGGTTATCCACGTTAAATAATGCAGCTCCTTTTAACACATAATAAAACTCTTCACCAGGATGATTGAAGGTTTGAGTTCGTTTTTGGTTGGGAGCTAAAGTAACAAGCATCGGTTCAAGTACCCTTCCGTTAAATTCACCGCTTAAACGCACATAGGTAAAATCAGATCCCTCAATCTTAAAAGGTTTTTGATGTTCTACTTTTACAAGATAATTATCGTTTGATTCAGTTTCGAAGAACTCCGTGATCTTTACATTTAATGCATCTGCAATCTTTTTTAAAGATGTAATGGCCAAAGAAGAGGTTCCTCTTTCAACTTGGGATAAAAAACTTATGGATAAGTCTGTTTTTTCACTAAGTTCCTTAAGTGTTAAACCATTTCTTAATCGTATGTCCTTTATTTTCTTATGAATTTCATCCATACTAAACTTCCTTTCAATACCATGTCAATTATTTTAGAATTACTGAATTTTATTTAAGTAATACTGTATTTTCTCTTAAATATTAACATATATTTTATAGAATTTAAATAATATTATAAAAAATAGAAATATTATTTTTTCAGCTTATCGACAGTCTGAAGCACCATAAAAGTGTACAAACTTTTATGAGTGCTTTTAATTTGCTATCATCGTCCCCTTATCGCTTATCTAAGCAAAAAAGATTTCCCACCCATCTCCCTCGTTTCACATGAAATACTATCTTATTGGAATAAGCTTGAAATCCTTGATACGACTGGGTTCGAAGTACGCGATCTCTACCCTTGCCAAGCCTCTTCCGTTATGAAAACAACTTCATCAAATCTCCTAACCTAACGTTGTACCTTCCAATCCGATGAAAAAGGATGTCCCGAAACCTTTTTCGAGACATCCTTTTTGTGCCGCTACTAGATAGTGACTCCTTTTGTATGGTCTTCTTTTTTCCCTTGCTTTGTCGGTGCGAGGTGGATTGCCTGCGCGCGGAGTGCTTCTACCGCTTCCAGCAGCGCTTCGTTCCCGCTTGGGTGCGGATAGAACGGAAAGCGGAAGTCCTCTTCGCGCGCGGCCATTTCCAAGCCGAGCACTCCGCTGGAAATCAGCTCCACCGCTCCGGCGCCGATCATGTGTACGCCCAGAAGGACATCGGTAGCGGCGTCGCTGATCACTTTGATGACCCCGTCCTTTTGCCCGAGGATGCTTGCATATCCGTTTCCGGCGAGCGGAAATTCGCCGATGCGGACCGCCCCGTACTGGCGGCGCGCTTCTGTTTCTGTCAGGCCGGCGCTGGCGATTGGCGGAATCGAATGGACGACAGTTGGAAGAAAGGTAAGATCAACTTCCACCGCTTGCCCAGCGATCGCTTCCGCCGCCGCTTTTCCCTGCTTGATCGCTTTGACGGCCAAAAACGGTGCGCTCGTGACATCGCCAATGGCATAAATATGGGAAAGGGACGTTTGCGCCTGGCGGTTGACCTGGATAAACCCGTTTTCATCCGTTTTCATGCCAAGCCGCTCGATGCCTAATCCATTGGTATTTGCTTTTTTCTCGCACGAAACAAATAAATGAGAGCCTTCAAGGGTAGCCGTTTCTCCTTCCGCGGTCCGGATCGTAACCGCAACGCAGTCGAGGGAGGATTCGACACGTTCGATCTGGCATCGTGTATACAATTTGATTTTTCTTTTTTTCCATATGCGCTGTAGTTCTTTCGCAATGGTGCCGTCCAAGCCAAACGTACCGTCATCGCTGATGACCGACACTTGCGAACCAAACGCGTGGAAGCTCATTGCGGCTTCGAGCGCGATATAGTCGTTCCCATATACAAGCAAATGACCGGGCAATGTCTCTAAACTATAGATGGAATCGACGTTTAATATCCGTTCATGGTCAACGGAAATGGACGGCGGCGAAACGTGCGACGCGCCGACGGCGATGATCGCATGCCGGAAACGGTAGACTTCAAAAGCATCGCCCGCTTCAACGCCGATACGGTCTTCCGCCAAAAACAAGGCATGACCGTGGAGGATCTCGATGCGGTTAGCCTTGCAAAGCGCTTCGATGCCTTGGCGGAGCTGGGTGATGATTTTCGCTTTATAGTTTTGCAGCTTGCCAAGTTGGAAGCCAGTATTCTCTAAATCTATTCCGATGTCTTTTAGATGCGGGATGTCTGCCATCTTTTGCGCCGCATGGGCAAATACTTTCGACGGAATGCATCCTTTGTTTAAACAGACGCCTCCAAGTTCCCCTTCTTCTATCAATGTGACCGACAACCCGAGCTGGGCGGCGCGGATCGCCGCGCTATATCCGCCCGGCCCGCCGCCGATAATAACGACATCCCGTTCCTGTGCCAATTCTCCAACGACCATTTACACCAACTCCATAAGCATTCGTTTCGGATTTTCAATGAGTCTTACAAAATAGTTCGTAAACGTGACCGCTGTCGCTCCGTCAGCCACACGGTGGTCAAACGACATCGAGATGTTCATCATCGAACGGATGGCGATCTCGTCGTTTTCCATTACCATCGGCCGTTTTTTCGTTTTATGAAACGCCATCAGTGCCACTTCCGGATAGTTGATGATCGGCGTCGCGCCGATGCTTCCGCCAAGCGGGCCGACGTTGCTGATGGTAAAGGTGCTTCCCGTGATTTCAGAAACGGACAGCTTGTTTTCCTGCGCCCGTTTCGTAAGCTGTTTCGCCTCTTCGTGAATTTCCCGCAGCGATTTTCTTTCTACATGTCTAATCACTGGTACGATTAAGCCGTCTTCGGTGTCAACGGCAATGCCGATATGATGCTCGGCGTATAAGTGAATTTCTTCCCGCTCTTCGTCAAGGCGCGCGTTAAAAATCGGAAACTGCTTTAATGACAGTGACAGCGCTTTAATGAAAAACGCCGTTGCCGAAATGTGGATGTCATGCTGCTTCAGCTCTTCGCGGAAACGAATGAGTTCTGTGACATCGACTTCTTCAAAATGGGTGCAATGCGGAATCGTATATAGCGACTGCGCCATTTTTTTCGCGATTTGTTTGCGGCGTCCGCGGAACGGAAGGACCGATGTGGCGGACGCGGACGAATTTTCTTTTTTCGGCGCCGCTTCAAGAGCCGCTGCACTGCTTGCGCTTTTTGTTTGCTTTGCCTCAATAAAGCGGTATACATCTTCATCCGTAATGCGCCCGCCTGGACCAGTGCCTGCAATTTGTTCCAAATCGACGCCATATTCGCGGGCGATCTTGCGCGTATACGGCGTGGCAAGCACGCGGCGGATATTCTTCGTCAGGACGGAACCGCCTGTTTCCTCGTTGACGCTTGGCAAACGGAAAGATTCCGATGCATTGGAGGAAGAAGCGGGATTGTGCTGAACCGCTGCGCTTGTCTGCAGCGTCAAAATCGTCGTGCCGACCGCTATCGTTTCCCCTTCGCGGACAAGAATGTCTTGCACGATTCCTTCCGCCGGAGCGGGGATTTCCGCCACCATTTTATCTGTTTGGACTTCGACGAGCGGCTGATCGGCCTTGACATAGTCACCTTTTTGCACGAGATACGTTAATACAACCGCTTCCGTCATCCCTTCGCCGATATCGTGAAGCTTTACTTCCATCGTTTCTACCCCTTCCGCTAGAAGTTGACTGTTTTTTCAATCGCGTGCAAGACGCGCGCCGGCGTCGGCAAATAATCGTCTTCATAGGCAAAAAACGGCACCGGGACATCGAATCCGGTGACGCGCGCCACAGGCGCTTTTTGGTACAAAAACGATGTATCGTTAATCAGCGCGACAATATCGCTTGCAAGTCCTCCGGTGGCGTGCGCTTCCTGGACAATCACCGTTCGTCCCGTTTTTTGCACCGACGCGGCGATCATATCTTTATCGAGCGGATAGAGCGTACGCAAGTCGATCACATCGGCGTGAATCCCTTTTTTCGCGGCGCTTTCCGCCGCTTTCATCGCCACCGGCACCATCGCTCCCCAGGCGATCACGGTCACGTCATCGCCTTCGCGCAATTTTTTCGCTTTGCCGATTTCCACCGTATATTTTCCTTCCGGCACTTCTTCGCGAAACGCGCGGTAGCTGCGCATCGGCTCCAAAAACAGCACCGGGTCCGGATCTTCAATCGCGGCAATCAGCAGTCCTTTCGCGTCATATGGCGAGGCCGGGCAGACGACTTTCATGCCGGGCATATGGGTAAACAATGCCTCCGTGCTGTCGGAATGGATTTCCGGAGCGCGCACCCCCGCGCCGTACGGGGCACGGATCACCATCGGGACGGTGAAATGCCCCATCGTCCGCGCCCGCATCCGCGCCGCATGGGTCATAATTTGTTCGTACGCCGGATAAATAAATCCTAAAAATTGAATCTCGACGACCGGACGAAAGCCGTTTAACGCCATCCCGATCGCCGCACCGGTAAACCCTGCTTCGCTAAGCGGCGTATCGATGACCCGGTCCTCGCCAAACTCCGCCTGCAAGCCTTCGGTCGCGCGGAACACCCCGCCGTTTTTCCCGATATCCTCGCCAAGCAAAATGACGTCGTCGCATTCTTTTAACATCGTGCGCAACGCGTCGTTTACCGCCTGCACGAGCGTCAACGTTTTTGTGTTCACCGCTGTTGTCACCCTTCCATCCCCCGTTTCCACTCCATATACGCTTGTTTTTGCTCGGCAATCGTCCACGTCGGCTCAGCAAACACATAATCAAACATATCTTCCGGATTGGCGCTCGGATAGCGTTCCATTTCCGCCACCGCCTGCTCCACTTCCGCATTTACTCCCTCTTGTATATCGATGGCCCAGTTTTCATCCCAAAAGCCTTCCTGCTGCATAAAACGCTCAAGCCGCATGATCGGATCGGTCGTTTCCCGTCTCCGTTTGCTTTCTTCTTGATCGCGGTACTTCGATGGATCATCGGAAGTCGTATGGGCGCCGTAGCGCCAGGTAACCGCTTCAATCAACGTCGGCCCTTCCCCGTTTCGCGCCCGCTCTAACGCTTGTTTGGTGTGAAAATAGACGGCGAAAATATCGTTTCCGTCGATGCGAATGCCAGGGATGTCATAGGCGAGCGCTTTTTGCGCGATCGTTTTTGATTTCATTTGCCGGGTAATCGGTACGGAAATCGCATACTGATTGTTTTGATTAAAAAAGACGACCGGGACATTGAAAACGCTTGCAAAATTCAACCCTTCATGAAAATCGCCTTCCGATGTCGCGCCGTCTCCAAAATAAACGATCACCGCGTTTTTTGTTCCTTTCCGTTTTTCCGCGTATGCCGCTCCGGCAGCTTGCGGCAGCTGTGTGGCGATCGGAACGTACGGCGGCACGATTTTTTTCCCTTGCGGCGGGATGCATCCTTCCGTTCGCCCTTTCCAATACAAAAGCGTCTGTGTCAATGTGCGGCCAAACGTCATCATCGCCCCATGGTCGCGATACGTCGGAAACATCCAATCGCCGTCCTCTAAAGCGAGGGCGCTGCCGACTTGGCACGCCTCCTGCCCTTCAAACGGAACGTACGTGCCGATCCGCCCTTGCCGCTGCAAGCTGACACATTTGCGGTCAAACGTTCTTGTCCGGACGAGATGGCGGTACATCGCCATTACGAGTTCTTCCGTTATTTGCTCCCGATACTCGGGCTCTACGATCCGTCCTTGTTCATCCATGATTTGCCTGATTGAGAATTGCCGTTCCATCGAATCCCCCTCCTTGTTGTTAGCGGCGAATATCCCACTTCGGCCGCTTATGATGGGTAAAAAAGTTATTGCGGCGGCTTCGTTGCCGCAGCCGTTCCTCGCAAAAACGGTTGGCCGCTTCGACCGTGGTGATTTGCTCGGCTTCGGCCTGGGTGTAAATATGAAGAAGCGTCGAATAAATCGTTTTCGTTTTCTCAAGCACTCTCTCTTTATTCGGTCCGTAAAGCTCGTCAGCCACTTGAATCAGCCCGCCGGCATTCACAATATAATCGGGTGCGTATACGATTCCTCTTTCCTTTAAAAGCTGCCCATGGCGCACGTCGAGAAGCTGGTTGTTCGCCGAGCCGACGATCGCCTTTACTTTGAATAAATGGATCGTGTCATCGTTCACGACATTGCCAAAAGCACATGGAACAAACACATCGGCATCGGTGCTGTAAATTTCTGACCCTTTTACTGCTTTTACGCTCGCGCCGAGTTTTTTGCCATACGCCGCCACTTCTTCGACCGCTGCTTCGTTAATGTCGCAAACGTATAAATCCGCTCCTTCTTCCAACAGCTGCAAGGCGACTTTCTTGCCTACTTTGCCTAATCCTTGAATGGCGTATGTTTTTCCGTACAGAGCATCACTGCCCCAAATGACTTTGTTCGTTGCTTGAATGCCGTAAATGACGCCTAAGGCCGTTGGCACCGAGGAATCGCCGCTGCCGCCGTATGCTTCGGGAACGCCGACGATGCAATTCGTTTCTTTCAATGCGTGAACGAAATCGTCCGGCGCCGTTCCCATATCGGTTCCCGTATAGAAGCGGCCGTTTAACGATTCGACAAACTGGCCGAAGGCGCGAAACAATTCCGGCGTTTTGTCTTTGCGGGGATCGCCGATAATGACCGCTTTGCCCCCGCCAAAATCGACATCGGCCGCCAAACATTTATACGTCATTCCTTTCGATAAACGAAGCACGTCGAACAAAGCGTCCTCGACCGTCGCGTACGGATACATGCGGCATCCGCCAAGCGCCGGGCCGAGCGTCGTATTATGAATAGCAATAATCGCTTTTAATCCTGTTTGCTCATCATTGCAAAACACTACTTGCTCATGCTCACGCATTTGCGTAAATATATCCACCTGGCTCGTTTGCCTAATGACGGTGCTCATATCATTTCTCCTCCCTAAACCGTTTTGTTGCCAGCGGCGGGGAAAAGGACTTTTTCCCTGATGACGGCGGGCAAAGCCCAAAAGCCGAACACGGAAAATCGAAAGAGATAATCATTTTTATTCCTATAAACTATATATACGTTTAAAAAACGTTATATATTTAATTCGTTTTACTTTTTAAAAAAGAGATAAGCTTCTGGATCACTTATCTTGCTTTCTATGTTTAGCTTAATACCGCGCGGTCGCTTGCGAGCTGCGTGCCGCGGATGCGCTGGAATTCTGCCAGCAGCTTCTCGACGGTCAATCCTTTCTTTTCGTTTTCGTCGACTTCAAGAATGATTTGTCCTTTATCCATCATAATGAGACGGTTTCCTAAATCGATCGCCTGCTGCATATTATGGGTGACCATCAATGTCGTCAAGCCGTGCTTCTTGACAATTTCTTTCGTTAAATTCGTAATCAGCTCCGCCCGCGCCGGGTCGAGCGCGGCAGTATGCTCATCTAAAAGCAAAATCGCTGGTTCGGTAAACGTCGCCATGAGCAATGACAGCGCCTGCCGCTCCCCGCCGGAAAGCAGTCCGACTTTCGCCTGCAGGCGATTTTCCAACCCAAGGTGAAGCGTCGATAATATTTCTCGGAAATAATCGCGCCGTTTTTTCGTCACCCCGCGGCTTAGAGTGCGCTTTCGGCTGCGGGCGTACGCCATCGCCAAATTTTCTTCAATCGTCATGCTTGGCGCCGTGCCGGCCATCGGGTCTTGAAAGACGCGTCCGATATAGCGGGAGCGAACGTATTCCGGCATGGACGTGACGTCTTGGCCATCGATGTAAATCGTCCCTTCATCGGGAAACAGCACACCGGAAATCAAGTTCATAAGCGTCGACTTGCCGGCGCCGTTGCTGCCGATAATCGTGACAAAATCTCCCTTTTTCAGCGTCAAATTCACATGCTGCAGGGCGATTTTTTCATCGGGCGTTCCTTCGTTAAATACCTTATAAATCCGATTTAACCGTAACATCGCTCTCCCCCTTTCCGCCTGCCGAAACGGCGACAAGCTGCGCCCGCTCCTGCCGCCGCTGTTCTTTCCGCTTTTTCTCCTGGCGCTGGCGGACGATTTGCGGCGCAACGAGCGCGATGATCACGATGCAGGCGGTAATCAATTTGACATCACCGGTTTCTAAAAACTGCGCCTGCAGCGCCAGGCTGACGACAATGCGGTAAATAATCGAGCCGCCGATTACCGCAAGCGTTGTTCTGGCAATCGTTTTGGTGCCAAACACCGCCTCGCCGATAATGACGGAAGCAAGCCCGATGATAATCATGCCAATTCCCATGCCGACATCGGCAAACGAACCGTATTGGGCGATCAGCGCCCCGGAAAAGGCGACCATCGCGTTAGAAAGGCCGAGGCCGATGATAATTAATAAATTCGTATTGGCCGACAAACTGCGAATCATGCGCGGATTGTCGCCGGTAGCACGGATCGCAAGCCCGATCTCCGTCTGCAAAAACCAATCCGTAAACCATTTGAATAGCAGCGTAAGCAGCGTCATCGAGAGGAAAACCCCCCACGTTTTCGCCGCGGCAGGATCGAGCCCCGCCTTCATCCCCCATTCCTGAATGGTCGTAAAAATTGTTTTTTGATTGAGAAGCGGAACATTGGAGCGTCCCATGATGCGGAGATTGATCGAATATAAGGCGATCATCATTAAAATTCCCGACAAAAGCGCGTTAATTTTTCCCGCCGTATGAAGCAGCCCGGTAATGCATCCAGCAAGAAAGCCGACAACAAGGGCCAGGGCTGTCGCCGCAAACGGATTGACGCCGCTGACAATGAGCGTTGCCGCTACGGCCGCTCCGGTAACGAAGCTGCCGTCCACGGTTAAATCCGGAAAATCTAAAATACGAAAAGACAAATACACGCCCAGCGCCATAATCGCATAAATAATTCCCGCTTCCACCGCACCGATCATCGACATGAACAACGGTCTTCATCCTTTCTCCGTTTATTCGATATACTCCGCCATCTTATCCCACTCTGGTTTCAGCTTGACTCCTTGCTTTTCTGCCGCTGTTTTGTTAATGACGAGTTTCAGTTTATCCGGATATTCCGGCTTTAGTTCCGACGGCTTTTTCTCGCCCTTTAAAATCGCTGCCGCCATTTTTCCCGCCTGATAGCCGATGTCATAGTAGTCAAATCCATATGCCGCAAAGCATCCGCGCTTTAACGAATCCAGTTCGCCAGCCAAAACAGGGATTTTGTGTTCATTTGCCACACTGACGACCGATTCGATCGCCGATACGACCGTGTTGTCGGTCACGATATAAAACACATCCGCTTTCCCGGCCAGCGACTCCGCCGCCTGTTTCACTTCCGCCGTCGTCGACACGGACGCTTCAACAAACTTCAAGTCGGTATTTTTCGCTGCTTCTTTCACTTTCTTAATTTGTGCCACCGAGTTTTGCTCCCCGGCGTTATAAATCAAGCCGACTGTTTTTGCATCCATTTGTTCGTCAATAAACTGAATGGTTTTGCGAATCGCATCCGGGTGGCTGTCCGTTGTTCCGGTAATGTTTTCTCCCGCCTGATCCATGGACGGGACTAAGCCGGCGCCGACCGGGTCGGTAACAGATGTAAACACAATCGGTATGTCTTTCGTCGCATTTAAGGCGCTTTGCGCGCTAGGAGTCGAATTGGCGAAAATGAGGTCCACGCCTTCCGCTGCAAAATTATTGGCGATCGTCTGATTATTGCTTTGGTCGCCTTGCGCATTTTGCACGTCGTATTTGACGTTTTTCCCCTCTTTGAATCCATTGTCCTCTAATGCCTTTTTAAAGCCGCTAAAAGCGGCATCCAGCGACGGATGCTCAATAATTTGCGTGACACCGACCGTTACTGTCTTGCCTTCCTTCCCATCTCCTTTGCCGCCGGTCGCTTCCTCCTTTCCGCATCCTGTAAGCGCTAACATACCTGCGAGCACAGGTACAGCGAGGCGTTTCACTGCTTTTTTCATCCTTAATCCCCCTCGTTTTCTTCAAAATTGGTTTGGCAAACATTTTGGAAGCGATTACATTTTTTATTATAAAAAACATTAATAACGTTAAAATAACGTTATACTAAATAAATATTATCAATAGCCGGCGAATAAAGTCAATAATTTTCAAAAAAATAATAATCGTAAAAAAATGAAGGGCGTCTTATCGCAGACACCCTCTCGATATCATTCTCCTAAAATAACGCGAAGCTTTCCAAGCTGCTGCTTCGCTTCCGCCATCATTTGCTCGAACAGTTCCGCCACTGTCGGCACATCGTCGATCAAGCCAGCAATTTGCCCGGCGTTGACAAACCCTTCGTGGAAGTCGCCATGAAGCGCCCCGCGGCGATGGCGGTCTTCCGACGTATATTCTTGAAACTGTTCCGGCGGCATTCCTTGTTTTTCATATTCGAGTAATTTCTCGGCGTACGGCGTGCGCATGATACGCCGCACACGCCCGACCGTGCGGCCGACAATCACCGTTTCGTTATCTTTGGCATTCGTAATCAGCTGTTTGTACGCTTCATGAAATGGAGCGTCCTTCGTTGCAATCAAACGCGTTCCTAACTGCACCCCTTGCGCGCCGAGAGCGAGGGCGGCGAGCAGTCCTCTTCCGTCGCCAATTCCGCCGGCGGCGACGACGGGAATGTTCACCGCGCTGGCGATTTGCGGAATCAATGTCATGGTCGTCAGTTCCAACGAAGAGTTGATGCCCGCTGCTTCATACCCTTCGGCAACGACGATGTCCGCTCCTGCCGCTTCCGCTTTTTTCGCCTGTTTGACCGATGCGGTGACAACAATGACTTTTATCCCCTGCGCGGCAAAGCGGGGGATCCATGGTGCCGGATTTCCCGCCGATAGCGAGACAACCGGAACGCGATGTTTCAATACGAGCGACACCATTTCTTCCAAATATGGCGTGACTTGAAGCGGAATGTTGACAGCAAACGGGCGGTTGGTGCGCCGCTTCGTTTCAACAATGATTTCTTCCACTTCGTCAGGCGGCATTGTGCCAACACCGACCGTCCCCAGCCCGCCTGCCTCCGACACGGCGCTGGCCAGTTTTGCGTTGCTGATGTTTCCCATTCCCCCTTGAATGATCGGATAACGAATTTGTAAAAGCCGACAAATATCATTCATAAAATTCCCACCCCGTTAAAATTGTGTTATACTTATCATAACCTTATCATACTTTGAGGAGGATGGGAATGCTTTATCCATACAAAGGCAAAACGCCAACCGTAGATGAAACCGTATTTATCGCCCCAGGGGCGCATATTATTGGGGACGTCACGATTGGCAAAGAATCAACGATTTGGTTTAACGCGGTCTTGCGGGGGGACGAAGCGCCGATTATCATTGGCGCGCGCTGCAGCATTCAGGACAACTCGACCTGCCATTTATACGAAGGGTCGCCGCTTGTTGTCGAAGATGAAGTGACGGTGGGACATAATGTGATTTTGCACGGCTGCACGATTCGCAAACGGTCGATTATCGGTATGGGATCGACGATTTTAGACGGGGCGGAAATCGGCGAGGAATGCATCATTGGCGCCAACACGCTTATTCCTTCCGGCAAAAAAATCCCGCCGCGCTCTCTAGTCGTTGGGTCACCGGGCAAAGTCGTGCGCGAAATTACGGAAAAAGACTTGGCTTTGATTCAACTATCGATTGACACGTATGTGCAAAAAGGAAAAGAGTACCGTCAATTGCTAGCCAACCAGCACAAATGAAAGGAAAGCAAACGCGCTGCTTTTACGAGGCAGCGCGTTTCTGCTTTTCCGCAAAAAAGCATCAATCCACAATAAAAGGATGGTCGTACACGTCGTACTCCTCATCTTTTTTCTTTAGTTCATTTCCTTCCATAAATACCGATTCGAAGAAGCGGCTCGCCGGCACCGCCAATTCCTTGTAATAGTCGCTGAACAGCGCCGCTGCATGGCTGCCCATCCATTCGTTCGGCAGCAGCTCCTCCGGCAGGCCCGGGTCGATAAAAAGAAACTTGCGGTACTCATGCACGAGCTTCGTCCGCTCGACAAAACATTCAGCATCGGACATTTCCCCGCGCTGGATTTTATGTTTGTCGATAATGTATTTTTGGCTGTAGACGGAAATAAACTCCTCATATTTTTGATTGATTTCTTCTAAATTCCAACATTTCTCGACTAACAGTTTGTTCGTATGCGGCCCGTCATATTGGGCAATAAAAAAGTCGACGTACGGTTCAATCTCATATTTATCGATCAGATCGTACACTTGTTTTTCTAAGTTGTTCGGCGAAATCCAGCAGCTGTTTGAGATCGTGCCAAATCCGCTCCACACGAGCTCTTTTCGCAATTCATCGCGAACGTTCCGCTTTTCTTCTGGAATTGTATACACCAAAATGCGCCACTTTCCGTCCCATTTTTCGGGGCGGATTTTATAAATACGTTTTGCCGCTTCTTCCATTCGCTTCACTCCACGTTCGGTGAGCGAATAGTAGCTTTTATTGCCGCGTTTTTCCGCTTTGACCCATCCTTGTTTGCTCATGCGCGAAATCGCCGCGCGCACCGCTTGGTCGTTATGTCCAAACTCTTTCAGCAGCCGGATTAAACTGCCGATCCAAATTTCATTGCCGTAATGGCGGATGTAATCGCCATAAATCGTAAAAATCATCGATCGCGTATTCATGCTCATTGTGGACACCCTTTATCTTGTTTTCAAGACATAATCGTAGCAAATTTTTATAACGTTGGCAAGACGAACGAAAAAATAACGTTAAATTGTTATTTTGGATAAAAAAAGGGAGGCTCGGCGATGAGTCACTCCCCTGTAAATTGTGGTTTGCGCTTTTCACTAAATGCAGCTAACGCTTCTAAACGATCTTTCGTCGGAATCGTTAATTCGTACGCTTTCGCTTCAATGGCAAGGCCTGTCTGCAAATCGACATTCATGCCTTGTTGAATTGCGTACTTCGCTTGCTGCAAAGCAATCGGACCATTTTGCATCATCTCGTGTGCCAACGCTTCACAGCTTGGCATTAAATTTTCTTTTTCTACTACTTTTGTTAACAGACCGTATTCATAAGCTTGTTCGGCGGTAATTTTACGGGCTGTTAAAATTAACTCTTTCGCCCTCGCTTCGCCAATTAACCTAGGAAGCCGTTGCGTTCCGCCAGCTCCCGGGATGATCGCCCAGCTCACTTCCGTTAAACCCATGACCGCTCCTTTCACCGCGATTCTGAAATCACAGGCAAGCATTAGTTCAAATCCGCCACCAAGAGCATAGCCATTTACCGCGGCAATCGTCGGCTGCGGCAAGTTGGCCACCGCATCGAAAACATCGCGAATTTTTTTCACGTTGCGACGCACTTCCATTTCGTTTAGCATCTTTCGTTCTTTTAAATCCGCCCCAGCGCTGAACGCTTTGTCTCCCGCGCCAGTAAAAATCACAACGCGAATGTCGCGGTCAAGATGAATGCGCTCAACCGCTTCTCCAAGCTGGCATAGCGTGGCGTAATCGAAACAGTTCATCACTTCCGGGCGGTGCAATGTCACGTAGCCGATATGGTTTTTCTTTTCCAGCAATACGTTGGCCATTGTCATTTTCATATCGTTCCCCTCTTTATTCCTCCGTATTTTCCACGATCGTGGCAATTCCTTGTCCGACGCCGATGCACATCGTCGCCAGCCCATATTTCACGTCTCGTTTTTTCATTTCATAAATAAGCGTCGTCAAAATGCGGGCGCCGCTGGCACCAAGCGGATGTCCAAGGGCGATCGCGCCGCCGTTGACATTGACTTTCGCGCGGTCTAATTCCAGCTGGCGGATGCATTCGATCGATTGCGAGGCAAACGCTTCGTTCAATTCGACAAGGCCAATGTCATCGATTGTCAGTCCGGCGCGGCGAAGCGCTTTTCTTGTCGCGAAAACCGGGCCAATTCCCATCACGGCCGGCTCTACGCCCGCCACGGCGGACGTGACGTATTTGACGAGTGGTTTCAGCCCGAGCTCTTTTGCTTTTTCCGCGCTCACTAGTAGCAGCGCCGCTGCCCCGTCGTTGACGCCGGAAGCATTTCCCGCTGTCACCGTGCCGTTTTCAAACAGCGGCGGCAGTTTGGCCAGCTTTTCAAGTGTCGTATCCGGACGTGGATGTTCATCTTTGTCGACGACGACGCGATTGCCTTTTCGGTCATAGTAGACGACCGGCACTAATTCATCGGCAAAGCGGTTCGTTTCGATGGCCTTTTTCGCTTTCATTTGGCTTTCATAAGCAAATTCATCCTGCTCCTTCCGAGTGATGCCGAACCGTTTCGCGACATTTTCCGCCGTCTGCGGCATGCTGTCAGTTCCATACATTTCCTCCATTTTTGGATTGATAAAGCGCCATCCGATCGTCGTATCAAACATTTCGATATTACCGCGCGGAAAATCGGAGCTTGGCTTTGCCATGACAAACGGCGCTCGCGTCATGCTTTCCGTTCCGCCGGCGATCATGATTTCCGCCTCTCCTGTCATAATCGCGCGCGCCGCATAATTGACAGCATCGAGCCCGGAACCGCATAAGCGGTTTACCGTCGTTCCCGCCACTTCGATCGGCAAGCCAGCCAACAGCGCCGCCATGCGCGCGACGTTGCGATTATCTTCTCCAGCCTGATTGGCGTTGCCAAACACCACATCTTCAATTTGTTCGACCGGAAGACTCGGATTGCGCTCCACGAGCGCGCGGATGACCGTTGCCGCCAAATCATCGGGACGGACGTCTTTGAGCGCTCCTTTATATCTCCCTATTGGCGTGCGCACCGCATCGACAATCACGACTTCTCTCAACATGATTCATCCCCCTTGTTTCCCTGCTTTGTGTAATCATATACCCCTTTTCCTGTTTTGCGGCCAAGCCGTCCCGCTTTCACGTATTGCTCGAGGAGCGGAGCCGGGCGGTATTTTTCTCCCAATTTTTCATGCAAATATTTTAAGTTGTTCAGCCTTGTATCCAGCCCGACCAAATCGGCGAGCTCAAACGGACCCATCGGAAAGTTAAGGCCGAGTTTAATCGCTTTGTCAATCTGTTCCGGCGTTCCGACTCCTTCTTGAAGCATGTAAAACGCTTCATTGCCGATTAACGCGCTGATGCGGCTTGTCACAAAGCCCGGAAACTCGTTCACGACGACTGTTTCTTTGCCCATTTTTTCCGCGACGTGCTGAATAACGTTGACTGTATCATCGCTTGTTTCTAAACCGCGGATGATTTCGACGAGCTTCATTTTGTGGACCGGATTAAAAAAGTGCATCGCAATCACTTTTTCCGGCCGCTTCGTAAATGAGCCGATTTCCGTTGGGCTCATCGTCGATGTATTCGTCGCAAAATAGCAAGACGCCGGCGCATGCTTGTCGATCGTCTCAAACACTTGTTTTTTCACCTCTAATTTTTCCGGGACGGCTTCAATCACTAAGTCCGCTTCCCGCACCGCCTCGGCTAAATCCAAGAAGTAACGCAGGCGCGCTTCCGCTTCCTGCCGCTCGGCTTCTGTCAATTTGCCGCGGGAGACGGCTTGTACAAAAATCGCGGCTATTTCTTGTTTCGCGCTTTCTAGCTGTTCTTCCTTCACATCGACAAGAATCGTTTCAAAACCTCCTACCGCACTGACATAGGCAATTCCTCTCCCCATGACACCAGATCCAACAACAACAATGCGATGAATCATAAAAATCCCTCCTTAATCGTTATGTATGTTGGACAATGGAAAATAAGCACTCCACCCTGCCGGATAGAGTGCTATGCTGCCATATTTTTTTGTTTACACGCCAAACGGATTGAGCGGACGGCTTCCGTAATAAGAAAGAATGCTTTTCGTTTCCGTATATAAATCGAGTGTTTCGATGCAAAGCTCGCGCCCGAATCCGGACTGTTTATATCCGCCAAACGGCGTGCCTGGGAACGCGGAGAACGGGCTGTTGATCATGACAATGCCGGCTTGAATTTGTTTCGCCACGCGAATCGCGCGTGCATGATCTTTCGTCCAGATGGCCGATCCCAAACCATATTCACTGTCATTAGCCAATTTAATGACTTCTTTTTCATCGTTAAATTTCATCACAACGACAACCGGGCCGAAAATTTCCTCTCTGACCGCCTTCATTTCATGGTTGACATTCGTAATAATCGTCGGCTCGTACCAGAATCCGTTTTCAAATCCTTCCACTTTCGCTTCTTTCCCGCCAGTGACAATCGTAGCTCCCTCTTCGATAGCAGATTTAACATAGCTGTCAATAACTTCTAGTTGTTCGCGGCTAATAATGGCACCGACATGCGTATCTTGATCAAACGGGTTGCCGAGCTTTAATTTTTTCGTTTTTTCTACAAACTTTTCCATGAATTGATCGTAAATGCTCTCATGTACGTACAAACGGGAGCGCGCTTCACAAGATTGTCCGGTATTATAGAAAATTCCGAATAATGAGCCGTTAACAGCTGCATCAATGTCTGCATCCTCGAAGATGATGTTCGGCGATTTGCCGCCAAGTTCCAAGGTGACTCGTTTTAATGTTTTCGACGCTTTTTCCATAATATCCTTCCCGACCGGCGTCGAACCGGTAAATGCGACTTTGTCGACAAGCGGATGTTCCACTAAATAATTGCCGACTTCCGAGCCAGACCCGGTAACCACGTTGACGACACCTTCCGGAACGCCGGCTTCGTGGCAAATTTCCGCCAGCACAATACAAGTGAGCGGCGTCAGCGAAGCTGGTTTAACGACAACGGAGCAGCCTGCCGCAATCGCCGGCGCGATTTTCCACGCCGCCATCATAAGCGGATAGTTCCACGGGATAATTTGCGCACATACCCCGACCGGCTCTTTTTCCGTAAAGTTATGGAACGAACCCGGCATGTTGTTGACCGTACCGCGATGGCCGACAATGGCGCTGGCGTAAAATTCAAAGTCTTCAATTGCCTGCATCACTTGCCCCTGTGCGGCGGAAAGTGCTTTTCCTGTATCTAAAATCTCTAATTCTACCAGCTCGTTAAAACGAGAACGCATAATCGAAGCAATTTTGTTTAAAATACGCGCCCGTTTGTTGACAGGAAAATGGCGCCATTTGCCATGATCAAACGCTTGGCGCGCTGCTTGGATCGCGCGTTCCGCGTCTTCTTTCGTCCCTTTCGCTACCTTTGCGACCGGCTCGCCTGTCGCTGGGTTGTAGGTGATGAACGTTTCGCCCGAAGCGCTTTCAACTCGTTCCCCGTTAATAATAAGATGATACATATCCCGTTTCGTTGCGAGTGTTTCCATTTTTGTTTCTTTTACGGTTGCCATTTTCCTTCCACTCCTTCTTTCTTATTTTCCTTGAAAGACGGCTTTGCGTTTTTCGAAGAAAGCGCGAATGCCTTCTCGGTGGTCTTGGGTCAGTCCGGCAATACGCTGGCCGTATGCTTCTTTTTCCAAGTAATCTTCAAAGGTGCAATGCCAGCTCTCGCGTAACAAACGTTTGATCAACCCGATCGCTTTCGTCGGCATGGCGGCCAGCCGCTCGGCAAAGCGCTGCACTTCTTCTTCCCACGCTGCCTCCGAAACGACCGAGGTCGCCAGCCCGAGCTCCGCCGCTTTTTGCGCAGAAATTTTTTCACCCAAAACGGCTAATTCAAGCGCTTTGGCGTGGCCGATGAGGCGCGGTAGATAGTACAAATTCCCCGCATCTGGAATGAGGCCAACGTGAATAAACGCTTCAACAAAGCTCGCTTTTTCCGAGACAATCCGGAAATCGCAGGCGAGCGCCAAGCTCATTCCTGCGCCGGCGGCAACGCCGTTCACCGCCGCAATAACCGGTTTTTCTAAATGGTAGAGCGCTTTCAGCATCGGCGCATAACGCGTTCTTAACACTTCCCCGTGGTTCATCTCTTCTGTCACGCCGCCAAGATCTTCCCCCGAGCAAAACGCTCGCCCTGCCCCAGTAATCACTAGGCAGCGAACGTTTTCATCATTAGCGGCTTGCTTCAGTGCTTTCGTAATTTCCTTGTTCATTTGTTCTGTAAACGCATTCAGTTTATCAGGGCGGTTTAGCGTAAGCCATGCTATATGGTCGCGCACTTCATAATGAATCGTTTCGTACAATCGACAGCACCTCCTTTATCTTCCCTGAAAACGCGGCTCCCGTTTTTCGATAAATGCCGCCATTCCCTCTTTTTGGTCTTCGGTGGCAAAAAGAAGATAGAAATTTTTCCGCTCAAACTGCATACCTTCATAGAGCGGGTAATCGACCGCCTTATTCACGGCTTCCTTAATAAGGCGAAGCGATAAAGGAGGTTTTGCGGCCAATTTTCGCGCCAACCGCATCGTTTCTTCAAGCAATAACTCAGGGGCAACGACGCGATTGACAATCCCTAGCGCATGCGCTTCCTTTGCCGACATGCGCTCTCCGGTCCACAGCCACTCGAGCGCTTTTGTTTTGCCGATGAGTTTCGTCAGGCGCTGCGTTCCTCCCGCGCCTGGCATCACGCCGATATTGACTTCCGGAAATCCAAATTCCGCCGTCTCTGCAGCAACAATCAAATCGCAGCTAAGGGCAAGCTCAAATCCTCCCCCTAACGCAAACCCGTTGACGGCGGCAATCATCGGCTTTTTAATGAGAGCGAGGCGGTCCCATTCGGCAAATTGATTCAATAATTCGAGTTTAATCGGATCATCGCCCGCCATCTCGTCAATGTCCGCTCCGGCCGCAAACGCGCGCCCGCTTCCCGTAAGGACAATGACGCGCACCCCGTCATTGCGGTCATACGCCTCTAGCGCGGAAACAATTTCGGTAACCATCTGCCGGTTTAATGCGTTCAATACATCGGGACGATAGAGCTCGACAACGGCAATTTCGTCTTCGACACGCGTGCGGATATAGGCAAACTTAGTCATTTTCCACTTCCTCGCCAACCATCAATGTGACGATATCGCCGGCAAAGGACATTAAGTCTTTGGCGGACGCTTTCGCTTCGCTCGTCTTCATCGCTTCCTTAAACGCCTCATAGCTGTCATAGTACATTTCGCATAATAAGTAATATTCACTCTCCCCTCCCATCGGCGTTCCGGTAATTTTCGTCACTTTCATGTTGCGAAGCCCTGGGATTTTCGCCGTAATCGGCACATGTGTCTGAAAATAATGCTCGTCAAATTTTTCTTTATCTTGCGGTTGTTTGTAAAGGGCAATCATTTTTACCATTGTCCTCTTCTCCTTTTCTATTTAAATTTTTTCACATCCATGTCGAAACCGGTTTCATCGTTTCAAATGGATTTTTGCATTGCTTGCAGTAAAAAATGCTGCGGCAGGCGGTCGGACCGAATAAGTTTTCCATCACCGTCAAGGCGGATCCGCAATATGGGCACTCAACATGCCACTCGCCGTTTGGGCCGATTTGCCGCGGCGGCGGCGCGATGCCAAATTCTTTTAACTTTTCCCGTCCCTTCTCTGTAATTCGGTCAGATGTCCATGGTGGATGGCGGATAAATTCTACATTAACGCGCTCGATTCCTTCTAACCGCAAAAGAGTCTGTTCGACACGTTGTCGAATAATATCGAGTGCCGGGCAGCCAATAAATGTCGGAAGTAGTTTGACTGTAACTTTGCCGTGTTGCACCTGAACGTCTTCGACCATCCCTAAATCTATGACACTGACCGAATCAATTTCAGGATCTTTGACGGAATCTAATGTTTCTATAATTCTTTCTACCGCAAGATTGAAGGTCATGTTACCCCTTCTTTCTGAGAAACTTGTAGATTACCACGCTGTCAGAGGGTCTAAGCGATATACTTCCGACAATGTCATAATCGCTTCGTCTAAATCTGCCGTATGTTCCCCATTTCGTCCATTGCCTCGTTTCATGCCAAACTCGCTTGGCAAATCGAGGTTTACCTCTTCAAAAACCGGTTTCATCGTTTGAGCCCAACGTTGTTTTAGCGTCTCTTCGCTTTCGATAAGTCCAAATTCTACCATTCTATCTCCTTTCGCTCCGAGCGTCAGCACGCCGCCAAAATCTTCAAATACTTTCGCAACCGCATTTTTCATACGTTCGCGGGCCTCTCCTTGAGCATTCGTAAGCTGAATGAACCATGTTCTCCAATGCATGAGATGGTAATAAAGTTCCATATTGATTTTAACAGCAACTTGAGCGAGTGGTTCATACGAACTATGCTTCAACGAGTCGATGCGCACTTTTTTCGCCTGCGTGTAAAAATAATGGCGAACAACCGCAAACGCCCAATCATAGCGGGGCTCGTGCAAATAATGACCAGGTCCGTTTACCTCCTCGAGCAAAACTGCGTTTCGGCGTTCGGACGATGGACGTTGGTGCGCCAAATCATCCGCCTTTCCAATACCAATGTCTTCTAGCAGTTGATAATACATCGCCGCATGTCCCATCGTATCTTGATTGATGGAAGAAAACGCGATATCTTCTTCAATATGCGGCGCAAGTCCAAGCCATTCCGAACCGCGGTAAGAAAGGATAAAATCGTCATCCGCAAGCTGGAACAACAGCTCGACAAGCGCTTCTTTATATTCAGGATGTTGATGAAGTTCCTCTGGTTTCGTGATTTTCATCGCCTGATCTCGCCTTTCCATGAAAAAATCTCTTTTTCATCGAGCATTTGCTGTTCGTATTGACGCCATTTCTTTTTCAAGTACCCGTACCCTTTTGTAGTACGATAGTCTTTATTATCGAGCCGCTGCAACGATGTTTTTTCTTCTTCCGTCATCATGCGGATATCGGAGCGTTTCACGACCCATATATCGGACACCGGCTCACGCCGCATAAAATTTTCCTGCGCCATCACCAGCGCGATTTCATGGTTTGGGGCAAGCAGGCTAAATTGATGCTGGAGCGGTGCCGTGTCATTTTTCCTGCTAAATACCTCAAACACTTGATAAAAGCCTTTTGCGCCATCACTCATTGCTAAATCCCTCCACTTTTCACACTGCTGCTGATTGGCCGCTTAACGCTTCACGAACCCAAGCATTATGGTAGTAAGATAATTCGCGAAGGCGAAGCCGCTCTTTTGATTTTGGCCCGTTGTTGCGGATGATTTCTTTAAATTTGTTCCAATCCGGCTGTTTGTAAATCCACTTTCCTTGCTTTTCATCAAAATGCATTGTTTCATCTGGAAGCTTTAGCCCAAGCGCCAAAATGCGCGGCACATATTTTGTAAAGAAATCTTGGCGCAATTGTTCATTTGTTTTCGTACGAATGCGGTATTTAATCGTAATGTCTTGTTTGGACGCACCTGTCGTCTCCGAGCTTGCCGGACCGAAGAACATCAGCAGCGCTTCCCACCAGCGATTTAATGCATCCTGTAGCATCTCTTTCTGCTCCTTCGTTCCTTCGGCAAGCGCCAAAATGATCGATTCGCCGTGCTGGGCGTGAAACACTTCTTCGGCACAAATCCGCTTTAGCGCCCGCGCATACGGTCCGTAAGACGCATCAAGCATATTGGTCTGTGTAATGATCGCTGCCCCGTCGACGAGCCAGCCGATTAAACCGGCGTCCGCCCAGGTCGGCGCAGGCATATGGAACACGTTATGAAACTTTAAATCTCCTTTGAACAAATCTTGCATAATTTCCTCGCGCGTTTTTCCAAGCGGGGCCATTAAGTCTTCGGCAACGCGAAGCAGAAGCTGGCCATGCCCCATTTCATCCTGCACTTTCGCCATAATGCCAAGCTTTCTTCTTAGCGAAGGAGCTTTCGGAACCCATTCCTTCTCCGGAAGCGCTCCCATAATTTCGCTAATAGCATGCATCGCAATAAGCTTAATTAACGTCATGCGATAGTCTTCCGGCATCCAATCGTCCGCTTCAATTTTTTCCCCCGCTTCAATTCTTCGCATAAACCGCTCATACTTTTCCTCTTCCGATAACCGCCTAAACGATGTGACAACAGGCATTTTTCTTTGCCTCCTATTTCTATATAACGTTTTTCTAACGTAATTATAAAATAACGTTATAAATATTGCAACTATAAAATTATTAATTTTCTCATAATAATGCCTTTTCTTTGCGACGGTCTACGACACGGACCGCTTTCCCTTCCGAACGAGGAAGCGATCTAGGCGGATGCACATGAACATCCATCGATACAAGGAGATTCGTTTTCAACAGATACTGTATTTCCTTTACTAAGGAATGAACGCGTTCATCGTGAAGATTTCCGCCGACTTCCTGATAGAAGCGGTCACAAACTTCGACTTGCAACTCCACGACATCTAGTGTTCCTTTGCGGAAAAGATGCAGCTGATAATGAGGGGCAAGTTCCGGTACCGTCAATAAATGATGCTCAATTTCCGACGGGAAGACGTTGACGCCGCGGATGATGAGCATATCGTCGACACGGCCTTTTATTCTTGACATTCTGATTGTCGTCCGGCCACAGATACATCGTTCTTTTGTAATCGAAGCGACGTCACCCGTGCGATAGCGAATGACTGGAAACGCTTCTTTTGTTAGACTCGTAAAGACAAGTTCTCCTTCTTCCCCTTCTTCGACCGGTTCCAATGTTTTCGGATTGATCACCTCGACGAAGAAATGGTCTTCCGCCACATGCAGGCCGTTTTGTGCCTCATGGCACTCCATGGCGACGCCAGGTCCGATGACTTCGCTCAATCCATAAATATCGCACGCTTTAATCGCAAACTCCTCTTCCAACGCTCTCCGCATTTCCTCCGACCACGGTTCCGCTCCAAAAATTCCGTATTTCAGCGATGTTTTGCGCGGATCTTTGCCGAGCTCTTTCATCCGTTCAGCGATGTTTAGCACATAGGAAGGAGTACCGCAAATAATATCTGGCTGGAAGTCTTCAATGATCATGATTTGCCGGTCCGTATTTCCTCCCGACACCGGGACGGTTACCGCGCCTAACCGTTCGCTTCCGTAATGAAGTCCAAGCCCGCCGGTAAACAGCCCGTATCCGTAGGCGTTATGCACAATATGCCCCGGTTCTCCGCCAGCAATGGTAATCGCGCGCGCCACCACATCTGCCCAATGGTCAATGTCGTTTTTCGTATACGCCACTACCGTCGGCTTTCCGCTCGTTCCGCTCGAGGCGTGAACGCGGATGCAATCTTGGATTCTAACGGCAAGCATCCCAAACGGATAATGGTCCCGCAAATCTTTTTTCGTTGTAAACGGCAGCTTCTTCACATCATCCAGTGTGCGAATATGCTCCGGTTTTACGCCATTTTCGTCCAGCTTTTGGCGATAAAATGTCACATGCTCGTATACCCGCTTGACCGTTTGTTGCAGCCTCTCAAGCTGCAACGCTTCCATTTCCGCTCTCGAAGCCGTTTCAATGCGATGCAAAATCATGCTCCCATCTCCTTTTTAAATCGCTTTCATTAATATTTTAAAAAATCAAATATATATCACGTTTATATAACGTAATACATATTTATCATCATACTCAAGTTAAAAATATCGCTAATATTCTAAATTGTCAACTATTATTTTATTGCTTTTATGCAAAAAAGAGGCCCTTGGATAGGATGTTACTAGGAATCTGCTTGGGAGGAGATTTTTTATGGCCACTCCTAAAAATGGCGAACCCTGTTGTAGGAGGCAGAGCATATCCATTTTTACAATCACCGTCGCTCTCAAGAAAAACGAAACGGCCTTTTCCCGATTAAATATCGTGAAAAGACCGCAACTTAGCAATCTCATTGGAACGTCTGATTCTGCCTGCTCCCCAAATGGAGTGACATTCCGTGCTGCACCAGGCTGCTGGAGCACGTCTGATTATCGTATCCAAGATGCGAAATTAGAAGCGACCTCTGTTCGCTTTCCTAGTATTTCCTTCCATCATTTGGACATCTTGTCTGCTCCAGGAAAAACCTTGGCTTCTTTTAAACATTTTGCGGAACTGGGGTTCATTTTCCCTTCCTTGTCGTTTATGGAACGAGTTTGTCTTTCTTCCGATATACCATTCCTTCGGCCAAAGCAATTAACTCTCCTTTGTCATTCAACACCTCGATTCGATATACCCCGAGACGGTTCGGTTTTGTTTCCTCGCGCGCGATCGCCACCAATCTATCACCTATTTCGCTGGCTTGCATATAATACATGGTCATCGCGATGCCAACCGCCGCTTGATTATGAGAGTTGCTAGCACAAGCAAAAGCCACGTCAGCCAAAGAAAAAATAGCTCCTCCATTGGTATTGCCGTGAAAGTTCAGCAAATGTTCCTTTACTTCCATTGATACTTTGGCATATCCTTCTTCGACATCTTCAATAGTGATCCCTAAATAATTAGCAAAAGGATCTTCCTTCATTTTTTCCATCAAACCGCCCATCTTCCCACCCCTAATTACTTTTTTATCAATAGTTCTTTTCATTGGGCCTCATGGATGATGTACTGCATCACTTTCTCTTATTTCTGAAAGGATAACTGCTTCAATATCCGCTTTTCTTCTGATCAGTACGAAAACGATATCATCACACATTAAGTTATATGATATAACGTTTCTATAACGAGGCAGATATTATTTTTAAACCAAAAATATATAGAATATTAAAAATTGTCAATCGTTATTTTATTGCTTTTACATGAAAAAGAAGAATTTCAAAAATAATGGTCTTTCCTAAATCGAAGAACATGGAAAGACCTTAAACGAGTAATGGTTATTTTATAAGCCATACCAATTAAATTTCTCTTGACTTAAATCCACCCACACATGTTTTGTTTGTGTATACATGTTCATTGCTTCTATACCAAGCTCACGTCCAAATCCGCTTTGTTTCATTCCGCCAAATGGGGCGGCGCTGTCTAGCATACTAAACGTATTCACATACACTGTTCCCGCTTTCAATCCGCGTGCCATTCGATGGGCGCGGACTAAATTTGTTGTCCATACACCTGAAGCTAATCCGTAAATACTTTCGTTTGCCTTTTTTAATACATCTTCTTCGTCTTTAAAACGAATAATGGATACAACAGGACCAAAGATTTCTTCCCTTGCTATCGTCATATTGTTGTCAACGTCCGCAAATACGGTCGGAGTATAATAGAATCCATTGCCACACTCTTCATTTCGCTTACCTCCTGTTACAAGTGTGGCACCTTCTTGCTTGCCAATTTGAACATACCTTTCAATGATATTTAACTGCTCTTCGGATACTTGCGGACCCATCTGTGTATTCGGGTCAAGCGGATGGCCGACGCGGATTGACTCTGCTTTGCGGGCAAACTCTTCGACGAAACGGTCGTAAATAGTTTCTTGTACAAACAGCCTTGAACCTGCCGCACACACTTGCCCTTGCGCGAAGTAAATGCCAAATAATGACCCGCTAATTGCCGCATCAATATCAGCATCATCAAACACGATATTTGGGGATTTTCCTCCTAATTCCAGAGAAATCGGCTTTAAATGTTTACTTGCTGCCTGCATAATAAGCCTTCCTGTTGCCGTTGAACCGGTAAATGCGATTTTGTCCACATCTGGATGAGAAGCAAGTGCAGCCCCTGCCGTAGGGCCGTAACCGTTCACCACATTAATGACACCGTCTGGAATACCGGCTTCCTGCAACAATCTTGCTAATTCTAGTACACTAATTGGTGTTTGTTCTGCCGGTTTGATCACAATCGTATTCCCTGCCGCCAGTGCCGGCGCCAATTTCCACATTGTCAGCATGATCGGGAAATTCCACGGAACAATGGCACCGACTACTCCAACTGGCTCACGGAGCGTATAATTAAAACGATTTGCCGGAGACGCAAGCGTATCCCCCTGAATTTTGTTTGCCATTCCCGCGTAAAATTCAAGTACATCAATGGCAGCTGGAATGGCGATCAGCTTTGTCTCATTAATCGTGAGTCCGTTGTCATTTGATTCCACTTCTGCTAAATAATCAACATTCTCCCATAGTTTTTGGGCAGCTCGATATAATAACCGGCCGCGTTCGCTTGGAGACATCGAAGCCCATGGACCCGATTCAAATGCTTTGCGGGCCGCTTTTACCGCCAAATCAACATCCGCTGCATCCCCTTCTGCGATGATTCCGTTAATTTCTTTCGTTGCCGGATTAATGGACGTAAACGTTTTCCCCGAAACAGAATCTACCCATTTTCCATCAATAAATAGTTGATACTTTTTCATCATTTTCCTCCTTTACCCATAGCTTTAGTAAGCGGTTTCGAGAATACGTAAAACATCTTCCTTTGTTGCCTCTCGCGGATTAAATAAAATCGCAATTTCTTTTAACGTATCTTCTGCGAGTCTATCAAATTGTTCTTTTCTAACACCTAATTCCCGTAAAGTAGGAATATCGATTCTTTTAGACAATTCTTTAACCGCATCAATTGCACATTGAGCAGATTCTTTAATAGATAAACCTTGTACATTAAGCCCCATAGCAATAGCAATGTCTTTGTATTTTTTCGCAACATTTTCGCATTCCGCATTAAACTCCATTACATAAGGCAAACAGCAAGCGTTCGCCACACCGTGAGCTAACCCGCAATGAACGCTAAGCGGGTGGGCAATCGCATGAACTAATCCGAGCACCGCAGAATTAAAAGCGTATCCAGCCAACATGCTTCCGAGAAGCATATTTGTTCGGGCTTCTTTATTTGTTCCATTTTTATAAGCTTCTTCAAGGTTATGGAAAATAAGTTCAACCGCTTTTAACGCATTAATATCACTTGGAATGGAGGCGGCTTTTGAAACGTACGCTTCAATAGCATGAGTCAAAGCATCCATCCCAGTGGCAGCTGTAACCGCAGGCGGAAGCCCAATAGTTAGTTCAGGATCTAGCAAAGCAATAGTTGCCCCACAATGTTGCCCGCCAATAACCATCTTTTTTAGACCTGTCGTATCGGTAATCACAGTAAATGCTGTCACTTCACTGCCCGTACCTGCTGTAGTTGGAACTGCAATGAGAGGTTTTGTCGGATTTTTTACAAGGTTTAATCCATCATATTGATGAATAGGCCTTGGGTTTGTTAGCAAAATATTGATAGCTTTGGCGCAATCAATTGTGCTCCCGCCACCAACTGCAACGATAGCATCCACCTGTTCATTTTTCGCTAATTTCGCCCCTTCTTCCACGATGGTATCTGGTGGATTTGGAAGTACTTTATCAAAAACAACAACATCCGCTTCCACATTACTTAATAGATGATGAACATGATCTATAATACCTGCTGCTTTCACACCGCTATCATACACTAATAGGATCTTTTTCGCGTCAAATTGCGCTAAAACTTCTGGAAGTTTTTGAATACTTCCCTCCCCAAATATTGCTTGGCTTGGGATTCCAAATTGAAATTGCATATAAAAACCTCCTTTAATGTTTCTTGTTCTTTTATTCGCAAATAGTATTCCATCATTAAGATCCATAATGTATTAAAATTACATAATTCAAAAAATTCCGCCTCCTTTTATTTAAAAATTCAAAAAATATACCATATAAATATATATTTATATCAACATGGAATCCTACCATATTAGCAACAACATATTGCAATTGATAAAATTAACAAATAGTATTTAATTTACAGCTCAATACCTTCATTTCTTGCAGATGTATCAATGTAATGTAAAATCATTTTTCCTCCTTCTTGTTTCTATAACACATAATCCTTAATCAAAAAATCGTAAATATATATTACGTTTATAAAACGTTATATGTATTTATCATTATATACAAACTAAAAATAGCATTAATATTCAAAATTGTCAATTATTCCTTTACCTTTACGTGAAAAAGAAAAATAATCATCCTTTTCTAAATTGAAGAACATGCAAATATCTTTTTTATTGGGATTATTAATCTAATATCCCTGCTATACTTCTATCGCGTATAGTTTTAGGCACTGTCTTTTTATTTTTCAATAAAAAGACCTGTTCACTTCGGTCGCAAAACCGTTGAACAGGCCTTTGGACAAGACTATTAAATTTTCATAATCCCGCCCGTGCTTGCGGAAGTAACGAGCTTCGAGTAGCGCGCGAGATAACCGGTTTTCACTTTTGGTTCAAACCCTTTCCAGTTTGCTTTCCGTTTTTCCCATTCTTCGTCCGAAAGCTTCACGTTAATCGTTCTGTTCGTAATGTCGATTTCAATGATGTCCCCGTCTTCGATAAAGGCAATCGGGCCGCCTTCCGCCGCTTCCGGAGAAACGTGGCCAACGGATAAACCGCGCGAGGCCCCCGAGAACCGTCCGTCCGTCACGAGCGCGACTTTCGTGCCAAGCCCCATGCCGACGATTTGCGAAGTTGGCGCGAGCATTTCCGGCATTCCCGGTCCGCCTTTTGGCCCTTCATAGCGGATGACGACGACATGGCCTGGTTTTACTTTCCCGCTTGCGATCCCTTCGAGCGCCTCTTCTTGCGAATCAAATACGATCGCCGGCCCTTCGTGGCGCGTAATGCCGTCTTGCACGCCGCCTGTTTTAATGATCGCGCCATCCGGAGCGAGATTGCCGAACAATACGGCAAGTCCGCCTGTTTCGGAATACGGATTGTCAATTGGGCGGATGACGTTATAGTCTTTGACTTCACAGCCGGCAATGTTTTCCCCAAGCGTCTTTCCGGTCACGGTCAACGTATCGAGATGCAGCGTTCCTTCTTTTTTCGCTAATTCATGTAATACGGCCGATACGCCGCCCGCTTCGTGCAAATCTTCAATATGCACATCGGAAGCTGGCGCCAGTTTGGCAAGATGCGGCACGCGCGCGGCGATTTCGTTAATTCGTTCGAGCGAATAGTTGATGCCTGCTTCGTTCGCAATCGCCAGCGTATGTAATACGGTGTTCGTCGAGCCGCCAAGCGCCATATCAAGCGCAAACGCGTTGTCAATCGCTTTTTCTGTGACAATATCACGCGGTTTAATGTCATGCTCGATCAAATACATCAATTGTTTGGCCGCTTGGCGGACCAATTCTTTCCGGGCCGGATCTACCGCTAAAATCGTGCCGTTTCCTGGCAACGCAAGCCCTAACGCTTCCGCCAAGCAGTTCATCGAGTTCGCCGTAAACATTCCCGAACAGGAGCCGCACGTCGGACAGCCGTATTTTTCTAATTCCAGCAATCCTTTTTCATCAATTTTCCCTGCCTGATAGGCGCCGACCCCTTCAAATACGGAAGAAAGCGAAATTTTGCGCCCATCGCTCGTCACGCCCGCCTTCATCGGTCCGCCGCTGACGAAAATCGTCGGGATGTTTAGCCGCATCGCTGCCATCATCATACCCGGTGTAATTTTGTCACAGTTTGGGATGCATACCATTCCGTCAAACCAATGGGCAGAAATGACCGTTTCGATCGAATCGGCGATAAGTTCGCGGCTTGGCAGCGAATAGCGCATGCCGATATGCCCCATCGCGATTCCGTCATCCACGCCGATCGTATTCATTTCAAACGGAACCCCGCCCGCTTCGCGAATCGCTTCTTTGACAAGTTTCCCGAACTCCTGTAAATGAACGTGTCCCGGAATAATATCAATATACGAGTTCACCACGGCGATAAACGGCTTGTCAAAATCTTCTTCCTTTACTCCTGCCGCGCGCAGCAAACTGCGGTGCGGCGCCCGGTCAAATCCTTTTTTGATCATATTGCTGCGAAGTTCTCTCAATCTGAATCCCTCCATTAGCAGTTTTGTAGGCTCGATGTTTTTAGTATTGTACCATTTTTTTAAATAAAATGACAATTACATTTATTTCGATAAAAGCAATCATCGCTTTCATCTATCATTTTGTCAAAATTGGAAACTGCTTGAATTATTGCAAGATCATATATTACAATTCCAGTATAATGGAAATAGAGGGAGAGTTTATTATGTTCGATTTTGCTGTGCCATTGATTGGGTTTGTGGTCATTTGGGCATTATTTCGCGGTATTGTGTACATATGGAAACGGACTTTTTCTATCAAACACGAAACCATCCATGGATTATTCGCTTTTTCCCTCGCATTTACATATAGTGTAACGATTTTCCCATTTCCGTTTTATGCATATCCGCACTTGCAAAGGGAAACGTATGTCGGCATCAATCTCATTCCATTTGCGAGCATCCGGCAGTCGCTTCACCATTTTTATTGGCTCGTTCCCGTGCGAAACATTGGCGGTAATATTGCGTTGTTTATACCGTTTGGTTTTTTTGCTTCTTGCTATTCTTCTACCCTTCGGCCGAAAACCATCGTTATCGTTGGATTTCTTCTTTCCTTATGCATTGAGATCGTCCAATTGTTTTTCGTTCCGTTTCGCTCGTTTGATATCGATGACATTCTTTTAAACACGTTCGGAACAGCAATCGGAGTGTTATTGTTTCGCCTATTAGACCAGCTGATGGCAAAGCCGTCACGCGCTAAACAAAGCAATTACTCTAGCAAATAACAAAGTGAAGAAAAACCCCTTGACAATCTGCTGATTTGTATGGATAATTTCTAACAAATCGTTGATACGGAAAACGGTACGGGACTAGTAAATCGATGGAACGTGCAAGAGAGTGGAACTCGTAGGCTGGAAGGTTCCTCACGGGAAGTCGATTGAACCTGCCCTACAAAGGCCGCTTATGCAAACATAAGCCGTCCGCCCTCGTTACGGGCCAAGAGGTGGGCGCATGTCGCGCCAAAAAAGGTGGTACCGCGGAACGCTTTTTCCGTCCTTTTACAAGGAAGGAAAAAGCGTTTTTTATTAGCAGGCAGAAAGGAGGATACGTATGAAAAAGCAGCGAGTCGTCGTGAAAATCGGAAGCAGTTCATTAACGGATGCGAAAGGCGTTCTTTGCCACGAAAAACTTTTCGACCATGTCGAAGCGATCGCCTATATGAAACAATTAGGCCACGAAGTCATTTTGATTACATCGGGTGCGGTCGCTGCCGGATTTGGACCGCTCGGCTATCCGTCCCGACCAACGACCACCGCGGGAAAACAAGCAGCGGCGGCAGTCGGGCAAGGGCTGCTGATGCAAGGCTATATTTCCGCGTTTAAACAGTTCGGTATTACGACCGGACAAATTTTATTAACAAGAGAAGACTTTTATAGCCGCGAACGGTTTCATAATTTATTTTCCACCATCACCACATTGCTGGAATGCGGAGTTTTGCCGATCATTAACGAAAACGACTCCGTGTCCGTCGAGGAATTGACATTTGGCGACAACGATATGCTTTCCGCCCTTGTCAGCGGCTTTTTGCACGCGGATGCGCTCATTATCTTAACCGATATTAACGGGTTGTATGATGATAATCCGAGAACAAATCCAAAAGCGAAAAAATACGCGTTTCTTCCGAATATTACCGATGAAATGATTGAAGCGGCGGGCGGCAGCGGCTCTGCGGTCGGAACCGGCGGCATGAAATCAAAGCTTCTCGCCGCGCAAAAAGCGTTATCGTTTGGGGTAAGCGTGTTTGTCGGAACGGGTACAGGGAAAGAAAAACTTTTCGACATTTTGGAAGGAAAAGGAGATGGGACGTATATCGGTTCACCGTTCCACGGACATATGCAAATGCGCAAGCAATGGATTGCTTATCACGCACCTGTGGCTGGGAAAATCGAAATTGACGAAGGAGCGGAAACCGCCCTATTGCAGCGTGGAAAAAGCTTGCTGCCCGCCGGTGTTACCGCCGTGTATGGCACGTTTTCCGCCATGGATGTCGTTGAAGTCGTCAACCGAAAAGGAGCCGTCATCGGCCACGGCCAAGTGTATTACTCCTCTGGCGATTTAGAACAAGTCAAAGGCCTTGCCAGCAATGAGGCAAGAAAATATTCGATTAACCATCGCCCTGAAGTGATCCACCGCGATAATTGGGTATCATTACGAAAGGAGAGTGTTATCAAATGAACGAATTGCTTACCAAAGCCAAGCGGCTGCAACAAGCAGCGAAAACGTTAGCCCTCCTGTCAGCGGAAGAAAAAAACGAAGCGTTAGCACGCATCGCCGAAGCGCTGATAAAACAAAAAGAATGGATTTTGCAAGAAAACGAAAAAGACGTTGCGCTCGGAAAAGAACAAGGACTTTCTCCTGCCTTAATCGACCGGTTGCAGCTAACCAACGAACGAATCGACCAAATCGTCGACGGCGTCCGCCAAGTTGCGGGGCTTCCTGATCCAATCGGCGAAATCGTCGAAGAATGGACGCGGCCAAATGGCCTGCGCATTCAAACGGTGCGCGTGCCGCTTGGCGTCATCGGCATGGTGTACGAAGCGCGGCCAAACGTCACCGTCGATGCCGCCAGCCTTTGCCTAAAAACGGGAAACGCCGTCTTATTGCGCGGCAGCTCCTCTGCGCTTCATTCGAACAAATCGCTCGTTTACGTCATGAAAGAGGCGCTTCACGATACTGCCGTCCCTGCCGATGCCATCCAGCTTCTTGAAGACACCAGCCGGGAGGTGGCCCAGCAAATGTTTCGTTTAAACGGCTACTTAGACGTATTAATTCCGCGCGGCGGGGCAGGGCTGATTCGCTCCGTCATCGAAAACGCCACCGTTCCGGTGCTGGAGACCGGTGTCGGCAACTGCCATATTTTTATCGATGAATCAGCACAAAAACAAATGGCAATCGATATTGTATTGAACGCGAAATTGCAGCGTCCATCCGTTTGTAATGCGGTGGAAACGGTGTTAATCCATCAAAACTGGCCGTATATCAGCGAACTCATCGAAACGCTTCATGCGCGCGGCGTCGAGCTGCGCGGCGATTCGCGACTTGCTTCATCGTATTCCTTTATCCAGCAGGCTACCGAAGCCGACTGGAGCACCGAATATTTGGCGCCGATTTTAGCCGTTAAACTCGTGCAAGACGTCAAAGAAGCGGTCGACCATATTAACCGTTACGGCACGAAGCATTCGGAAGCGATTATTTCCGAACAAAACGACAACGTCCGCTTCTTTTTCCAAGCGATTGACGCCGCCGTGCTTTACCATAACGCCTCAACCCGCTTCACCGACGGCGAACAGTTTGGCTACGGAGCGGAAATCGGCATTAGCACACAGAAGCTCCACGCCCGCGGCCCGATGGGATTGCGCGCGATCACGACGACCAAATCGCTCGTCTACGGCACGGGACAAATCCGCTCTTAACACGGAAAAAGCCGAATCCAACGCGATGGATTCGGCTTTGACTCTGCCATTTTGACGTTCGCATAAGCCGCAAGGCCACATGCCCAATGACGGCAAGCGGGAAAATAACCATCGTATCAGGATGATCAATCATACTTCCAGCCGCTGCGGCAATACCAACGATCATATTATATTTCCCCATCATTCCCGCCAGTTTTTCTTGATCACGAATGCGCCGCTAATGGTATCCGGACAAGTAACCACATATATTTTTCCCAAAAAAAAATACATTTGCATGGTGCTTTTCCTTTTTGTTCTTTGTTCATCCGATTCGGAATATCAAACGCCTAACTAATAGAACATAGATGTACGAGAAACTCTGTACACCCATGTTAGGAATGGGACGGTTTCGAGGCAAACACCCAAAAGCGGCTGCCGGCAAAATTGACGGCAATGCCTCCCAACGTCGCGATCAGTTTTCCGGCAAACAGCGGCCAGTGCCCAACGTCCCGGCAGAGAAAGAGCAGAAGAAGCGTCACCGCCAGCGACAGCACATTGACGATCATAAAACGCAAAAACTCTCCGATGTTGGCTTTTTGTTTCACTTGAAACGTCCACATTCGGTTCCATACATAGCTGTTGACCACGCCGGCGGTATAAGAGCATACTTGCGCCAATAGCGCGGAAACACCAAACGAGGTAAGAAGAAAAAAGACAATAAAGTCCACGAGCGTATTTCCGACCCCGACAAGGCAAAAGCGCCATAACGTTCGCATGTTTTCTCGTTCATTCCATATAAAACGGTACTTTTTCATATTTTGTTCCGACTCCCCATGTATCTTTGACGATATATAGCGGGCGCTGCTTTACTTCATCATAGATACGACCGATATATTCCCCCATCACGCCAAGCATCATAAACATAACGCCGTTGCACAATAAGGTCGCCATGAAAAGCGACGCCCATCCCGCCACCGTCGAATGCGTAAATAGCTTTAAATATAAAGTGATGATGATGCCAAGCACGCTTGAGGCAGAAAGGAAAAAGCCTAACAAACTGGCGAACTTCAATGGTTTATACGAAAACGAAGTGATTCCGTCGAGCGAAAAGCGAATCATTTTCTTGAGCGGATACTTCGTCTCCCCGGCAAACCGCTCCTCCCGCTCATATTCCACGGCTGTCTGCTTGAATCCGACCCAGCTTACGAGCCCACGGACAAAGCGGCTCCGCTCTCTCATATAGACTAACTGATCGCGCACTTTCCGGTCAATAAGACGGAAATCGCCGGTATCAACAGGAATATCGATTTCGGTCGCCGCCCGCAGCACCCGGTAAAACAGATAGGCGGTAAACTTTTTAAACATCGTTTCTCCTTTTCGTTTCACGCGCTTCGCATAAACAACGTCATACCCTTCTTTCCATTTGTCAATCATGTCTAAAATTAATTCAGGCGGATCTTGCAAATCGGCGTCAATAATGACGATCGCTTTTCCCGCCGCATAATCCATTCCAGCCGTAATCGCGATTTGGTGGCCAAAGTTGCGGGAAAAATCTACATATTTGACCGTTTCGTCTTTCACGGCAAGTTCTTTTAAAATGTCCATGGTTTCATCTTCGCTGCCGTCGTTGACAAACAACAGTTCATACGGCCCATCGGTTTGTTCCATCACGCGCTTTAGCCGGCGGTACGTTTCGCGAATGACAAGCGCCTCATTATAGACCGGAATCACCACGGAATATTTTACCATACACCAACCCTCCTATCCTTCATATTTGTAAAGCTTCACACCGCGCTCCATCGGCGACGACATTCCATTCTGTTCGCTCCAGCGCTCCGCTGTTGCCGCATTCGTTTGCCACTCCGATTGCGGCACTTCCTGACAATGTGTCTGAATCCACTGAATCAGCTTGCTGTTTCCTTCGCCGCCTCCGCCACCAAATCTGGAGATAAGAAAATATTTCACTTCTCCATCTCTCACCATTTTCGCTAATTGTTCCGTTGTCAACACCGGATCCGTCCCTAAAAATCCCCCCATCGCCATGACCGCTTTATCTGTCTTTAGCATCAGCTCGGCCGCCGTATTCGCGCGGATAGTTGCCGCCAAATATTTTTCCCCGTTATAATGCTTTTCCAGATAGGCAAGCAAATCCGCATGGACTTCTCTTTCCTCCCTATCTCCGAAAACGCGCTGTCCGTATTCGTTTGGACTCTTTAAATCCGGTCCGGCGTACGGAAGCGTGCTATTGCCTCCATACAATAGCGGGGTGAGCGACCAATAAAACGGCATGACAAGAAGTCCAAACAAGCTGGCTATTTTCAAATAGCGCGCCGCTTTCCTTTGCTGGCGAAATGCGATGAGAAAACAAAACATGGCCAGTCCATAGAGCGCAATCGACAGCGGCCAAATGCTTGATAATGAAGAGCTGGATTGAAATACAATATAAGATTCGAATAAAAGCGTCATAAGCAGCGCGCATGGAAACAACCATTGCCAAAAGCCGCTCTGTTCCTTGTAAAACTGCCACAAAAGCTCGCTTCCGACCGCGACCAGCACAGCGATCGCCGGCGCCATCATGCTTAAATAATAACGGTGATAAAATCCGGCTACGCTAAAAAACACGGCCATCGGCACGAGCCAAGCGAACCAAAACAGCATAAATTGATGAAACGGCGTGAACGCCCGCTGCCGGCGGATCGACGCGAACAACCCAATCGCGGCAAACAGCACAAACGGCAGAAGCCAGCTGATTTGTCCGGCTAACTGTTGCTGAAACAGGCGGAACAAACCTGGATCTCCCGTCTCTCCTTTTCCGATTCCCCCCATTCCGCCAGGAGGCCGCCCGTCGTTCGGGAAATTTGGCCGACTATGTAGCGGATCGTTTGGATGATCAGAAAGCGATGAAGGAGAAGATTCGTTTGCGGAACGATTCGTTTGTCCATTTCCACCTTGTAATACAACATCGCCGTGCATGGCCCGCTTCCCGCCCGGCCCCGCCGCTCCTGTTAAACGGTCGATCCCATTATAGCCAAGCGCCAGCTCGAGCACCGAATTCGTTTGACTGCTGCCGATATACGGACGTTTATCTTTCGGAATCGCGTCGACGATGACCGCATAGGAAAGCGAAACAGCCAAGACGACGACCGTAGCGGCCGTTAAATGCCAAAGCCGCTTTTTCCAGGACGCTTTTCCTGCCAGCCAATAGAACAAATAAAACGCCGGCAGCACCATATACGCCTGCAGCATTTTCATGTTAAAGCCCACGCCCACGAGCGCAAAGCTAACGAGCAGCCACGAAACCCGCTGTTTCCGTACGGCTTTCATCAATGCCCATGACGCCGCCAGCAAGGTGAAAATTAAGATCGCGTCAATATTGTTCGTGCGCGCCACCGCCACAAAAATAGGGGTACAAGCGAAAATCAGACTCGACCACCTAGCGGCCGCCTTGCCGGCAAATGGCCTGACAATAAAATAAATCAGCAGCGTCGAACCGACGCCAGCGAGCGCTTCGGGAAGCAGGACACCCCAGTCGCTTACACCAAAGATGGCCACGCTTAACGCTTGAAACCATAACGCGACAGGCGGCTTGTCAACGGTAATAAATCCTTCTGGATCAAGCGATGCGAAGAAAAACGCCTTCCAGTTCGCCGTCATGCTTTTCGCCGCCGCGGTATAATATACATTTGACCCTTCATTGCCGATATGATAAAAATTGAAAAAAATAGATAGAAGGACAATGACAAGCAGCCATCCATCCACCCGCCTGATCGATTTCATCTTCCTTCCCACTCCCTTTCTTGATTCGCCACCTCTTCTTTTACGTGTTTCCAACATACAACAGGACGGTGAAAATTGAGTGAAAAAGCTCATTCGCCGCATACGCTGATTCGAGTTACATACCAACATATCAAAATAAAAATAGATGTTCCTTTTCTACTTTGCTTTTATAGGAGAAGGAGGAGGGGAGAGAATGGAACAAGAAGCCATGCTAAAAGAAATTTTGAAGGCATTGGAACTGCATTCTGGCCATATTCATGCAGAAATTCAACAAATGAGCAGCCAGCTTAGAGCGGATACGCAAGAGGTGGGTAACCAACTTAGAACAGAAATGCGAGAGATGGCCGGAAAACTAGAAGAAAAAATGGATAAGCGATTTAATCAGCTTGGAAACAAAAGTGGACAGCCTGCGCATCGAACTGTCAGAAACACAGGAAACGGTCGACTTTCTTTCAAGCAAAACGCTCCAGCATGAACGGAAAATCCGCGAGTTGTACCGGCAGCAATAATCTTTTTACTTCCTCTCCCGTTGTCTGCCTATCTATTTTTCCCATAAAAAAACAAGCCCGCCATTTGCGGACTCGCCGTTTCTCATTACAATAAATAAGCTATTCGATCTTTAATTAAGCCGTCTGTCTGTACAACAGCCACCGCTCAGCGGAATCGCATGGGAACAAACTCGCTGTTACTCATTTGGTTCGTACACTTCCCATGTCCATTTGATCGATTCCACGATTTCGTTTGCTACTGTTTCCGGATCAAGGTTGTTCGTTAACACACGGGAATTGTGGATGGAGTAGGCGTTTCTTCGCTGGAAAAATAATTGTTCGATTTCCTCTAATGTTTTATTCTTTAGCACAGGACGATTATCGACAATTAACGGAAGGCGCTCTTTCCAACACTCCCATGACAAATCTAAAAAGAAGACAATACAATGGGATAAACAAGCGTTTCTTACTTCCTCTTGCAAATACGCGCCTCCCCCGAGGGAAAGAATTTTTAAGCGGGTGTTCGTGCAAAGATCAACGATCAGTTCCCTCTCCACTTTTCGAAAATAGTCTTCTCCCATTTGTTCAAAAATGGCCGGAATCGACATTTGATGCCGTTTCTCGATTTCCTGATCTACATCAATAAAGTCACGATACAGCTTTTTCGCTACAAGCTGGCCAATCGTTGTTTTTCCTACCCCCATAAAACCGATTAACACTATATTTCTTTCCCGAAGCGGAATGTTAAAATATGTCCCCATATCAGCGCCCTTCCTTTAAAACAGATCATGAAAATGAGATGAACTCGACTGCCGCACGACAAGCTCCGGCTGTAAAATAAGCCGTTTCGGTTCACTTATTTCACCTGTCATGCGTTGATGCAAAATATCAGCCGCATGAATGCCGATTTTTTCAGGAAACGCCGCAATCGTGGTTAAAGGAGGATGAAATAAGGCGGATTCTTGAATATTGTCAAACCCGACTACAGCTATGTCACGGCCCGGCACCATTCCAGCTTCCTTTAAACCTAGCATAGCGCCAAACGCCACAACATCATTATAACAAAATACCGCTGTTGGCGGGTTAGGATGTTGCAGCGCTTGTTTCATCGCCTTTTTTCCTCCCTGCCTTGTTGTAAACGCTTGTATGAATAACGATTCATCTATTTCAATGCCTGCTTGTTCTAGCGCTTGACAATAGCTTTTTTTTCGGTCCCTCCATACAGATGAATCAGCAAAACCGCCTAAAAAAGCAATGCGGCGATGCCCTTGCTGAATTAAATGTTCTGTCGCCAATCTTCCACCAGCTACATTATCAATTCCAACGTAATCAAACTGTTCCTTGGATGGCAACTCCCTCGCTATTAATACGACTGGAATTTCCCGCTGTTTTAGGCGCCCGACCATGTCCACTGAGCATCCGGGCACAGGGCTCATGATGACGCCGCCTACCCGATACTCAAGCATCGTCGATAAAAGCGCATCCTGCTTCTCCGGGGAGTCAAACGTCGTCCCTAAAATCACAGTATACCCTTCTTTATCTAAAGCTTCATGAACACCGACTAATAATTCAGAAAAAAAATGGGTTGCCGATTTCCGTAATAATCAACCCGACGGTGGAAGAACGCTGCGACCGCAAATTTGCGGCCACTCGATCATACACATATCCTAATTCTTTCATTGCCTTTAATACTTTTTTCCGCGTTTCTTTTGAAATGGACGAGCTCCCGCGGACAACGAGGGAAGCTGTCGCCCGCGATACGCCGGCATGTTTGGCTACTTGCTCTAAAGTGACGCGCGATCGCTTTTTTTCGCCATCGATCAACACCTGCTTGCTGTTAGATGCACTTATCTTTGTTTCACTATCTGCTTTTTAACGGACGAAATGGATCAAATAAGAGTATAAGCGTTATTGACAAACGTTGTCAATTCATAATTAATATGAATCTCTTCCCTCTTCATTCTATATCCGTTTTTGGCAGCAACGCAGGAGGAGGGCTTCTTTCCCTGCCTAATACGATAGGTGAACCTCCCCGGCTAAATCAAAGATTCTAGTCGGGGCATCCATTGTCTTAAATACAGCTGTACTCATCCTAAATGCTTCGCATTATTAGAATAGGAATGCGTCGAAGTTTTGGTTCAACAAAAGTTTTTGTGAATAAAAAAACTCCCGATTTCTCTCCCACCTTCCCTTCGTTTCGAAGGGGAGACTTCTCGGGAAATGTTAAAAAACAGATTGATCACCAAACTGCTTGGGGCTAATATGCAACATGTTATAAAACGGCTATATTACATTTTTTTGCTCAAGTGTTTGTATTTCTTCTGGTGATAATCCTAGCATATCCTGAAGAATTTCTTGATTGTGCTCTCCTAAGTCAGGGGCAATATGGCGAATAGTTCCAGGTGTTTTTTCGAATTTCGGGACAATTCCAGGAACTTTTATTTTTCCAAGTCGCGGATGTTTCACTTCGATAATATTCTCCCGAGCCTGATAATGTGGATGTTCAAAAATATCTTTAATATTCAAAATCGGACTGACAGGAACGCCATATTCGTCTAGCGGCTGAAGCAGATCTTCGCGCGTCATCGAACGAATCCAATCGGCAACCATTTGGTTCATTTCATCATGATGCTGCAAGCGACGTTCATTGGCGCAAAATTTTTCATTCGTTAAAAGATCTCCCCTGTTCATCGCTTTTGCCAATCGCTCAAAGGGGGAATCAGTACTTGTAACTAAAACAACTCAATGGCCATCCTTTGTCATAAATGTCCCCGCCGGACTCGAGTGGCCAGTTAACCCTGGGGAATGCCCTCTAATTTTTCCAAGCTTATCGTATTCAGCGATTAAAAATTCCATCATCCGGAATACGGATTCATATAAAGCGATATCGACCTTTTGCCCCTCGCATTGCGGGTGGACATCGCGGTAATAGATGGCGGTCACCGCGGCAAAAGCAACGTAAATACCTGTAATATAGTCCGTTAAAGAAAACGGCGGGCTGACTGGCGGCCGATCTGGATATCCTTGCAAATACGTAAAGCCGCTAAAGGCGGTAGCCGGCGTGCCAAATCCTGCTTTTTCCCGAAATGGTCCCGTCTGGCCATAACCAGATACGCGAATCATTACCAAATTCGAATTGATTTTTTAAGCTCCTCATATCCCCCTCCCCATTTTTCCAACGCGCCAGGACGAAAGTTTTCAATAGCAATATCGACTTTGCTGACCAATTTCTTAAAAATCTCCATAACCTTCTTTTTTACGCAAATCGAGTGTCAAAGTTTTTTATTTCGTGACAGTCCAGGCCACCTTAACGGTTCCATGATCAAGAAAAGGACCTACATGCCGCAAAGTGTCTCCTTTACCGGGCATTTCAATTTTGATAACATCCGCACCAAAATCTCCAAGCAACACCACGCCAAAGGAAGCGGCAATCATTGTGGATACATCTAGCACTTTAACTCCTTCCAATGGCAGTCTGCTCATGATCTCCCCCTCTCCCCTGAAAATAAACTGATTTATATATGGCAACCAGATGATAGTCTAGCTTTTTTATCATAAATTCTGTAAAAATAGACATCCTCTATATGTTACATAACCGCAAATCACTATCTACTTCTCCCAGCACTTGCTTCTTACATATTTATTAACTGCTCAACATATATTTTTGAACAATGCGAATGGCATCTTTTAGATCTTCGATTGGTATTTGACCTGGAGCAGAGCTATTTTGACCAACAGCAAAAGTAACGGCCGAACCAAACATCCATCCGGCCAAGCGAGTAATGACCCCTAATCCTCCCATCGACATGGTGATAAGGGGAATACTTAACTGACTTCGTGCCTCTTGGGTCGCGTGGAATAAAACAAGCAAGTCTTGTGGCGAAGTAGGCATAACAGCGACTTTGGCAATATCAGCCCCATATGATTCTGCTTTCAGCATTTTTTGAACAATTTCTTCTTTTTGAGGAGTGAAGCTGAAATTATGATAGGACATAATCATGCGAATGCCATATTCCTTTGATACTTGACGAAGCGATACCAGTTCTTTTTCATAAAGCAACTCGTAATCAATCATATCTACTACTTGGCGTTTGCAAACCTCTATAAGTAGTTGGATTTTTTCTGTTTCTGTTAACGGAATAGGATTCCCGCCTTCCTTTTCCGAGCGAACCGTAAAAAGAATGGGAATTTCTCCTGCAATTTTTCTAATCGCCAGTGCTGTTTCTAGCACCTTTTGCGTATCGCAAATATCCTTAAAAAAATCGGCGCGCCACTCAATAATATCAGGACCCTTTCGGCATATTTCTTCCGTTTCCAACAAAATTTGTTCCATACTCGCTCCTACTACAGGAGTACAAATGCATGGCTGTTCTCCGCCAATTTGTTTGCCCCTCACAGATACAATTTTTTGTGATATATTCATCATGATTATCCCCCTATTCTCGATATCCTAACTTTTCTGAAATGGCCTTAGCCCCTTCTTTGACAAGTAGCTTATATTTTTCTATTACTTCAGAAGTAAATCGGTTCGTAGGACCTGACACAGACAAACACGCCTTAACTTCACCGTTAATATTGAAAATAGGTGCAGCAACCGCAGCGGAACCAACTTCACGTTCGTCAATGCTCGCAGCACACTGCTGTAACTTAATCTTTTCAAGTTCTTCCTTTAATTGAGTTAATTTTTCCTTTGATGGAACTTGCTCAAAAATTTGCTGTTGAAAAGCAGGTGATTGATAGGCCAAAATCGCCTTTCCACCAGCCCCTGCCCACAACGGTAATTTTTCTCCGATTTTAACCATGTGACGGATCGATTGAAGTCCTTCACATTGCTCCACACAAACCCTTGAATCTCTCTCCAACATATATAAATTTACTGTTTCGCGAGTCTTGTTACGCAGCTGTTCCATAATTGGTCTGGCAATTTCTCTAATTTTAATCGATTTTCCAGCAATGTGTCCAAGATAGTATATTCCTTGCCCAAGGCGGTATTTTAAAGTAACCGGATCTTTTACAACTAGATTATTTTGTTCTAAAGTAGATAACAATCTAGTAGTAGTGGATTTCGCAAGCGAAATTTTATTTGCAATCTCTGTTAAGGAAAGCTCCTGCTCTTCCAAAGTAAAACAATACAAAATATCGATTGCTCGTTGCACAGTGCGTAACCCTGTTTCTGTTTTTTTGCTATCTTGTTCGTTCGTAGATTTTATCATAAAATTCACCTCTTTTTGTTCCGTCAAACGGAAATTAATTTCTCTGTACGGAACTATTTGAGTTCATTTTACATTCGTTTTCTATTTTTATCAAGAGTTTTCAGATATTTTCGTTGCCTGAGTTTGATAAAACTTTGATGCCGTAACATTCCTGTATTCTTAGTTGTCCAGTTAGAGAATTGCAGACAGAAATGAAGGGAATTCTTTTAGATAAATAACAAGAAATGAAGCTGTTTTTCGGAATGCAAACAGACAAAAACTAGAAAATATACATAATGAGTAATATAATTTAGAAAAGTTTAAAGATTCTTGTTTATAATCTAGGCAAATGCCAAAAAGTTTGTTATAATTCACTCAAAAGTTCCGTATTACGTAATCCAGTTACACACATCGGAACATTTTTAGACGTTGTTCTCAACCGCTGTACATACTAGGAGGTGTTTCGCCATTATGAAAGTCTAGCACTGTTTTTTATGAAATGTGCGCGTTTACAACCAGCGATAAAAAATATAATGGATGGTGATTATACGTATGAAAAAACGACGCTGGGCTATAGCCTTTTTAATCGCAGTTGGGGTTATTATTAATTATTTTGACCGCATCAATATGTCCGTTGCGATAAAACCATTATCAGAAGAGTTTCATCTAACTCCTGGACAACTCGGAATTCTTTTATCTTCCTTTGCATGGTCTTACGCCCTTCTTCAGATCCCTTCAGGTGCCTTACTAGATAAAATTGGAGTCAAATGGGTAGCACGAATTGGCACCATTATTTGGTCAGCTGCTTGTTTCATCACGGCGATTGCCAGCGGCCAGGGGCTTGTGATTTTATCACGGATTTTACTAGGAATTGGGGAAGCACCATATTTTCCAGCTGCTACAAAAGCCATTGGCTACTGGTTTCCTCGTAACGAACGCGGAACAGCCGTTGCGCTTTATGATGCCCAGTCAAAACTGTCCAACGCAATCGGTACCCCTATTATCGCTTGGGTAATAACTGAATGGGGATGGAGAGCAGGGTTTTATGTCACTGCAGTTCTTAGTCTTGTCTATGCTATTGTGTTTTGGATTTCGTATCGGGACCCACATGAAGACAAACGACTATCTAAAGAAGAGTACACCTATATTGTAGAAGGAGGCGCTCAGAAAACAGGCGAATCATCAGGAAGTGTATGGAAAGATCTTCGATATTTATTAACAAAGCGAAAAGTTTGGGCAACGCTCATTGGGTTTGCGGCATATGGTTACTCCTGGTTCCTCTTTCTCACATGGCTTCCTGGTTATCTTGTCACGGAAATGCATATGTCCGTATTAAAATCTGGATGGTATGCGTCAATACCTTGGATTGTAGGAACCATCTCAGAGCTTTTAATAGGAGGATGGCTAATTGACCGTTTAGTAAATAAAGGATACAATTCGACACATGTACGTAAGACATTCCTTGTAATCGGCATGCTTCTTGGCATGTCTGTCATAGGAGCAGCTTTTACAAGCAATCCAAACATTGCGATACTCTGTATTTCCATTGCTCTTGGCGGTCTTGTCATTACTTCATCGATCGCTTACAGCATTCCAACCTTCATTGCCCCGCAGGGAACTGTCGGAACACTGGTAGGAATTTTAACGTTTGGGAATAATTCTATGGCCATTCTTGCTCCCATCATCACCGGATTTATTGTGCAGGCAACTGGATCATTTATGTACGCTTTTCTAGTAGCAGCGGTTATTTTGATTATCGGTATTTTCAGCTATGTATTTTTACTCACTGATTTAGAACCAATCGAGCCCATGCTAGATAATTCTGCGGAATATGACATGAAAGACATAAGCGCTCGATAAAAATAACGAATGATATAAAGAAGGTCGGCTTTTTTCTCATTGGAAGGCAATGTGAAGCCGGCCATATTTTATGATCTTCTCAATCATGTTACTTCTCTTTTTTTCATAAGGCTAATGCCTAGTTTCTCCGTAACAATTTTACATCGTAAAAATACATAGGCTTACATCTCATTTTTTCCATCATTCAGTATCTACCATACTTTTTCATGAAAAACCAAAGACCTTTTCCCGATGACAGTATCGAGAAAAGGTCGGCGTTAGCTCATACTTTAATTTTTTGGCCTCTTATCACATTTTTACTCATTATTACTTGCTTCTGGCGATAATATCATATAAGTGGCACTACCAGCAGCAACAGCTTTTCTGTTTGGATCAATCATTTCAGCTGTACCGACAGCATTTCCGCGATGATTTAATGTTGCTTTTGCTATCAAACGTTTCGCATACGCTGGGCGGAAACAGTTCATTTTCATTTCTACTGTTGCTGAAGCTTGATCCCCCTACAAAGTAAGAACGAACAGCCAAACCAATGGCTGCATTAATGAGCGAGGCAAGAACGCCGCCGTGTACAGTCCCCCTGCGTTGATGAAGATTTGATGTGATGTCATCTCAATTTCAGCGTACCCTTCTTTCATTACTGTTTCTCTCATCCCAATACAATCCCAAAATGGACTCATCCCCGGTTTAGTTCTTTTCATGTTCTGTTACCGCCTGTTTCTGTCCATAATAGCGTCGCATGTGATCAATAAATGTCTATTTTCTGTCCTTTATTAGCTGATTCCATAATAGCGTTGATTACCTTTAGTATTTCTAAACCATCTTCTCCCGTCACTAAAGGCTCTGCTCCTCCTCTCAATACATCAATAAAATGTAACAACTCCGCAGTCATTGGATCATTATCTTCTATTAAATTCTTCCGTTATCAATTCATCTTCCCATTGGGCTTTTGTATTTTACTGGAAAAACGGTGATGATGTCCGACCATCAGTTTAACATTATTTTGCTTGCATACTTCAATCGTTGCTGTTCCGTCCTCAACCGTATCAGCAATCGGTTTCTCGACCAGAACATGCAGCCCTTTGTTTGCACATAGCTCAACGGCTTCTCTGTGTAAACGATTCGGCAGAGTAATAATCACCCCATCTAAATCATATTCATGAATAAGATCTTTATTTGGTTGGTGTATAGAGGTACATTCAATTCCTTGGCTCTTTGCATCGCTAACTCGTTGTTACCTGCCACAGCCACAAGATCTACCCCGTTTATTTTCAGCGCGTCTCTGGCAAACTTATGCCCATGATTCATCCCTGATACCGCTATCCTAATAGTTTTCATAAAACAATCTCCCTTTCATCTTTTAGAGCTTACCTGTTTCATTGATTGCATCTAAACTTTATAAGATAGATTAGGTTATGAACATGATTGTCATTAATTTTAGACAAAACAAAAACTGAACAGCTTACCGACGACATCGGCAGGCTGTTCAACTTTTCTACTTAGTCTTTAGGCAAATATCCTTGCGGGCTATAGCACCATAACAGCCAAAGCGGCTCACCCCTTGTGTTAACATGCTGATGATATTCACCTTCAGGAATAAATATATAGTCTCCTTCTTTAAACGAACGTCTATTGCCATTAGCGTCAACTACCTCGCCCGATCCTCTAATTACTACATCCATTTCTTCCGATTAAGGATGATTATGAAGCGAACTTACTTCTCTAGGAGCAAAAATGGTAATTCCGGTCATAATGTGTTTAGATCCTACTGTTTCAGGTGTAATAAGCTGAAACACTTTACGAATTTGGTTTAATTCAGGCTTTTCTAAACCCAACTAGAACGTTTTTCCGTCCTTGAATAGATCAAGGAACCTTAATTTTCATTTCATTTTTTGTTTCTTGCATCTTTACATTCCTCCTAAATTTTTTATTGTTAATTTATATATAAAATTGTTATAAACTTACGGATACGTGGTGCACTTTCTTACCAGGCGAATAAATACCCATTATATTCCAGTGACCAGACGTTGGTGTTGGGACATTCAACATCTCGACATCAATAACAAACGGTTTATTTGCTTCAATCGCGCGTTTTAAAGCCGGTTTAAATTCTTCCGCCGATTGAATTTTAATTCCTTCAATGCCATACGCTTTGGCAATGCTTGCATAATCCGGTGAATATGGTTTTCCATTCTTCTGGAATACGGTTCCGTGCGTGGTGCCAAAATGCGCTTTTTCCAGACCTGCAATCGTTCCAAATGCGTAGTTGTTCATGATCACCCAAACAACAGCAATATTTTCTTCGGCAGCGGTAGCAAGAACGGCTGGATTTTGACCAAAACCTCCATCACCGACTAACGAAACGACCACTTTATCCGGATGGGCAATTTTTGCGCCTAACGCGGCAGGGGCGCCAAATCCCATCGTCGCATACCTGCCAGGTGTCAGAATCGTCCCCGCTTCATATACTAGAAACTGCTGTCCGACTCCGTTTTTGTTCCAACCAACGTCTGTCGTAATATAGGCATCTCTCGGTACGACCTCGCGCACTGCTTGAAGAATGCGTTCCGGACTCATCGGGTAACTATTGTTGCAAATATGTTCCTCGTTAGATTTTCTAAATTCTTGTTTATACTGAGCAATCCGCTGTTTCAGTTCATGATTTTGTCTACCTTGCGGGATCAACTCTTTGGCAACGCGATTCAAAACGATAAGAGCCTGCTTCAAATCGGCGACGACTCCGATTTCCGTCGGATAATTTCTCCCGATTTCATTTGGATCAATATCAATATGAATCAACTTCGTCGTTGGAATATTAAATGTATACTCAGACACCCAAGAGCTGCAATCTGCTTCGGAGAATCTTGTACCCAACGCTAAAATTAAATCGGCATTGCAGCAAGTATCGTTAACGAATTTCATGCCCCAAAAGCCCGTCATTCCGAGCGTAAATGGATGATCATCAGAAATGGCTCCTTTTCCCATTAGCGTGTAAGCCACCGGAATGCTGAGGTGATCAACCAATTCTTTCAACTCTTTGGAAGCATCGGCCAGCATGATTCCGCCGCCGACGTAAAGCAACGGACGTTCTGCATTCAACAACCTTTCTACGATTTGTTTTGCTGTTTTTTCATCGATCGAAGGTTTATGCAATGTTTTCGTATGGCGATATTGTTTTTCAAATAACGAAGCATCAATTTCTTTCGAAAAAATATCCATTGGCACCGATACTAAAACAGGTCCTGGTCTGCCGCTTTCCGCTAATTGAAACGCCTTTTCGATAATTTCTGGAAATAGCTCCGTCCGGTCTACTCTTCAAGCCCGTTTCACAAATGGGCGATAAATCTCATACTGGGACGCATCTGCATGTAGGTTAATTTCTTGGTGTGGATGCTTCCCATAATAGTGGCTCGGTACCTCTCCGGCAATCACAACCATTGGTATAGAATCAAGAGCCGCATTGGCAACTCCAGTCGCCGCATTGGTTAATCCGGGACCAACATGGCACAAAATGACCGATGTTGTCTTTTTTGCTCTCGCATATCCATCCGCCATATGTGCGGCAATTTGTTCATGCCTTACATTGATAAATTTAATCTTGCTTTTTTCTAAGGCAGCTAATACAGCAATATTCGTATGACCGCAAAGACCAAAAATATGTTCTACTCCCCCGTTTTTCTAAATACTTCACTAATCGATGGGAAATAAGTTCTTTCACCCGTCAACTCCCTTGAAACTCAAAATAACCTTGCCGACATTTCCTGAAGCAGCTATTTCATAAGCTTGTTGATAATCAGTGACTGGCAAAATTTTTGAAACAACGGGATCAATAGAAAAGGAAGGATCCCGCAAATATTCGATAGCTTGTAAATAATCATCCGGAAACTGATAAATAATCGTTCCATGAATGGTTAATTCGCTGCGTACGATATGAACTACTGGAAAAGTAGCTTCCGTTGCTAATCCTATTAAAATGACATCACCGCCAGGATTTGCTATTTGAATCGCCTGTTCCACCGCGCTTTTTGTTCCTGCTGCTTCGAATACGATATCAAATGTTTCGTGTTGTAGCTCATGAGGGAAAAGCGTGCGAATATCGCCAATTTTTTTCGCGAGCTGAAATTTATGTGGATTAATATCCACTGCGGTCACTTTTGCTCCCAAATGATGCGCCAGCACCGCTGCCATCATTCCTTCATTGCCGCAGCCAACCACAGCGACTGTCGTATCCTTCGTAACATTCACCTTTTTGAAAGCGTGGACCACAACTGCAAATGGCTCAACGAGCACTGCTTTCTCATCCGGTAAATCATCAGGAACCGGTAAAACATATTTAGAGGAAATGATAAACTCCTCGGAAAAACCGCCGTCCATATTAATGCCTAATGATTTTTTATGCCGGCATATATTCGTATAACCTTTTATACATAAATCACAAGTTCCGCAATACGTATTGGGCAGGATAACAACGCGCGTCCCTATGTCATACACCGCATTTTCTCCCTTTTCTACTACAATGCCTAGCAGTTCGTGGCCAGGCCGTACAGGATATGTTGCGTGTGGCAGCTTCCCTTTGAAAACGCTTAAATCAGAGCCGCAAATTCCGCCGTAAATGAGCTGGATTTTTACTTCGTCCCCTCTAGGAGCGCGTAGAGGATCTGCATGCCGCAATTCGAGTTCATTTGGTTTTGTTACATATAGTTCAATCATTAAATTCACCACCATGTTTGTTTTGCTGATAACGGCATATCTATTCCGTGATCTGAAAGACAATCATCTTTAATTCTGTCATCTCCTCAATCGCATAACGAGGACCCTCGCGGCCAATTTTGCTGTTTTTCACTCCGCCGTAAGGCCAGTGGTTAAGAAGGATAATCATGATACAAAAATAATATCGTTCCCATCACGAAAAATACAGCCCCTGAAATGGCGTACACTCCTCGCGCATAAAAAGCGGAAACAATAAGCGCAGCCATCGCCAGAATCCCGGTACTGTAATGAATGACACTTCCAGACACAAACTGCGACACGACATAGAGCAGAACAACAGACGTATAAAGCAAAACTCGCAACAAAATCCCCCCTCTTTTTGTCTTTGTTCATAATAGTACAACAAATGAAGCAGTCCGAAAATCCTTCCAGCCTATATTTTACGGTGAATCTATACAATATGAAAACACAGCCAGCCCTCTGTTTATAGAGAGCTGGCTGTTAACATGCATTACTGCAAAAAATTCCGTTTGCCACGTCGGAAAACCGTGATTTTCTTAACCAAACAGAAAACATCTAGATAAAAATCTGGATCGTGGGATGTGCTAATCCTCTGAATGAGGCCATCCTTAAAAAAGAGTAAAAAGAGCATTTTCATTTTGCCATTGATTTTCTAGGGCGGCAAAGGACATTTTTGCCCACCACCCTCAGTCCACGCAAAAAATAAATTGTTGTTATGTAAACTAAACGATTTGAACAAAAAACGTCAAACATCCAAATCCTTGATATATCAACATCCCGCTTTAGCTGGCGAAAGCAAAATCGCCAGTGCATCCCCCATTTTTCGGCCGTTTTTGGACCATGCATCGGCAATAGGACGGGGGAAAGAGCATGATGCCCACCGTCACTGTTTTCGCTTGTCAATCAGCTTTTCCAATACGACCGCCACGCCGTCTTCCTCATGTGAGACGGTTACCATGTCGCTGACTTCTTTTAATTCGGGAGCGGCGTTTCCCATCGCCACACGGTAGCCGGCGACAGCGAACATCGATAAATCGTTATGGCTATCACCGAAAACAACCGTATCTTTCAGATCGATGCCGTAATGGGCGGCCAGTTTCATGAGCGCCTGTCCTTTCGTCGCCTGTTCATGGTTAATTTCGATGTTGTTTGGATGTGACGAGGTGACGGTAATGCCGGAAATGCCGGAAAACTGGGCGGCCGCTTCTTGTAAACGTTCTTGATTGAGAGAAAAAATAAGCACCTTATAAAACACAATATCTGGTTTTTCCCACACAATGCGGATGTCATCGACATATGTCACGCGCGCCTGCTGGAACTGCTTTTCGACGATGCGCTTTAATTCAGGAGCGACATCGCTTGCCCGCTCGGCCATCGCCTCGAGGTGGGCGCGGTTATGGAGCCCGACGTAGACAGCATCGCCTGCATAAATTTCGCAGTATAAATCGAGCTGCGCGCGCACCCATTCGAGCGAAGGAATCAACTTTTCCTTGTCAAGCGGCACATCGCCAAGCACCGTCCCATCCTCTAATGTCATCACCGCGCCGTTTAAACTCATAATTGGGCAAACAAGCCCTGCATCACCAAGCGGCGTGCGCGCGTCTTTATACGCCCTGCCCGTTACGATCGCCACGATATGGCCATGCTTTTGCGCTTTTGCAATGGCCTCTTTATTTCTTTTGCTCACCCGCCCTTGCGAATTGAGCAGCGTTCCATCCATATCTAATGCGATTAACACTATTGCATCCCTCTTTCTCAATGTGCGTTTGTAAATCACTACTCCACGTAATCAAATCTTTAAATTGATAAATTAAACCATTTTATTCCAGATCATCATTAATTTTTCTTTTTTCATTCTATCATAAACATGATTGTGATGCTGCGAAAACAGGACAAAATACGATCGTTCACGCGTTTCTTTTTTAAGCGTTGACAATGATTCCGTTCTTTACTAGCTTATCATACTCTTTTTCCATCTGGCATTCTAGAAATATTCGTTGAAAATCGCGCTCACCGTTGAAGAAGAGATCGGCTGCCCCGGATCGCGCGATATCGTCACTTCCCATGCCGGCAATCGTCCCATTTTGTCCCGACCACTACGGCCGCATTTTCGAAACCGCCGGCCAACTCGCCGGTATGACCGGCTGAAAATTGGCCCGGCGGTTCTGGCAATACCAAAATCTTCGCCGAATTCGGCATTCCAGCTGTCAACTGATCCGTCGGCCATCAACACGAATATACTGAATTTGAAACGCTCGACTACAAAGCAACGCTTGAAACGGTATTTGAAAACAACATGATCACAAAAGAACTCGTCGCAACGTGTAAGGGTTAGGAGAAAAATAGAAAGTAGAGTGGGGCAAAATAACCACTCTACTTTTTTGATTTATCCAGTTTTTATCGCTACGCATCCGGTTTTTGGCGATCTTGGTGAATCGTCTTAAAATATTCGTAAACTCCGATTCGTCTGAATAGGAAATGTTAGGAGTATTGTTTTGCTCTTGTCATGCTTGTAGAAAAAGAAGGTTACCTCTTAAACTAGAAAGATAATGTGCAAAACTATTCTATTTTTTGTTTTCTTTCCTTTCAAAATAGACATGCAACCGATACTCGCAAATCTCTTTTGTCCATTGATACAGAATTTCTTCATCTTCTTTTGCAATGGAAAAGTTAAGAGAACCGTTCGATAATTTCGTTTTCGAAAATAGTTCGATAAAAAGTCGGCTTGCTTGATTGATGAACAAAATACAAGCGTTCTTGTTTTCTTATATTTCTCCCATGCCTTTAAAATCTTGTCCGCCATGTCTTCCCTTAGCTGCGCTTGAAGCAGCTCTGCCCCATCATAGCGGTTGCCGAGCCATTTGATCTTGGAATAATCCGTATCGTCATATACCCCATAGTAATGGAATGGGGCAAGCCATCCACGCTGAACCGCTTCAATAAAATCAATTTTGCAGGCGACATTTCCGCCACAAATCGCATATACGTCTTTGTTGTCATTTCGATCTGGAGTTGCGGTAATGCCAAGCAGAAATTTTGGCTCGAAATAGTCAAGCACCCGCTGGTAAGAACGCGCCGCAGCGTGATGGAATTCATCAATGATAGTTAAATCGAACGCGTCTTTGGAAAAGGATTTTAAATGTTTTTTCATGCTTAACGTAAAAATGGAAGCAAAAATAATGTCAGCATCCTTTTCTTTTTCATTTCTATCATAAATGCCAAACGTTTTATTCGAGATAACCCGCTTAAATGAGCGTTTTGCCTGACGAAGAATTTCTTCACGGTGCGCAATAAACAACACTTTTGGAAAGCGACGGGGAAAAACGCGGCCAAATACTTTCGTCATCACTCGCATTCATATATTCTTCTAATTCTTCAAATGCTTTTTTTCGAGCTCTTTGCGATATTCGTCATCTCCCAATATTCTCGTTGCAAATGTTTTTCCCGCTTGTTCAATAATTTGCGGAATTTTATCACGGACAAGTTTGTTGTATACCGGCATTATATCCTCTCCTATTTTTTGTTTTCTTTTTACATATTTTACAGGATTATTCCCTTGTTTAAAATGTGCACTTTTCTGCTCTCTATCGAAAAATGAATCATCGTCTTTCGGAAACGATAATCGCTTTAAAGGGTTTGTCTTTACGACCAATGTTATTAGTTGGCAGCTTCCTCTCTATCCAACTCCCAAACAAGATAATCCCACATGGTCTGGGAGATTGGATGACATCACCGCCAACCTAAGAAATACCCCTATTTGAGTTCACCTTCCAGCCTCAACACCCAAACGCTAGAACCCATTATCTTAACCAGCGACATTCGTCAATGCAACTAAATATTCTGCCGAAAAACCGGGATGAATCGTCCATAAATGGCTTCTATGGTTCACCTGCGAGCTTGGTTAAGCACTTCGGACAACGCGGTATTCATGAAAGAAAAAATTCATATCCAAACCGAAACATGATATACATACTGAACATACTCATAAGGAAATATAAGTAACAAACGATGATCATTTCCGCTGGCAGAGAACGAAAGGGGATACGATGAGAAACATTGCCGCTTTATTTTCCATACTGATGCCTGGATTTGGGCAAATATATAATGGCCAATTCATGAAAGGGGCCTTCTTTATCATTGTGGAACACTTTCACAATATATTTGGACGAATCAACCAAGCCATTCATCTTGATTTTAACGGATTACATCAACAGGCGGTTGAAATAACTAATTTTGGGTATTTGCTATTTTATCCTGGATTTTACGCTTATTGCGTATGGGACGCATGGTATTACGCAAAACCGAATGCGGACAAGTCAAAAACCGCCATTCCTTTTGTGATGGGCGGTTTTCTAGGAGAGATGGGCGCAATATTCGCAAACCGGCTGCCGATACCTACTCTAACCGTCGCCATGTTAATGGTCATTCCGATGATTTGCGGCATGATCGTATTTAGAGATCAATAAGCACGTCTTTTGTCTATTTGTGCTGACAGTTAGCTGAAACAACCAAATCAGTACTTTAAAGAAGCATTTTTAATATTTCATTTTCTCCTGGTCATACTAAACGATAAGCAAATCAATCATAGGAGACGATGGATCCATGGACAGAATCCTTTTGTGGGCATTGCTGATTATTGGTATGATCTTATTGCTTCTTAGTTTACGAAAACCATTAATCAAAGACACGGTTTTAGTGTACTTATTGAAAGCCTATTTTTCCAGCTTTTTTGGCGTTATTGTTGCAGAAGCACACTTAATTGAATACCCTGTAAGGTTTTTGGGCCAATATTTCGACACGAGCATTCTTTTTGAATACTTTCTGTATCCGATCATGTGTGTTTATTTTTATCAAACCTCTTATCATTCCAGCATTTTAGGCATTATTGTGCAATGTGCATTGTATACCTCTGCTTTAACGATCCTTGAGGTTCTTTGTGAAAAGTATACGGATTTAATTGAGTACCATACATGGACGTGGGAGTATTCGTTTATCACGATTTTTCTTCTATCGTTTTTCGTCCGTATGCTGATGAAGCTAATCAACAAGAGGGAACAGTCAGCAAGCTAGTGTCATGACCGTTTCTTTCGGCCAATGGAAGTTTCCCCCCCTAAGAGTAAACTGATTTCTACCTAACACCAACCAACACATTAAGGACTCCTTTCTAACGAAGATGGTGCGCCCACCTATTCATTGCCAGAAAGAAATCCTTTTATTTCTAAAGATTCGCTGTTAAGTAAAACGTTAGGTTGCCGTTTAGAATTTTGCTTTTGTCGAAACGGCTCAAGCCTAACCACGTTGATGACCCGCCATGCACGATGGTTTCGTTTCTTGTGCAAACAGGATGGATGGCAAGTTAGAGAACAATTTTAATCTAATTGATTCACCGACAACCCAACGCCGGGGCGCAGCTTATACTTTTTCGCGATGGCAGGATACTAGCTGTTCTTCAGAAACCGCAACATGCGTTGCAATATGTAAAGCTTCATTCTTAAAAAATAAGTCTAATTTTCTGCTGCTTTTTCTATATATGTAGTAATAGATTCTAAAAGGGGGGCAGCAGAGCAGATCATGATGCTGTACGATGTGAAAAACAAGCTATTCTACAAAGTCATCAATTCGGGCCGACCAAAAATGACAAATTTCCCTCACAAAAGGGCATGGGGATATGTCTGGAAAACGGTGAACGGGGAACGGGTTAAGTTTTGGTTTGACTTTGCAAAAGGGCGGTATATGTATTTTCAATACGGCCGCAAGTGGTATCGCGTACGATATTTGCAGTCGAATGATAAAAAGAAGAATGAAGATATTTTCAATGGGGTGCTGATTGATTTAAGCATCGATGGGCAGGAGTTAAAACTATTGAAAGGAAATATTGAAAAATATGAAAAACAAGCGATATGACGTCAGTGGCAATAATAAGGTGGCAAAGAGAGACGGAGACCTCCTTGCCACCTTCCTTTTCTCTTTACGCCCACCACATATTTGGCAATTCCTCTTTGAAAAGCAACTTTTTCAGCAAATCAATCGCCTTCGATAATCCTTCATCAATCGAAGCCAACATATCTTCATGTTCAATCGAAAGTACATAATCATATCCTACCGCGCGAAGCGTACTGACAATGTCTCGCCACATTTTTTCGTTTTGCCCGTATCCGACGGTGCGGAACACCCAAGACCGTTCTAATATGTTGCTGTAATGCTTCGTATCGAGTACACCATTAACCCGGATATTTGCCTGATCCATGTACGTATCTTTCGCATGCACATGGAAGATAGCCTTTTCGCGCCCTAGCTTTTTAATTGCTTCGACGGGGTCAATTCCCTGCCATAGCAGATGGCTCGGGTCAAAATTGGCGCCGATGCTGGCACCGACATGTTCGCGTAATTTTAATAGCGTTTCTGGATTATATACGACAAAGCCAGGATGCATCTCAAATGCAATTTGGTGAATGCCATGGGAAGAAGCGAATTGTGCTTCTTCGCGCCAATAAGGAATGACGATTTCCTCCCATTGCCATTTCAGAATCTCCAAATATTCCGGCGGCCACGAACAAGTGACCCAGTTCGGGTATTTGGCGCCCGGATGATCGCCTGGACACCCGGAAAATACATTGATGACGGGAACTTCGAGTTTTTCTGCCAACAGTACGGTTTTTCTCCATGTGTCATGCGACTGTTTGGCAAAGTTCTTGTCTGGATGAATCGGATTCCCATGACAGCTTAGAGAGCTGATGGTCAAGCTCCGGCCTTCCACCGCTTTCTTGAAAGCCTTTATCTTTGTCGGATCTTCCAACAGCTGATCAGGATCGCAATGTTTATTGCCAGGGTAATTCCCTGTTCCCAATTCAACCGCTTCTACTCCCATCTCGGCAACCTTATCTAACATCTGCTCGAATGGCAAATCTTGATATAATACGGTAAACACACCTAGTTTCACTTGAATCCCCCTCTTCAAAATCAAGAAATGGAAACCCATTTTTGCAAACGATGGCTTTCTAATATTGCATCTACTAATTTCATAAGCTGATGGCCGTCCTCGATCGTGGCAAAGGAAAAATGCCCACTTTCTGTTTTCCCGGCTTTTCGTTCGCTTACTGTGGCGTAAAACTCAAGAAATAGATTTTTTAACCCATCTGGCCATCCTTCCTGATGGCCGCCTGGGTAATGGGACAAAGCAGCTGCTTGCGGCGACAAAATGGAAGGGTCGCGCACGATCTCCCGGTTTGGCTCATCGCGCTTTCCGACCCATAGGCGGTTAGGGTCTTCCTGATCCCACGCAATCGTTGCCGTGTCAGCGGCAATCTCGAAGTACAACCGATTTTTTCGTCCGGCGCTTACTTGTGAAACGGTGAACACTCCGTGAGTGCCATCCTCAAAATGAATGAGCACACTTCCACAATCCTCTGTATCAATATAGATATTTTCTCTCTCTTTTTCGTTGCTGGATGCAAATGTGCTTGCTTGATGTTTTGATTTCCTCCGGATCGGATGCACCGTCTTTAGATCAGCGAACACTTCCGTAATTTTCTTTCCAAGCACATATTGCACTGTATCACACCAGTGCGAGCCGATATCGGCAATGGCCCTTGAGGCGCCGTTCTGTAATGGGTCCAGCCGCCAGTTATAATCCGTATCATATAAGAGCCAATCTTGGACATATCCGCCATAGACTAAGTGGACCCGGCTGCATTCGCGGGCAAGTATTTCTTTTGCTTCTGCCACCAATGGATAATGCCGATAATTAAAGCAGACGGCGCTGATGACCGGACTTTTTTTCGCTAATTCGTTGAGTTCATCGGATTGTTCGCTGTTGATGGCCAGAGGCTTTTCCGATAATAAATGCTTGCCGGCTTCCAATACGGCTTTATTTATCGGAAAATGCAGATAGTTTCTTGTGCAGTTATGAACCACTTCTACTTCGGGATCTTGAATGAGTGCATCATAGTCGCCGTATGCTTTCGGAATTCCAAATTGTTTCGCCTTTTCTCTTGCTTTTTCTTGGCTGCTTGAAGCAATGGCGACAATTTGCACTTGAGGGAGGCGGCGCAACGCCTCGATGTGGGAAACGGCAGAAAATCCGGTGCCGATAATGCCGACGTTAATTTTTCTCATCGTCCGATTCCTTCCCCCTTTGCTGCAATCTCCTCGAGCGGAGGAACATTGCCAAAGACCATCTCCCCGCGGTTAACAGGTGCGGCCCAACGAACCGCATTGGCAATGACTTTTAAAATTTGCGGATGGTAATAAGTCGGATACGTTTCATGTCCGGGACGGAAATAGAATATTTTCCCTTTTCCGCGGGTAAAAGTGCATCCGCTGCGGAACACTTCGCCACCTTCAAACCAGCTGATGAAAATGACTTGATCCGGTTTAGGGATATCAAAAAATTCGCCATACATTTCTTCCTGATCCAACTCGATGTACGGCCCGATCCCTTCGACAATCGGGTGGCCTGGAGCCACGACCCATAAACGTTCTTTTTCGTTCGCCTCGCGCCATTTTAAATTGCAGCTCGTGCCCATGAGCTTTTTAAAAATTTTCGAAAAGTGTCCGGAGTGAAGAACGATCAGCCCCATCCCTTGCAGCACCCGCTGGTGGATTTTTTCTACCACTTCATCCTTTACTTCCACGTGGGCGACATGGCCCCACCAAATGAGTACGTCGCAACGGTCTAACACTTCATCCGTTAAACCGTGTTCCGGTTCATCCAAGGTGGCGGTTGTAACATGAAATGCTTCCTTTTTTAAATAATCTCCAATGACATGATGCATTCCGTTCGGATATATGTTTCTTACCTTCTCCTCTTGCCTTTCGTGACGAAACTCGTTCCAAACGACCACGCGAATTGCAAATGTCATTCCTTCTCCTCCTTACCATTCCATAAACACTTGCTTGCCTTGTTCGGATGATTGATAGACAGATTCTAGTATTTTTCCAATCAACAGCCCCTGCTCTGCGGTGCAAAGCGGCGGAGTATTGTTTTCAATGCTCGTAATAAAGCTTTTAAATACATCAAACCGTTCATCATTCTCCTCAAAATGCAGCAATACATCCGCCGGAACCCCTTTTTCTTCACGAAACAGCTTGACTTCCTGACCGTCGCCGGATAAATCAATGTTCCAGCATACCCCGCCTTCCGTGCCAAGCAGTTCTACATATACTCTTTCCTGCTCAATATGGGAAGCCCAGCTAGTTTCTAAGACGATGGTCGCTTCGTTTTCCAGCTCGATGAATGCAGCAGCAAAATCCTCTACCGTATATACGGCATCCGCCGCAAATAATTTCCCAGGCCAGGCCCCTTTATGTCGTGGGCCAAATTTGGCATATGTTTTTCCGACCACCGAGATAGGCCGTGGATATCCTAGCATCCACAACGTCAAGTCCAGCATATGCACGCCTAAATCAATCAACGGCCCGCCGCCGGATAAATTCTTGTCGAAAAACCAAGTTCCCCATACAGGAATTCCCCTGCGACGTATCCATCCTGTTTTGGCGTAGTAAACCTCCCCTAGTTTTCCGGATTGTACATAATGGTGGATCCATTGGGCCGCTTTGCGGAAGCGGTTGTTCATGCTGACCATAAATTGTTTTCCTGATTGATCCCGGGCGCGAATGACCGCATGAGCCTCCGCCGTATTCGTAACCATTGGCTTCTCGCACAACACATGCTTTCCTGCTTCTAGAGCTTCAACCGATACTTTGGCATGCAAAAAATTAGGCAACGTGATAATGACCGCGTCAATATCCTGGGATGCCAACAAATCTTTATAATCTGTATAGACGAAACGAATTCCGTATTTCTCTGCTTTCTCCTCGGCGGCTGTTTCATTGATGTCGCAAACGGCCTGCAACGTGACGCGGTCTGCCAGTTTGGCCGCCGCAGCCATATGAAACCTAGAAATGCTTCCGGCCCCGATAAACCCCAGCCGTATTTTTTCTTGTTTTTGCATTAACTCTTCCCCCTTGAACTTCCTGTTTTGGTTACCCCTTTATCCTTTCACACCGCCAGAAGTCAAACCGGCAATAATGCGGCGTTGAAAAGCAAGAACGAGAATAATCAACGGAATGGTAACGACAACTGATGCTGCCGCAATATCGCCCCATGGGAGATCATGCTCCCCCGGAAACATGGCGATGCCGGGCGGCACGGTGCGCATCTCATCTCTGGTCATAAACGAGAGAGCATATAAGAACTCATTCCATGCCGCGATAAACACTAAAATCGCTGTCGTAAACATCCCCGGCGCTGCCAAAGGAACGGTAACTTTCCAGAATGCCTTCATCCGCGAGCAGCCATCGATGATCGCCGCTTCCTCCAACTCCTTTGGAAGCTCCCGAAAAAAGCTTGTTAACGTCCAAATCGTTAACGGCAAGGCAAAGGTCGTATATGGAAGCACGAGCCCCGTGTATGTGTTTAACAGCTTCATCTCGCGCAAAAATAGGAATATTGGGCTCAATGTCGCAATATGCGGAAACATTGATACAGATAATACTAGAGCCAAGATGATTTTTTTTCCGCTAAAATGAAGCCTTGCCAGCGCATAGGCGCAAAAAGAGCCGATGACCAATGAAACCAGCGTCGTTGCTACCGAAACGATGGCACTGTTTTTTAAGTAAAGGAGAAACGGCCGTTTCGTAAATACATTGATGTAATAATCGATCCATAGGCGGTTTGGCCACCAATCGGGAGGCATCTTATTAATTTGCTCCGGCGGTTTCATCGATGTAAGAAACTGCCAAATAAATGGGAACATAACAATTAAAACGAAGAGTGCGACTGCTCCGTAGAAGAGAACGTTTTTGCCGATTGAGCGAATCGTCTTTTGGACCAAAAGTTTCTCCCTCCCTCTTCATCGTCGACAAGCTGCACGCCAAGAACGGTAATAAAGAACAAGCAGATAAGAAATACACATACAAACACAATAACCGCCAAAGCAGAGCCATTTCCGAAATCTAGATAGCGCATGAGCACCTTGTAGGCGTACGTAGAAATCACTTCCGTGCTGTTTCCAGGTCCTCCGCCGGTCATGACCATCACGATATCGAAGACACGAAACGCATCAAGGGTGCGGAATAAAAGAGCCACCAAAATCGTTGGCTTTAACATCGGCAACGTAATATGCCAAAATCTTTTCCAAGCGCCGGCGCCATCCACCTTCGCCGATTCGTACAGCTCCTCCGGGATCAGCTGGAGCCCTGCCAACAGCAGAAGTGCCATAAAAGGGATTGTTTTCCACACATCGGTGACAATCAGCGAGATAAGCGCCCACGAAGCGTCTCCTAACCAGGCTTTATACTCCGAAATAATTCCTAACTTCTTCAAAATATCGTTAATGACGCCATATTGGTCATTGTACATAAATTTCCACATCATGGCTGAGACAACTGTTGGTATCGCCCACGGCACCAATACGGCAGCCCGCACGATCCCTCGGCCAAAGAAATTGCGATGAATTAATAACGCAATGGCAAGGCCGAAAACAAATTCCAAACTTACTGATGAAACGGTAAAGATAATCGTATTCCATAGGGCATTTAACGTTCGATTATCGGTTAACAGGTTGATATAATTTTGCAATCCTACAAACGGCCGGCCAAGTCCCGGTTCAGTCAGTTTGACTGTATGGAGGCTGAGCCAAAATGTATGTACAATTGGGTACAGTGCAACAGCTGCAATCGCCAAAAGAGCTGGGGTCACCATCAACCAACCAAGCCTTGCTTCCCGTTGTTTCATTTTGTTCACTTTCTCTCCCCGCCTCTCCGCACAAAACTTCGTTACGCTGGAAATCCCCCCTCTGGTTCTTCCGCCAGCGGGAAGGACAAGGTACATTTACTTCACTATCGTCTCGATCTCTTTTTGAATATTCGCGACTGCTTCTTCTGCGCTAAGCACTCCGGTAAGAACTTTATGAATATTGCGTTGGATGGAGTCAGAAATTTCTGGATATTTCGGAGACACTGGGCGAGGCTTCGCGGCCATTAACGGTTCGAAAAACTCGGCAAAGTATGGATTTGCTTTCAATACTTCCGGATCTTTATACATTTCTTTTAAAACCGGCAAACGGCCGCCTTCGATGGCGACAATTTTTTGTCCTTCGGGACTTACGGCGAACTTAATAAATTTTACAGCCGCTTCCTTCTTTTTCTCGTCAATATTTTTATTAATGCCAAGATTCCATCCTCCAAGCGTCGCAGCGCCGGATGTCCCTTTTGGCCCCTTCGGCATTGGAATGACGCCGACTTTTCCTTTAATCTTCGACTCCGGTCCAGATGAAGCTTTCCAGGCGTAAGGCCAGTTGCGATGGAATACCGCTTTTCCTTCCAAAAACACAGTCAAGCTTTCCGGTTCCTGATACGTAGTCACTCCTGGCGGTGCGACTTGTGTAACCAAGTCTTTCATAAATTTCGTCGCTTCGATGGTGTTCGGGCTATTGACGACTACTTTTCCGTCTTTGTCAAGCACGTTTCCGCCGTTTGCCCATACGTATTCCAACCAGTCACATACGAGCCCCTCATACTGATTCGCTTGAAATACAAATCCGTATTTCGTTCCTTCCTTTCCTTGCAGCTCCTTCGCCAGCGACATCAGTTCTTCAAACGTTTTTGGCGGCTGTTTTCCGTATTTTTGCAAAATGTCTTTGCGGTAGAACAAAACTCCTGCATCTGTATACAATGGAATGGCGATTTGTTTTCCCTTATACTGTGTCCCTTCTACCGGACCTGGCAAAAGTTTTTCAAGGTCCTCCTTGCTAAAATAGTTGTTGAGCGGCTCCAGCCAACCGGCAGCCCCAAATTCAGCCGGCCAAATAATATCAAGGGAAAATACATCGATGCTCGTATCTCCCGCAGCCAGCTTAGTCACATAATCGTCATGCTGGGCGTCTGATTTCTGCGGCATTTCCAATTCAACGACTTCAATGTTCTTATGTTTCGCATTAAACGCTTCCACCAATTTCTTCGATTGCGGTGTATCATCCTTGCCATGGGCCCAAACAATCTTAATTTTTTCCTTTCCATCTGATGAAGCGCTGCCGCTAGAGGAATTGGATGAACAGCCAACTGTTGCCATCAGTGTTGTGGCAAAAATAAACGTCATCGTTCTTCGCAACCACTTTTTCACTTCAAAATCCCCCCTTGGTTTAAACTAAAAATGAATTTGTGGCGATAGCTTTTAAGCTCCCTGCCACCACCTCCTCAAGATGTAATCGATTACACATTCATTTTTCCATTCCTTTTCCTCCGCAAGAATCACGGACGATCAGCCGATCCTCTAATACGAACTGCCGTCTATCCAACTTTTTTCCTTCCATTAGCTGGAGTAAAAGATTCATCGCCTTCTCCCCGATTTCAAACATCGGCTGGGAAATCGTAGTCAAATTTGGTTCGAAAATCGATGCAATTTTAATATCATCAAAGCCAACGACAGCTATATCATCTGGAACATGCAATGAAAGTTTTTGAATTGCTTTGATTGCTCCGATTGCCATCTCGTCATTCGCTGCAAAAATGGCTGTCGGCGGATTTTTAAGGGCAAGGAGTTTTAGCGTTAAATTATAACCACTTTCATATGAAAAATCCCCTTCCTGAATAAGTACCGGATCCACATCCAATTCATATTGCATTATCGCTTGTTGGTATCCGCGCAAACGGTCACGGCTTAAAATAATATTCATCGGGCCGGAAAGATGGGCGATGCGACGATGCCCTAGTTTAATCAAATGTTCTGTCGCCTTGCGGGCGCTGCTAATATTATCAATGGAAACGGTAGGAATGGTTGCCCCTTCTAAATACTCACAAGCAAGAACAATCGGAAATTGCTGTGACATTTCTTCCATAAGCTCTTTGTTGATACGGGCAGTTAGAAAAATCGTTCCATCTACTTGTTTTTGGCGCAAAAGATTTAAGTATTCTTCTTCCAGACGGATATTATTTTGCGTATCGCCTAATAGTACCCGATATCCATTTTGGATGGCGACCGATTCAATCCCCCTCAATACTTTCGAAAAGAAAGGGTTCGTCATATCCGGCACTACCACCAATATCGTTTCGGTTTCCATTCTGCGCAGATTTCTTCCAAGAACATTTGGCTGATAATGGAGCTTTTCGATGGCTTCCAGCACCCGCTTTCTCGTTTCTTCCTTAACATTGCCCGCATTGCGTAAAACGCGTGATACTGTTGCTGTGGATACATTAGCTAATTTTGCAACATCTTTGATTCTTACCATTGTTACAATTCCTTTCATTATTTTAGAAGCTATCCGGAAGACGACATTTTATGTAATCGATTACATTTGTTATCACTTTATGCGGTATATTTGGGCTTTATTATTTTTTTTAAAAAACGTAGTGCTGATCCATTGGAGCATCGACGGGCATAAGCTTCGGCTGATGAAAGGCAGTGTGGAAAAGTACAAAAAGAGGGCAAGATAAATCCTGGATCACACCTGATCCAGGATCGTGTTGTTACACTTCGATCGAGTTCCCTTCTTCTACAATATGATAAAGAAGATGGGCCAAATGATGGATTGGGCCGTACTCCTCTTCTTCACTTTCTTCTTGTTCGTCACCGAATTCCAGATCGTTCAAATAAAGAGCGAGAAATTCATAGAAATCTTTTAGCTCAAATCCGTAGCATGCACTTGGATCTTCGTTGTCCTCCTCATATTGCAGGACAAGATACGAAACATTTCCCTCTGCGTCCTCGGCGTCAAAAAAGACGAAATAGCCGATGTTCGTATCCAAGTCAAATAAATGTCTTGTCCCGCCTTCGGTGGCTTTGTCGAAATCTTGTTGGTTTAGTTTTTGCACTTTCATCGCTTCTACTTCATCTTCCCGGTGAAATTGAACCGTAAAGGTTTGCATGTGTCGTTTCCTCCTTGTTTTTAGAAAATGCTTAACGAATACGTTTTTGAAAGCAGTTCTAGCAGTTTCATGCCGGTGATGCTGTTGCCTTTCTCGTCCAACGCCGGACCGAAAATACCGATGCCGCACCGCTTTGGCACGGCGGCGAGGATGCCACCCGAGACTCCGCTCTTTGCCGGGATGCCGATTTTAATCGCAAATTCGCCGGAGGCGTTGTACATGCCGCACGTGACCATAAACGTCTTGCAAATGCGGGCGACATCGAGCGGCATTATTTGCTCCCCGGTAAACGGATCGCGTCCATCCATTGCGAACACAAGGCCGATGCGCGCTAGGTCGTCGCACGTCATTTCGATCGCGCATTGTTTCGTGTAAAGATCCATCAGCTCTTCGACATCTTCATTGATAATACCATGCTGCTTAAGAAAATAACAGAGCGAGCGGTTTAAAAACGCCGTTTCAAATTCGGACTGGGCTACTTCTTCCGAATACGTGATGGTCGGATTTCCTGCAAGTTTCCGGACAAACTGCAAAAGCCGCTCGAACCGCTCGGTCACCGAAGCTCCAGCAATCATATGCGTCACCGCGAGCGCACCTGCGTTGATCATTGGGTTGAGCGGCTTTGCCGGCTGCACTTCCTCCAGTTTGGCAATGGAATTAAACGGATCTCCCGTCGGCTCCATGCCTACCTTTCGAAACACTTCTTGTTCCCCTCGGTCCATTAGGACAAGCGCCAACGCGATAATTTTCGAGATGCTTTGCAGCGTCACTTTATGGGTCGTATCCCCCGCGTCGATGACATTGCCGTCGGGCATGTAAATAGCGATTGACAAATCGTTTGGATTCGCCTTGCCAAGGGCGGGAATATAATCAGCGACTTTTCCATAACGCGCATACTGTTTTGCTTGTTTGACAAATTGTTCTAATTCCGATTTTGTGTACATTCGCCATCACCTGTTGTTAGTATGGCCAGCAACATGTTCAATATGTAAAAAACCGCCAAACATTGTCTGTTTAGCGGTTTGATTGACGATTGTTTTGGACTTTCGTGTCTGGTCTTTTTTCGAAATCATAAATCATTTTATGAATGACATCATGGATGAGCAACATTTTCTCACGCTCCTCTGTCTTGTTTGCATTGATTATAGAAAATCAAACAACATGCGACATCGGAGCGCGGGTGTAACTTTGCTCGACTATTCGTATGACTATCCTATCGGTTCAAAGTTGTAAAATTTCATCATGAAGCTATCAATCCCATTTCTCTTCCTACTTCCGCAATCCGCTCCAGCGCCCAATCTAATTCTTCCTTCGTTAAAGAAGAAGAAAGAGAGAAGCGGATGCGGGACGTGCCTTCGGGAACGGTTGGCGGCCGGATCGCTACCGCGGCGATTCCGTGTTCCTGAAGCCGCTCGCTCATTTGAACCGTCTGTTCGTTTGAACCGATGATGATCGGAACGATGTGTGTCGTGCTTTTTCCGATATCAAATCCTAGCTTTTGAAGCTCATCGCGGAAATAATGGCTATGAACTTGCAACGTTTGCCTTCTTGCATGTTCTTGTTGAACAATCTCAATCGATTTTTCAATTGCGCCAAGAACAGCCGGAGGTAAAGCGGTCGTAAAAATAAAGCTGCGCATCGTATTCATCAAGTAATCAATGAGCCACTGTTCTCCCGTGACATAAGCTCCAAAACATCCTAACGCCTTGCTGAAGGTGCCCATCTGGATGTCGACCTCGTCTTGCAAATGAAGATGGTGAACAAGACCTTCTCCTCTTTTTCCATAAATGCCGCTGCTATGCGCTTCATCAACCATTAAGATGGCGTTATAACGTTTCTTCAGCGTCACTAATCCTTCCAACTGCGCTATATCCCCATCCATGCTGAAAATCGAATCGGTGACAATCAACTTTCGCTTATGCGGAGATGCTTGTTTCAACAATGACTCCAAATGATCCAAATCGTTATGGCGATAACGATATCGTTCTGCCTTGCTTAATCTGATTCCATCAATAATGCTCGCGTGATTGAGCCAGTCGCTAAACACAATATCATCGCGGCCGATCAGAGACGAAATAATTCCGAGATTAGCTGTATACCCGCTATTGAAAATAAGCGCTGCCTCCGTCTTTTTCCATTTTTTTAACGCTTCTTCGGCTCTCGTATATAGTTCATAATTGCCGACAATAAGACGCGAAGCAGTGGCTCCCGCTCCGTATGTACGCATTGCTTGGCAACCTGCTTTGATTAATCGTTCATCATTCGCCAGCCCTAGATAATTGTTTGATGCTAAATTTAACATCTTCCTACCATTCATGACAATCCATGCGCCATCCGAAGAGGATACATTCTTCAACATGCGCTTTTGTGTTTTTTGTTCTAATTGATGAAGTACGGATTGAATATGATTTTTCATCCTCATCCCCCGATTGTTAACCAAAATATTTTTATTGTTTACATTATAACTACACGTCTTGAATCTACACAATACTTCAAACTATTTTTCCCTCAGAAAATCAAAATCGCCTAGTGAATAATTTTTCTTTTTCTGACTGTTTATTTAGCACAATGTTTTGTTAATAAAAAATTTGCATATTAACGACCATGAATCCTTTTAAAAGAAAAATAGGCGAGATGCTTTGTTAACACCGCCTATTTTGATGCTAGAAAAATATGGTTAGTTCATAACATGCCATCCAATTTTATCCATAAAATCTTCATATTTCCGTCATGCCAGTATCTTCGTTTTCTATGAGAACGACTTGTGCGCTCTGTTGTGTGATCCGTCCATCCTGTTGTGCGATCCATCCCCTCTGTTGTGTGATACGTTCGCCCGGTTGTGCGATCTGTCCGCTCTGTTGTATGATCCATCCCTTCTGTTGTGCGATCCGTTCGCCCGGTTGTGCGACCTGTCTGCTCTGTTGTATGATCCATCCCCTCTGTTGTGCGATCCGTCCGCCCGGTTGTGCGACCCGTCCGCTCTGTTGTACGATCCATCCACCCTGTTGTGCGACCTGTCTGCCCTGTTATGCGACCTGGCCGCCCTGTTATGCGACCTGTCTGCCCTATTATGCGACCTGGCCGCCCTGTTATGCGACCTGGCCGCCCTGTTATACGACCTGTCCCGCGGGAACGACTTGTACCATGCGTACGATGCCTACGGCCTGTCGGCTCTTGATATAAAAACTCCCCTAGCCCTTCTGCTTCAAGTACGTCTACAGCGTTTTTAATGTCATCATGAGTATAAACGCTCATTTTTTAACCTCCTAATACCATGTTCATTGTTAGAAAAGATAGTCATCTATCTTTACCTGATAATAATCTACGTTATTTTCCTTTATGCTGATTTAGACACTTGTCTGTTTTTTATAAAAATAGGATAAATGCCTACAGTAACAGGAGCCTTACCATTCACATAGGATTTATTGAACATGGTCAGAAAGGTGGAGATGATAGATGTCAACCAGTCAGCTTCCTCTGTTTGCGATTTATATCCACCCTGATGATTTGCGGGAGCTGCGTCGCAACATTTGGAACGATGAACTTGTTCCTGCCACGCTTACATTTCATAAGAAAAAATTTCATATCGATATAAGCTATCGCGGCTCACACATTCGAAAATTTAAGAAAAAATCCTATTTTATCTCGTTTTATAAACCTTATTTCTTTCATGGAGCTCATGAACTTCACTTGAACGCGGAATATAAAGATCCTTCTCTCATGAGAAATAAACTTTCCTTCGATTTTTTCTCGGCACTTGGCGTCCTTTCTCCTTCCTCCCAACACGTTCTTTTATCCATCAATGGAAAACATGAGGGAATTTATCTTCAATTAGAATCGGTGGATGAATTTTTCTTAAAAAAACGTCAATTGCCAATAGGGCCCATTTTTTACGCGGTTGATGATGACGCTAATTTTTCGCTGATTAGTTCGTTTGACAAGGCCCCTAAAACGTCTTTAGATGCGGGCTATGAAAGGAAGCTGGGAACTCAAGAGGATCACCGATACCTGGAGGAATTCATTTTCCAAATAAATACGACACCAAAATATGAGTACGAATCTGTCATAACAAAGATTTTGGACGTAAATAAATATTTACGCTGGCTCACAGGCGTTGTTTGCACGCAAAATTTCGATGGCTTCGTTCACAATTACGCGCTATATCGCAATCCAGATTCCGGTTTATTCGAAATCATTCCTTGGGATTTTGACGCTACTTGGGGAAGGGATATTAATGGAAAACAAATGGATTATGATTACGTACGTATCGAGGGATTTAATACGTTAACCGCCCGATTATTAGATACAGAGCGCTTTCGAAAAATGTATTATGACATCATGAAACATACATTAGATCATGAATTCACCGTGGAGTTTATGAAGCCAAAAGTGGAGCAACTTTATCAGCAATTGCGACCACATGTCCTCAATGATCCGTATATAAAAGACCGTATGGAACAGTTTGATGATGAACCCGATTGGATTTGCGAGTTCATCGAAAAACGAAACGCTTATTTAAAAAGTCAGTTGTCCGTCCTATTATAAAATGGGCTAAAGTGGAATTTTTTCATGTTGGGCGATTGATGGATAACTTTTGACTAATGGGATACGTATATATGCATTACGAATAACCATTATGGATAAATAACAAGGAGGAACAAATATATGATTAGAAAACAAATGGATAGTCAATCAGTGGAGTCAAATGATTATCTAAAATCGTTAGTGGGCAAAAAAGTAAAAGTATACAGAGGGGGACCAGAATCTTGTGAAGGTAGGCTTTTAGATGTTCAGACCGATTATGTTGCACTAATGCCAGAGCAATCAAACGACAAAGCAAAAAATAACAACGCACAAAATGATAACCCAAAAAACAATAACTCGAAAAACGACAACGCAATTATTTATTATAACTTAAAACATGTCCAGAGCATTAGTGAAAATTTAAAAGCTAATTCTATTGAATCTAACTTACGAAATGTCCAAAACATCGTCCAAAGCATCAATGAAAGTATTTATAGTAATTTAAAACAGGTTCAAAGCATTAGTGAAAATTTAATAGCTAACTTAAAACACGTCCGAAGCATCAGTAAAAATTCAGAAGCTAACGATGTTGAATCTAACTTAAGACATATCCTAAACATCGATGAAAATTCAAAAGCTAACTCTGTTGAATGGTCGATCGATTTTGACGGCCATCCAGAACTGGTATCAGCGAATAACTTTACAGAATTATTAAAAAAATTTATCGGCAGTATGATCAAGGTGAATCAAGGCGGTCCTGAATCTAAAAAAGGAATAGTGCTCGCTGTTGCTGGTAATTATATGGCTCTCTTAACGGAAGACGATGGCATTGTATTTTATAATATAACTCACATCAAAAGTGTAAGTGTACAAAATACGAGCCAAAATATCGATCAAAATATCGATCAAAACACACCTCACAACAATTCCTCTATCCTTAATAATTATTTTAATGCCATCAATTTTGATGACATCCATGCGCAAAGTTTCGATGAGTTATTTGATTATTTTGCTTATAAATGGGTCTCTATTAACCGCGGCGGTCCTGAAGCGGCAGAAGGAATTCTTGTGCAAGAAGAGGGAGAACATTTTACACTGGTAAACAATGATGAAGTCATTCGGATTTACCCTTATCACATTAAAAGCATTAGTATTGGTACAAAAGGCTTTCTCAAACAACAACAAAAGCAAGAACAACAAGAACAACAGCAACAACAAAATAATGAAACTACTGAGAATTCCAACACCAAAGATTGGGTTATGTCAAACAAAGTAGAAGATAATAGCACATCGGACAGAGATGATCATACAAGTCGAAGAAGCTCTTCACAGGAAACCATCGTTGTAGAAGTTGACAGAACATCGGGCAGAGAACAGCGGACAAAAGCAGAAGACAACAGAACATCGGATAGAGAACAGCGGACAAAAGTAGAAAAAGTAGAATATGAAGTCAAATATGACAGAACATCGGGCAAAGAACAGCTTACAAGTCAAAGAAGCTCTCCAAAAGAAAAAATCGTTAAGGAAACAATCGTTAAAACGATTGATTATATTTGGGATCCGAAAAAGTAAATCGTTTCTTATTCCCTACTTTAAAATTGTCGACGTTCATGAATAAAAATCATCATTTCTCGCCAACAGCTCCTTTTGAATCGCTTCCTTGTCATTTTGTTCCTATATTTCGTAAAAGATCGGAAAATAGTTATATGTGTTGTAATGCCGATTGCCAGTCGTTCTTTGGTGTGAACAAGAAGATCATTGTCTAGTAGATGCACATTTGTGCATCTACTACTTGCTTTTATTCTGTTGAAAGGAGGGAGAAAATGAATAACCTAAATTCTTTAATCGGAAAGCCAGTAGAAATGGAATTATCTGGGAAAGTCCTGTTGACAGGAATACTTGTCGATGTAGGATTAGATATTATTGTGATTTATAACGGAAAAGAATATTTATATATTCCCCATTTGCACATTCACAACATCAGAGTATCTACGAACCCACAGACGGAATTATCGGATGTGATCCCTGAATCACCTTTTGATGAAAATGAGATGATTTCCTATCGGAAAACATTAATCAACGCGAAAGGTCGTTTTGTCGAAATTTATGTGACAGGAAATAAATCGATCCATGGCTATGTTACGGCTATTTTAAATGATTACTTCGTTTTCTATTCACCGGTGTATAAAACGATGTTTATTTCTTTAAATCATCTGAAATGGCTAACCCCTTATCAGACAAACATTACTCCATACACGCTAGGCAATGAAGTGCTGCCAGTAAAACCAACCGACATGCCACTACAAAGGTCATTAGAAGAACAGTTAAAAAAATTTGAGGGACAGTTAGTCGTATTTGATTTAGGCGACCATCCGATGAAAATTGGTTTGCTTAAGCAAGTACAAAACAACATTATTGAACTTGTAACAGCTAGCGGAATATCCGTATTTTGGAAACTAATACATGTAAAAACGATTCATCTTCCTTAATAAAATAAACTTCCCTCTCTGTAACGCCAAAAGCTCATGTACAGGGGGGGAGTTATTTTAGCGCAAGGTGCGGATGATAAAAAGAGACTGATTTCCTCATTCACCAGATAAAAAACAGCAGTATAAGGTAAACACGATGGCCGGCAGAATGACAACAAACGTAATTTTAATATAAGCAGCTCATGAAATCCTTTTATGATGTTTCTTCAGAATGTGCAGCCACAATAGCGTAGCTAATGTCCTGATCGGTAATAGCAAGGAACCGATATCGCTTCCGATAATTTTAGGCATAGGGAGTGGTCAACTTTTCGACAAAAACTCAATCCGATTGTGGAACGGGTCGCGAAACGAAAACCGCTTCACCCCCGGAATCGGTTTTTCGTCTTTGGTCGGAACGCCATTTTCTTCTAGGTAGCGGCGCACTTCATCGATGTTTTCGACTTCAAATGCAGGATGGCTTTTGCTGTTGTAGCCGTCACGGTCTTCGACGCCGATATGAAGCTCGATATCGCCGACTTGGTACCAAAGTCCGCCGTTCGCTTTTAGGGAGTCCGGCTTTTCGATTTCCATAAAACCGAGCAAAGCGGTGTAAAAGGCGCGCGCCTCATCTTCGGCGCCAAAAGGAATGCAAATTTGTACATGATCCAATCGTTTGACAGTAATCTTCATCCTTCTCCCCCACCTTCAAATGTTTCTTTCATGCGACGCGTAAATAGAAACGCCGCGACAGCAAATAAAAAGATCACCGCTTCGATCAGCCAAACGTTTGTGACAACATGTGCTTGGTATAACGCAGGCGCTGTATCCATCAACGCGTGCAGCAAAATCGCATAGATGACATAACGGAAATTCCGTTTGCGCACACCAAGCAAAACGAGAAGAGACATCGCGATATGAAATACGAGCGCCAACGCCCGCTCTAACCCACCCAATATATACATGGCAAACGGCGTATGCAAAATTTGATCTTTAATGAGTTCCGCCTGCCCGTCCGGCAATGTCGGGGCGATCGTTTTGTCAAACATTCCGGATTGAATCAAGCTCGCAAGCACCAACGCATTGACTGCTCCAAACACGCCGATCAAAATCGCTTCAATGCCGCCGTGCCCAAGCCCGAACGACAGCCCGTCTTTATATTCATGATGTTTTTTCAGCATCCAGCGAAAGCCGACATAGCGGCCGACTTCTTCAAAGACCCCAGCCGCCAGCGCCGCATACAGGACAAACAGCGCCACGCTATCCGTCCATTTTAATGAGGTTCCGCTCGGGTCAATCATCACCACATGCAGCGCTTTTTCGAGCACCTGCGAAAATAGCAAAAAAATAAGAATGCCGACGCCGAGAGGCTTCCATGACAGCCATTTCTTCTTATGAAAGTAAATGAGCAAACCAAGCGGCACTAAAAGAGATATGACTAACTGTGCAGCCATCCCGGCAATGCTTAACGAGTTTATCATTTGCGTCTACCCTCTCCTATTTATTTCCATACTTTCATCCGCTCGGCCAGCGTCGACGTATGCAATTCCAATTGCGTACCGTCCGGATCAAGAAAGTTGACTGAAAGACCGCGGCCGCGGCGGGTCGGTTCCCGGACAATCGTCACCTCGTTCGCTTTTAGCTGTTCGACCGCTTCTGCAAAATCCTGTTCATCGATAAAAAACGCCACATGGTCCACGCCGATCTGTGGACGCTGTTCTGCCATGTCCGAACGTTCCTGTAAGCAAATCCACGCGCTTCCCCATTCTAAGTACGCATCCTTCCGGCCACGATGAACGAGCTTCATTCCTAATACATCTACATAAAAACGAAGTGAACGGGCCAAATCTTTCACATTGATGGTCACATGGCTAAATCCTTGCACTTTCATGTGTTCCATTCTCCTAGCTTTTTAGATTCCTTGTTCCAAATTGTTGATATCCACTTATTCATCCTTATTATACCATAAAAGGAAAAAAGGAGCGAATGATTCCCGCTCTTAAACTAGCAAAAAGATGATGCAAATAAGGACGCCGTTTGGCCGTGTTGAGTTTATACATTGGAAATCAAAAACAAACCTCACACCTGAACACTTGACCTGCGGCCATGCGCGTTTATCATATCTTTTAAAATCCTGTCAGCCACACGGCAAGCAAACGCTCGCTTCTCCCCCGCTTCGACGTCAGCAAGAACTCCAGCGCCTGGCAAAGAAATTTTCTCGTCTCTGCCGGATGGATCACGTCATCGATGAAATGTTTACCGGCTGCTTTATAAGGGGAGCTGTCAAACGCCCAATGTTTTAACCGTTCTTGGCACAGCTCTTTACGGTTTTCCACTTTTTCAAGCTCACGTCCGTAGACAACGTTAATGCCGACTTCCTGGCCGGGTGAAATTGATTTCCGCACTCGGCCAAGCAACGACAATATCCGCCCCCATTCCCGGCCCGCACATATTTCCGTAAGCAGCGCCGATGCTTTTGCGAATGACAATGGAGATTTTCGGAACAGTCGACAACGCCATCGCCTGATTCCAAACCATGATTTTCGTCGCCATTTTCGCTTTTTCCGCTTCCGTGCTGATACGAAAACCCGGCGTATCGTGCAAAAAGATTAGTGGAATGTGATACGAATCGCATAGGCAAATGAATTCCGCCGCCTTTTGGCATTCCTGCGGGCCCGGCGCACCGGCGTACTGGCTTGGTTGATTGGCAATGATGCCGACGACATGTCCGTTCATATGAGCCAATGCCGTTATCAAAGCCTTGCCAAACTTTTTCTGATACCCAAAGAACCGGCCGTCATCGACAAGACAGGCGATCATTTTACGCATATCATAGACGCGGCTGCTTTTTTCTGGCAAAATCGTAAATACCTCGTCCACCATTCAGTACGGGTCGTCATTCGTTTTTTCCATCGGCGGGCGTTCGTTTCCGTTTTGCGGCATATAGGCGAAAACGTTTTTAACTGTTCGATGCACTCTTCTTCTGTCTCACCGTCGGTGTCAATCTGCCCCGTATATTGGTAATGCACGTCCACACCGCCTAATTTTTCCGACGTCACCCGCTGCCCGTTCGCCAGCTCAAGCATTCTCGGCCCAGCGATCGCCATGCACGTTCCTTTCAGCTGGGTGGCAAAATCGCAGCTTACCGCGGTCCATGTCGGGCCGCCGTAGCTATCGCCTAAAATCGCCGCCATCGTCGGCACTTGACGGTGATGGGTAAGCAGCTCGCGCGGAAACAGTTTCTCGCTAATCCCGTCTGATCCCATTCCGTCCGGCATCCGCAGTCCGCCGCCTTCATGCAGGAAAAACATCGGCAGGCCATTGCGTACAGCAAACTCATGCATTTTCCTTGACTTGCGGATATGCACATTTCCTTCCGTTCCCGCCAATACCGTTTTATCCCCTGCTATAATAACGGCAGCGCAGCCGTTCACTTTACCGATTCCAGCGACAAGACCGTCCCCATAGCTTTTTTCTCCCATTCCGCTTTGGTCCGATGTATTGAGCTGGCCAAACTCGACAAATGTCCCTGCATCGACCAACATGGCAATCCGCTTTCTTGCCGTCAACAATCCTTTTTCTGCTGCCTGTTGATTTTGTCCATGCCGCCGCCAAGCAGCGCTCTTTCTTTTCTTGCCAGCAACTCTTGCGTTAAATGGCGAAGATCGCTCATGCTATCTCTCCTGTTCTTTCCTCAATAATTTTCGCAGTACTTTTCCCGATGGCGTCGTTGGCAATTGTTCGATCAGTTCGACATAGCGCGGGTATTTGAAGGCGGCCATATGTGCTTTCGCCCATTCAATAATATCCTGCGCGCCAATCTTTCCTTCATACTCTTCTTTGACAACGACAAACGCCTTCGGTACTTCCCCTTTGACCGGATCAGGCACGCCAATGACCGCGCATTGCTTGATAGCTGGATGCTGGTTCAACAGTGCTTCTACGTCTTCCGGAAAGACACTGTAGCCGGAAACTTTGATCATTTCTTTGAGGCGCCCTTGGAAAAACAAATAGCCATCTTCATCCAAATAGCCAATATCTCCGGTATATACCCATCCGTCTCTTAATGTTTCGTTCGTCGCGTCTTCACGGCGGAAATAGCCTTTAAACACGCCGGGGTTTTTGACGACAATTTCTCCTGATTTTCCGGGATCAAGTTCCGCCTTCGTTTCCGGGTCGACGATGCGGATTTCCGTATCATACGTCGGAATGCCGCATGAACCGAATTTCACTTTTTCTTCCGGCATAAACGTATCACACGTATGCGTTTCGCTTAAGCCATAAGCAGCTTCGTACAGCAGGCAGCCACCTGTTGCCTGCGCCCATTTCTCGGCTAATTCTTTTGTCACTTGCAAGCCAAAACTCGTCACTAAATTGCGCTTTAAGCTCGATAAATCGCAGCAGATGCTTTCTGCCGCCTGCAAAATCGCAACGTTCATCGGTGCAATGCTGTACCATGCGGTAATTCGGTATTTCTCGATCACCTTTATCGTCGCGAGCGGGTCAAACCGTGTAAACAATACGCATGGATTTCTCGTATATACAGGAGTATTTAATCCCATCACCATCCCGGCGATATGGCACAGCGGCGAGTGCGCCATCAGCCGTTCTCTTTCCGTCAGCCGATTGGCGTGCGCTGAAGCGGCGGTTTTAAACAACGCGTTTCCATACGTCAGCATTGCCCCTTTTGGCCGCCCCGTCGTTCCGGACGTGAAAATGATCAGCCCGACATCGTTCCATAAATCTAGTGATGCGGCACCTTCATATGGAGAACAAGTATCCATGATGGAGGCAAAATCATCGGCGCCGTCACAGCGTTGTTTCGGCTGCAGCAGCTCCCCGCAAAGCGGAATATCGCCGTCTTTAGCTGCATAATCCCTGTAGTGGCAAGTGACGATGAAGGACAGCGGAGAAGTTTGCTGCTCGGCGTTCTTGACGCGCGCCAATCCTTCTTCGCCAGTCACAATTCCCACTATAGGCACTTCGGCAAAGAAATACGCCAGCTCTGACTCGCGGTACATTGGATTGAGCGGAACGACGATGCCGCCGAGCTGCTGAATGGCAAAGTGGGCAATGATGTACTGTGGGCAGTTTTGCATGTAAAGCGCGACATAGCTTCCTTTGCCCACGCCTTTTTCTTTCAAATAGCGTGCGAAGCGGTGGACATGATCAAGCAGCATCCCCTACGTGATCGTGCGATCGTAAAAAATATAAGCAGGCTCATTTGCCTGATGCAGGCCATGATGGCGCAAATATTCATATAACGTTTTTTCACCTAGCAGATAATGCAATTGTTTTGGCAAGCAGTCCGGCCAGTAAAAATGCGTTTTCTCCATCTTACCACCATCCTTTTAACATTCTAACCGGTTAGTATGCCGTGATAACAAAAATAGTAAGCGTTTACAAATATTCAGTTAAACAATATGCCTGTTTCCATTTGCTCATCACCACCGCTCGCGTGTTTTTTCATTCCTTTGTGCAAGTTAATATTCTGAATATTTTTTCTATATCGTAACCGATTCATGTTCCATAATCAATAAAATAACATTTATGAAACATTCATTTTTAAGGGCTTTACAAGTATTAAATCAACCATTAATCAAATTCATTAGTTTCTATTAAATATGTGGTCAAATTGTGGTCACGTGGTCAAGAAGGTGGAGTCTTACTCCACCTTCCTTTTTTCAATCCTCCTTCACCGTTAAAATACCATCGTGTGCGTGTTCAAAGAACTCACACGCCGCCATTACTCCATCGATAAACGATTGCCCACTAACATTTGATATTGCATCGCAATCTTTTAGGAATTAAAGAGACTAATCCACGAAATATGGATAAAAAAGTTCCTACTCAAAGCGAGTAACGGGTTCCGTTTTAAGGTGCAGAAGTGCCATTTGACATGATCAATGACCAGGGCTTTGGATTGTCAATTGATACGAATCAAGTCTAGTTTCCAATCAAAAATGGCTAATCCGATTTTGGGGTCAGCCATTTTTATAACAATAGGAAAGTTGGGGCGTCCTGGTTATTCTGAATCATTTGGATTCACGATAGCGAAGTGTAAATGATCTTCCCACCTTCCGTTAATCTTCACGTTCTTCTTGGAAAGCCCCTCCTTATGGAATCCTGCCTTCTCCAAAACTCGAATCGACCCGATGTTATGTGGCATGACTCCTGCTTCAATTCTGTGCAACTTGAGAACCTCAAAGGCATAGTCAACAACCAGGCGCACAGCTTCAGTAGTATAGCCATGTCCGTTGTGCGATTGATCTACATAATAGCCTAGCCAACATGTCTGTAAAGGACCACGGACCACTTCAGTCAACTCAATGACGCCAATCAGTTCATCAGTACCGACGAGGAAAATGCCGAACGTGTATTGCTCGTCCCTTTTCATCTTCGCCAAGCTGGTTTGGATTCGATTTAGCTGATATTCCTCCGTATAGAACTCCCTGGGCCTATCTGGCGTATACCGTTGCCAAAATTCCCGGTTTCTACGGTGCATCTCTGTCAACGAACCCACATCTGTATCCTTTAAAAATCGCAAATAGATTTTGTGTCCCACCAATTTCATCTTTCCTTATCCCTTCTTTACATATAAACACCACAGGAGTCCTGTGATGGATGGGGTATCTCGTCTCATAGAAATTGGCATTAGAAATGGCACTTGAATTGGCATGCAATTGACACTCTCCACATAAATTCTTTTCATCTTCTCATCTTCGAGATAGTTTAAACTTTCTCCTGTCAAAGTGAATGACTTTATTTGAAAAGCCTTGTAAAGACAAGGTAACTTTAGAAGCTAAGTTTAGGTGAGTCCTTTGGAGAAAAAGAAGGGAAAAATAATAGGAAATTTTGGTAATGAGGATTTATAGTAGCATTTCTGATGGAATGACAGTGTTGATGATATTGAGGAGCACTTCTTCGTCCATCTGAACCAGTTCCAAACAAACAGGACAACGCATTTGCCAACGATTTCGAACACTGAATCCATCACCTCCTCACTATTTCTATATCACATAAATTAAAAAAAAAGCCCTGCCAAACGGCAGAGTTCTAGCTTGTCGACAAAATTGGCGATCTGAAAAGAACCTATGGGCTCTTTAAAGATGGTGTTGATGAAACCATCAATTAATGATTTATTCCGTTTGCGAGTCGAGGAAAGGAGACCCAAATGATGAGCCAAAGATTTTTTGTTTTCGTTTTTTAGAAAACGCGCCGTCTCCCGAATCTTAATAGAAAAAGAGCAGCGATTAAGAAAAATGGAATAAATCTTCTTCTAAAGCCGGTGCGAAGAAACATTCCTCCCCGTACTGGATCGACCCATTCTATTACTCCTCTATGAACCCATCCATTACGATCGATAACCTCAACCGGCTCTCCCTGATATCTTCTTAAATATTCCATTTTATCCCCTCCTTTCTTACACAAGAGATTTTGGAATAGGAGGTACATGAACCATTCTCATTCATTTTTTTGAATAAGGCACCCGATAGGAGGCGCAGAATACAGTGACTTTACGTTCATCGGTATGCTAGATGATGGGCTTGCTTTCCATCCATGTTTGTCCAAGCGGATATTTTGAAAAAGGACAGACCATGAACAATCTGTCCTTTTCCATACAATACACGAAACCACCTATTCCGTTTAAATGAGGAATGAAAAAGGATGTTTAATGTCGCCTTGTGGGGATTAATAACCGCCTAGACCCGTACAAGAACATCCTACAATGATAAGCAAGACAAACAGGACAACAATTAAGGCAAAACGGCTCATATATAACACCTCCTATTTATGGAAGTCAGCTTGCTTTTTGTTAATATTGACTCCAAATAGAAGCTCCTACAATAATTAATAAAATGAACAATACAACAATCAACGCAAAATTGAAGCCACCGTAGCCGCCATATCCATATCCTGCACCACCATAACTTCCATATCCCCAACACATAATGTTTCACCTCCTATGGAGTATGAAGGGATTGCTAAATATCCAATCCCTGCTTTTAAGGTATGTTCTTAAAAAAGAGTTAGATTGGATAAATTCATCAACTGATAAGTAAATTCCATATTTATCTAATAGATATATAGATACTATTTAATTGCGTTTCTAATCATCCTACCTCCCTCGTCCTGCTCAATACGACAAAAAGAGGCATTTTCCTACATCATTTTCTTGTCAAATCTCGGCGTTATTTACGCCTAACCTCCCCGCGCACTCTCTTGTACGTATCTCTGTGAACGCCCATTAAATCCAACAACTCATTCAGTGTCCGTTTTTCATTTTTCTGTTTAAGCTGTGTCCACTTCCTTTTTTGTTGCTTATTCAACAGATCCTTCATCTTCATTTGTATCCCTTCACTCAAAAGACATACAAAAAGGAATGCCTTAGAATTATCTATTGTTCACTCTTCATGAACAATTTTTCCTACTCATACATATATTGTCATGAAAGGAGGAATGAGCATGGATAAACTTGCGTTCTTGTTTTTAGCTTGCATCCTTGCTGGTTTTGCACTAATAAAACTTCCTTTAGCCGGTTCACCTTTGGCTGGTATCCAACCAATAACGTCTTTAATTGGGATTTTAGCTATCCTTGTTTTTTCATTAGTCCTCATATTTAGAGGAATAATAGCCCTAGTAGGCAAATAAACTTTATGGACTCAGGCTCTTGCCTGAGTCTGGTTTCTAATATGCACCTAGCACTAAGAAGTTCTTAAAAGAAAAAACGCCACCCCAATCAGAGTGGCGCCCTGCTAAATAACCATCAGGAAATTTACCCATAAGAAAAAAGGATCCAAAGGGTCCTTATTTAGTTTGATGACAAACTCAACCAAGTGAATTGTCTTTTTTAGTTCTAATCTCTTCTGTCATTTCTTCTTCTTAACCCTAACAGTCCCGCTAAGCCAACTAAACCGATCCAACCCCAATCTGTATCGTCGTCATTATCATCATTGTTATCCGTAACGTCCGTATTTTGGGCCATATCAGTTATTTTGTTTGTATTGTTATCGATGTCAATGCTGTTAGTTTGAGCATAAACAGCCATCCCACAAAGCATTAATGTAACTGATAGAGCACAAAGTGAATGGAGAATCTTTTTTAACACGGTTTTCACCTCCTTTTAATAGCTGTTAACTTTAATATGCCCAATTAAAGGAACAATTATTCTTTAGATATAATTTCATCCATTTAGAGGTAAATTATCCAAAAAAAGAATTAACGTTTGATTACAGACGTAAGAAAAGGAGAAATCCATCTTTACACAAGGCATAGATCGTTCCACAAAAGAAGGGGAAAGTAGTTATTATCAAATGGGTTAAAGATAGAGATGGACGATTACTTTGTTATTCTAATCCTATGGAAGAACTAATTTCTTGCATAATCTGTGGTGCTGCAAAGCGATGCCTCGGCGGTTAACGGAGAACGATAGTGGAATAAGACATACAAAAAGACCGGTTTTGTGGCTTAAAAACCAACAATGAAATATAACAGAGACAATCATTAAAAAATAAAAGCTTGCGGCACGCAAGCTTTTCGGTTAACAATCCGAACCTTTCACATTGAGCGGCGGTGGAACTAGCCAACCTTTTTCTTTGTTCATTCTAAGCAATCTAGCGCCATATTGCGCTTTTTTCATGTGAAATTGACCATACATTAAAGCAATGTCTTCCCTGATGCACTGCCCCATCATTGTGCTGCATGCCACTAAACCGGCTGCAATATCTTTACTAAGCATTGCAGCAATTTCCGGGTCAGTAAATCTCGCACCGGCAGGAATATCTTCCAAACATGCTTTTGGCCGTTCTGGCGGTGATGGCGGAAGTGCTATTCCATTTTCTTTTAACAAGTTTTCGGTTTCTTGTATTTCCGGTTTTAGAACATTTTCGATACTATCCTCAATAAAATTTTTTAAATCCTCATCACCTGTATGGTTGAGTAATGTTTGATATCCGGATAATAATCCTTTAGCCGTCAGTAAATACGACCATACACCAAATACTTCTCCATAGTGCATTGGCTCTTCTTTTGGATTACCGCTTAAAATTCCCATCATAACCCTCCTAACAAAATCATATGTCTTTTCTTTAGATAATATGGATTAATTGAAATGCAATTATGCAAAAAAATTAAAGTTCTCAAAAAAAACTTATTGTGTTATTGGAAAAAACATTGTAATTTTGCACAAAAATTGCCGGAAATAGTTAAGCAACTTATTAAAAAAAAAAAACACAAGTCCAATGATCCATTTCAAATTGCAAAAAATGATCTTATTCGCGGAACTTGGAAATACTCTTTATAGTTCATACAAACGGATTCAGTTCATTCATCTTCATAATCAACTGGATGAAATGATGCAACGTTTTGTATGCGCCCATGAACTTGGACATGCCTTTTTATACCCGTAATCCAGCACCCTTTTTAAGGGCTAAAACCCGATTCTCTGTTGAAAAATTAGAAATGGAAGCCAACACGTTTGCTGTTGAATTACTACTTTCAGATGACGTTATGACTCAATACCAAGCCTGACCATATATGATGCAGCAGAAATACATCGCCTACCAAAGGAACTTGTCTATCTAAAAATTTAACCATCAAAAAGGGAAACGGCCGCACACTTTCTGAAAAGAGAAGTGCACGGCCATTGGTTAAATTTGGGTTCATGATGACTATCTTTGTGACATTGCTGGACGGTGCGGACGATGCATTTTATGCGTAAACTTACGAATGTAAGGGAGAACCCAGTGGTCAAGGCCATATCTGCCAGCATTCGCACCCGCTACCAGAATGAACACCGTTAACAATACCATTTGCGGGTTGGTGCTCGTCGTTCCCGAGAACATAAACGCAAAGTTCATGACAGCGCCCATTAGTGCAGCAAATGTTGTGAAAATGCCGAGAATCAGTGCAATGCCGACTAAAAATTCTCCCCAAGGCACGAGTACGTTAAACAATCCGACGTTTGGCAGGGCGAAATGTTCAATAAACGCAGCCCACCAGCCTTGCACCGCTGGATGTTCCCCTACTGCTTTGGCGAGCGCCCCTTTCAAAAATCCCGATGCGTCAAATCCTTCCGTTATCTTATGCCATCCTGCGGTGATCCAAGCATAGCCGAGATACAAACGGAACAGCACCATGATGACGGAAGCACTCGTATGTTCGCGAAGCCATTTAACCATATCCTCGCTCCCCTTTTATTTTTATTGTTCCTTACACTTTTATCGTACTACTTTTTGCGGGAATTGAAACGACTTTGCTCATCATTTCACAATTTGTTAAGGAATTTATTACAGCATTCGCAACATTCCTTATAACGATTTTTCGCCTATTGACAACTGCTTTTTTCTATATACAAAAAAGTATATAGAAAGATAGGGTGGGGGGAAATATTTACGATGAAACCAAGATCATCGATCATACCAACCAATCCGTCCTGTTTTCCCGGCAGCCAAAAGATTTTAGAAGAAGGCCTTGTGGACCGCAACGTATATCCTGAAGTACCGATGCGGATTGAATTATACATTAACCGAAAAAGGGAGTGTTCGGCAAACGGTAATGGAAGCGATTAGGCGGTTGGTGCAAACGTGGATGGATGCTGAAAGACAGCGGTTACATAAGATGACACATAAACAAAAGCCAGTCTGAAACTGGCCTTTACTTATATGTCAACAAGCGGCTCAGCCCTTTGAATTCTAAAGCTCGGAAAGCCTGCTCCACTTTTTCCTTGTCTACGTTCCACTCCGCCTCTTCAATTCGCAGCGCTATCGGAAGATCGCAATAAATTTTTGCTAGTTTTCTAGAAAGGTGCAGCATCTCTTCATGTTCTTGCAGTTTTTGCCGCTGCGACTTTGTCAGAAGGGGAAGATGTTCGAGGATTCCTTCAATCGAACCGTACTGGCGCACTAATTTTAGCGCTGTTTTTTTACCGATGCCACGCACCCCTGGATAATTGTCGCTTGCATCACCCATTAATGCTTTGACATCGATCCATTGTGATGGCAGGATTCCCATTTCCTTTCGAAAGCGTTCGAGCGTATACATATGATAATTACCAATCCCTTTGTCCAGCAAATATACCATTACCGTTTCGGAAAGAAGCTGCAGCAAATCTTGATCCCCTGTCAAAATGGCAATGTCCATTTCGTCTTTCCATTGCTTGGTGATTGTGCCAATGCAATCATCCGCCTCCGCCCCCAGTACGCCAATGTTTGGAATATCAAAAGCGGAAACAACGTGCTTGACTAGTTCAAACTGCGGGACAAGCTCTAATGGCGGCTCTCCTCGGTTCGCCTTATACATCGGAAACATTTCCGTTCGAAACGTCGTGCTCCCCATATCCCAGCAGCAAACGACATGCGTTGGCTCTATATGATGGACGGCAGCGATGAAATGCTTGACAAATCCATAAACCGCGTTTGTCGGGACCCCTTCGCTTGTGAACATAAAATTCCCATGAAGTGCGGTCGCATAAAATGAACGAAATAAGAGCGCCATCCCGTCAATAAGCAGTAGCTTTTGGCTCGTTTGCGTCATGGTTGTTTTCTCCTTCCGGTTTTGTTAACATAACATTTTTATCGTATAAATAGTGGTAATCGTGCAGTTTTTTACATACAATACTTCGAGAGCATTGCCAGGCGGCCAACGTTAAGGTCTCTGTGCTCTTATTTTTCATGACGGGAATCAGGCCGCGAACATATAGAAAGAATAGATCGATGACGGTCTAACATATGGATGGGCGGCAAACAAGGCTTCAGTACCCTTCAATAGCTATGATAAAACAAAGTGTATCGAGATGGCGCAACAGTTTTGCGGCAATGATGTTTCGCTTAATCATTATAGCTGTTTTTTCAAGATAATTTTCGGTTCTCCCTTTTCGTCCGTATACGTGCCAATGGTATCAAATATCCATGGCGTAAATTTAAAATGAGCATGTTCCGCCATTTATTTTTCGTTGTTGTCGTTACAACGGAATAGCCATGCTCTTTCAGCCAGTCGTGCTGCATCGTCATTAATGTCGAGCCAATCCCCTGCCGGCGATACGCGCTGTCGACCCCGCCAATCCAGCTGTAAAACTCATTTGCACCTTGTTCATATCCCAATTTAAAACCGACAACTTTTTTGTTATCCAAAGCGACAAGAACAAGCAGCCTGTCCACTTTCTGCATTTTGTTGCGAATATTCTCCGACGATGTTTGAAAAATAGTTTCATACAAATTCATGATTTGTTCGATCACATCTTCCGGAGGCATGCCTTCGTATAATTGATATTGCATTTTTCCACCTCTTTTCTGCATGTTTTATACTTGTCTTATTATAATTAATTCTTCTAAATCTCACCATCTTCATCTTATTGTTCTTCCTAATAGATAGAATCTAAGTTTTTTGAGAATCGAAAAATCGTTTAGGAAATACACATAAACACAGACCGCCGCTTCGCGTGAAAAACAAACGTGCTTATTGAAATATCATGATTCTGCTGGATAAAAAACTGGCTTGCAAATAACACCCCCCTCCTTCATTCCAATCAGAAGGAGGGATTTGCCTTGATTTCATGTTATGTGACTGTTTCGCAGCGGATTTCTTGCATTTCTTCTTTATCTGGGAAAAGGAGGCTAAATATAATCCCAGCGAGCATGGCAATAAAGAAAGTCGTAAAACGAGAGCTGATGATCGCCTCAAGAGGTGAGGAAATCCAAACGATCGTGCTGATAAATCCGGCAATGATCGTCGCAATCACACCAATACCGGAATATCGTTTCCAAATGAACGTCAAAATGATCGCCGGCGACAGCGTACATCCGACTCCCGCCCACGCCCAGCTGACAACAAGATAGACTAGCGATTCAGAGGTTAACGCAATGATTAGCCCTGCTATTCCCACGATAATGACAACAATTCTTGAAATTTTCACCAATTGTTTTTCCGTTAATTTCATTCCTAACGCGTTTCGAATAATATCTTCACTAATGGAGCTGGTGACGACGAGGAGTTGGGAATCGGCTGTTGAAACGATCGCAGCGAGAATGCCAGAAAGCAATATTCCCGCAATCCACGGCGGCAAAAGGTCTAACGTCATATACGGTAAAACTGTTTCTACATCAGCAAAATGATGTCCTTGATACAACGTAATGGCGGTAATTCCGATTAAAAACGCGCCACTATAAGCTAAAAGCGTCCATACAATCGCCATGATGCTGGCGGTTTTTGCCTCTTTGTCATTTTTCAGCGCCATAAAACGCACGCTTAATTGCGGTTGGCCGCCAAGAAAGCCAAAAAACCAAGCAAAGTTGTTAAACAGCAGTAATCCTAAGGCGAATCCAGTCACTCCGCCAGTCCACGAATCAATCCCTGGCTCAGCGGCTTGCAGCGCCTGGCTGATGGATAAATCTCCGCTATAAATATGAAACAAAGCGACAATCGGAAGCACTACTAGCGTCGCAAGCATAATTAAGCTTTGGACCATGTCTGTCCATACAACACTTATAAATCCTCCTACATACGATAAAATAACCACAATGATGGTACTGACAATCATTCCCATCACAGGATCAATACGAAAAACAGTGAAAAGGGTTTTTCCCGCCCCTGCAATTTGTGCACCAAAATAAAACATCATAAAGCTAAGAATAAGAATTGTAGAAATCCATAAAATTATTTTTCCGTGCGCTCCAAACCGCTTAGCTAAATAACCCGGCAATGTCAGCACTTTATATTCATTTGTTTCTTTCATAAACTTCTTCGCTAAAAACAGCCATGAAAAGATAATTCCTAGCGAAATTCCGATTGCTACCCAAATTCCCGATAGACCGGTCGCAAACACAAATCCCGTATATCCTAGCAACAGCCAAGCAGACTCGCCGGTAGCTCTTTCCGAAAATGCTAAAGCCCATCCTGGCAGCTTTTTCCCACCTAAAAGAAAATCGGAATGGTTAATATCTTTTTTACTATACAAATAACCAATGACTAACATAAATAAGCAATATAGAATAAATTCGGCCATAATGATCGTATGCAATGGGTCCCACTCCTTTTTGACTGGTTTACAAATGGACGTACGCACCCGTCTGTTTTGCAATCGCTCTTTCATACATCATTTCCGCAACAACAAGGTCAAACAGCGCCATACCGGTAGACTTGAAGATAGTCGGACAATCCGATTGAAAAGTATGGTTTACCTTGTTTGTGACGACTTTAGAAAAAGCAATCATTTGCAATTCGGTTAACCAACTCCTTTCCATTGGATAGCGGATATCTCCGCTTTCCTTTATGGCATCCAGCGTGTCGACAAATATGCATGTCGCATTTTTATATAACGCATCAGGAAATTCTCTCATATGAGGTTGGTATGAGCCGATTCCAACAATTAATTTGCCGTTCCATATATTTGTTTCATCTGGCAGCACAGGCGTTGATGATGTCGTAGCGGTGATGATGATGTCGGATTGCTGAACTAAATCGAGTGGTTGAGCGGCAATGTGGATTTCCACTTCGGATGGAAGACGGTTTTTCAGTGCAGCAATAAAAGCGGGATACTTTGAAGATGTTCGATTATACAAGTAAATGCGGTCAATGCTGCGAATCTTGCAAACGGCTAGCAACTGATATAGCCCTTGATATCCGGTACCGATTAGCCCGACGGTTTTGACATCGGCTGGAGATAAATAATCTACCGCTAGCCCTCCGATTGCTCCTGTGCGCAGACCGGTCAAAACGGTACCATTGAGCAACGCTTTTGCGCTTCCGGTTTGACGGTCTATTAATATAACCATTCCTTGCGTTACAGGATGCTGTCGATTACCAGGAAAAACGCTTACAATTTTCAAACTAAACGATTGGTGGGCAATCGAAGGCATTAGCAAAAACGTATTTTCATTGTCTTGAAGCTGAGTTCTTAGCGGCATCTCGTACTGTTTATTTTCATAGAGACAGTATGCCCGCTTCATCGCTTCCATGACATCTTTCATCGAAACGGTTTCGAGCATTGCTTTTTCATCAAGCACTAACATGATGCGTATCCTCCGTTCCTCTTTATGGAAACTGGCCTTGCTCTTGCCTTACAGCATTTACACAACAGCATCTTCCAACACTAAATCGTTTTCCGCGAATCGTTCGAAACGCAAAGGGGCGAGATCAATCGTTTTATATTTTCCGTAATAAATTAATTCGGCCAATCCTATACCGACTCCCGGCGCCTGTTGCATGCCATGCCCGCTAAATCCGAGCGCCATATAATACCCATGCAGTGACGGGTGTTTTCCAATAATGGCGTTATGGTCTGCCGTATTAAAGCTATACAGCCCTGCCCACGCCGCCGTTATCTTCACCGCTTCAAAGTTTGAAATGCGATGCGCCAAAATTGGCCACATTTGTTCATAAAACAAGGAACGTGTCACGGTGAAATCAATTCCCGGCTTTGTATCTTCGGAAAAGCCCGATAAAATTTTACTTCCTTCATGACGAAAATACACGCCGGTTGGATCAATGGTCAGCGGCAATTCCTTTTTTAGCGGTGTTGCTATATCAAATTGGAAAATTTGCCGTTTTAACGGATGAACCGGTAACGGAACGCCGATTTTTTCGCTAAGATATACTCCCCATGCCCCAGCGCAATTGATCACGATCGAAGAGTGATACACGGTGCCGTCTACGAGCCGAACTCCGCTCACTTTGTTTTCATCGGCGGTGATCGTTTCTACTTCTTTATAAATATATTCCACCCCTAATCGCTGTGCATTTTTCTTATACCCTTGCATCACCGAATAAGGATCTAAATAGCCATCTTCATGGCAATAAAGCCCGCCCGCTAAATCATCGATATTTAGTTCTGGAATGATGTCCAATAACTCTTGGGCTGATAATACCTGTGACGGAACACCGTATCGGTTTTGCAGCGAGCATTGTTTTTTCAACGATGGAAGCATTTCTTTCGTAGCCAAAAAGAGATATCCGTTTTGACGAAAATGAATCTCCGCCGGTTCGCCATCGATCGCCATCGTTTGCGGAAATTGCTTATATACTTGCAGACTATATCGACTTAATTGAATGTTAATCGGCGTTGTGTACAACTGTCGAATTCCTCCCGCGCTTCTTGGCGTAGACGAGAACTCGTACAAAGGATCTTTTTCAAATACAATAATTCTGCCATCAAAGCCAATTTTTCGAAGATGAAAAGCTACACTCGATCCCATTACTCCTCCGCCGACAATGATAATATCCGCTGTTTTCATCAAATTTCTCCCCCTTCATAGACATATCAGCCCTGTCTGCCTATTATGACTTCCGCTCATTCGTTGCACGCACACCCTTCAACAATAAAAATAACTCGCGACAATGCTCCCTCCTTTTGTAAACGAAATGATCACGGCAAAACAAAAAGCCAGTATACATCATCACGCAAAATGACTATACTGGCCGATGTCTATTGGGCGCATCGTCGGTAAGGACGATGCAGACAGACTACGCAGTATTTCGATTTCCTTTTCTCCAACGAAACAAATCCAACAAACATTTTTGTTATTATTCAGATTATTCTGCATCTACAATCATTATGCGCCTTTCTTAAACAAAGTAGGAGTTTGGCAATTGATTCGTTATTTTGGCAACCGTAACCGTTTTGGACGATGATTGGTAGAAAGTAAAATAATATTCGAACTGAATGATGTTGAAAAAATCCATTGAATGAACCTCTTCTACCTACATTTCATCTCGAGGCGAGAAACTTCTTGAGAAAAATGTTAAACCAAAATCAATGGTTTTACCTTCGTCTTTTCACAATACCAATTCATCTTCCAAATGTTTGAATGTTCCAAGTTCTTCATATATAATAAAGTTCTATATAATACGAAAAGCAGGGAGTGAAGAACGTGAGCAATAGAGAGCAAAATTTGGAAAAATATGCCGCGCTTGCTGTTCAAGTCGGCGTCAACGTTCAAAAAGGGCAAACGCTTTTTGTGAACGCCCCGCTTGAAGCCGCGTCGCTCGTGCGGCAAATTGCAAAAAAAGCATATGAAGTCGGCGCCAAACACGTCTATGTCGAATGGTATGACGAAGATCTTACATACATTAAATTCAAATATGCTCCTGACGAAGCATTTTTAGAATATCCAATGTGGCGGGCCAAAGGCATGGAGCAGCTTGTCGAGGAAGGGGCGGCGTTTTTATCGATTTATTCGCCAAATCCTGATTTATTGAAAGATGTGGATCCAACCCGAATCGCCACCGCCAATAAAACGGCATCAAAAGCGTTAAACAACTATCGCAGCGCACTAATGGCCGACCAAAACTGCTGGTCGCTTATTTCCGTTCCCACGCCAGCCTGGGCGAAAAAAATATTTCCAGACCTCAGTGAAGAAGAAGCGATCGACAAGCTATGGGAGGCGATATTCCGCATTACCCGTGTCGACCAGGACAATCCGATCCAAGCGTGGCAGCAACACAACGACCAACTCGCCAAAATCGTCGATTATTTAAATGAAAAACAATACAAGCAGCTCATTTATGAAGCGCCGGGAACGAACTTAACGATCGAACTGGTCGAAAACCATGTATGGCATGGCGGTGCGGCCGTCAGCCAGAAAGGCGTTCGCTTTAACCCGAACATCCCGACGGAAGAAGTGTTTACGATGCCGCATAAAGACGGGGTCAATGGCAAGGTACGGAATACTAAACCGCTCAATTATAACGGCAACTTGATCGACGGATTTACTTTGACATTTAAAGACGGCAAAGTCGTCGACTTTACCGCGGAAAAAGGATATGAAACATTAAAACATTTATTAGATACGGATGAAGGCGCACGCCGCTTGGGAGAAGTCGCGTTAGTGCCGCATCAGTCGCCAATTTCCATGTCCAATCTAATTTTTTATAACACGTTATTCGATGAAAACGCCGCGTGCCACCTGGCGCTTGGAAAGGCCTATCCGACGAACATTCAAAACGGCACCGCCATGTCCAAAGAAGAACTCGACAAACATGGTGTCAATGATAGCCTCATCCATGAAGATTTTATGATTGGCTCTGCCGAATTAAACATCGATGGCGTTACGAAAGACGGCAAACGCGAACCGATTTTCCGCAACGGAAATTGGGCGTTTGAATGGAAATAATGAAGTGATACGTTTACCACATGTTGGTCACAAAACGGAAAATTTACGCTTTAAATAAGTTATCTAACTTACTAGCCACGTCTTTCTGCATACTTGAGAGGACGTGGCTATATTGATTGAATCTAATACTGTCTTAAATCGTTCGCATATTACTTTCGCATTCACAAAACGATGAAAACATTTTCACAACAAAAAAATCGGCCCATGGGCCGATTTTTTCGTTCAATTTCGTTATACTTGAAGAACTCCTTTTGCGGAAATGGTCATCCACTCGTATTGGCGGAGTTTTATTTCAAACAATGTAAGCGGATCGCGGTATGCTTCCGGATTCGATCTCATTTTCTCCAGCTCTTCTTCTTTTTCACTGATTTCTTTTTTCGTTTCTTCCACCGTTTGATTCAACGCGGCAAACGGGTTCCGGAAGAAGATCGAAATATCGCGTTCTAGTGATTTCTCAAACAGTTCGAATTGCAGAAGCAACTTGTTCACAATGGATTCAACAACGTCTAAATAATCCTGATTTTCAACAAACTGCTTGTATTTGTTATATAACATCGCATGGTTTTGCTGGAAGGCTCCAAACAGCTTGCCGGCACTTTTCAATAAAATTTGATACGGTGTGCGGCGGAGAAAAATATTCACCTTCTCCATTTGCACGCCGCTCGTCATCCGATCTGCATCCCGGCGCCAGTCATCAAGCACTTTAAAGTCGCAATTCAGCTTAAGCCGATCTTCCCCATACATCGCATTAAACCCATCGCTTATTTCATCCAGGAAAGATTGACATTGATTAAGCTCGTCATTTGCCGTTAAAATCCATTCCTGAAGAGAACGATAAAGTTCGGGCAAGACCGTATCATTTACATAAGCACGTACTCTCCGATTCATCTCATCATTTAGTTCCAGGTGAAGTTTACGGAAATCGCTGTCTTCTCGAATCATATTCGAAGTTTCTCGTAAAATTCCCGGAATATTTTCCGATAGATCCGACCTGATTTCCTCCAAGACTTTATGGAACGTTCTCGTGATAATTCGCGCTTTTTCTTCTTTCAAATCAGTTAATTGATGGATTGCACCATTTAGCTTTGTGACCATTTCTTCATTCCATTTAATCGAATCAGCCAGGCTGTTTTCCATTTCTGCCCGTTTATCCAATAAATGGCTGATTAATTGACGAGTAAAGATTAATATTTTTTCAATCCGATCGTCTTCCACAATTTGTCGGTTCAAGTTTTTCAAGAACTCTGCTAGATCATTTTGCTGTTTTCTGCTTCTTAAACGTGATGAATAGGCAAACACCCGAGCCTCAGGAACATATGCCCGAACTCTCGAACGAGTGTCTTCAATAATCTTGGCGGCTTCATGTTCATCATAAATTTCATCAATTTTATTGAGCAGAAAATGAATTGGAAGATTAGGCGCATATTCCCGAATCTGCATCAAGATCTCTTGTTCTTTTTCGGTAAAAGGATCGTTCGCATCAAGAACAAATAATAAACTGTCAGCAAAGTGCAGATATTTCAACGCTTCACCTTCAATATGATTACGATCGCTAAATCCCGGCGTATCAATAAGAACCAGCCCGTTTTTCTGCAAAATTGGCGATGGAAGAGAGAACTCCACAATCGCATTGTCAAAAGCCTTATTCAGCCGCCTATCTACTGCCTCTTGGAATTCCTGAAAACTTGAAAATGTTGTTAATTCTTCATCGGATATCTTTCTAATCTCCGTCTCATCATCCCCCTTAAATACAATAACGGATGATGTCGGAGCAGTTAGGATATTTTCTCCGAGGACCGAATTGATAAAAGCAGACTTACCATTTCCGGAAGTTCCAACTACAAATAAATGATGTGTTTCAAAATCAACCAGTTCTCGGATGATCCATCTGAAGCGGTGACCTGGATCAACATGCTGCGCTTCCGCCCATTTTACGATGGAATCGAATAATGTAAGGCTGTATTCCAAACCATCTGTCTCATTGCGGGAATGGAAAATAAGATTTTCGGCATCATTGACAACCTCTGGGCTAATACTGGATGGAAATTTCTCGCTCCATGCCAATACCGCTGCAGAAGCAAATAAAGCATGAGAATAATCAGCTATTTTGAGCCAGTTCGTTAAGATGCTCGGAATAATCTCCTCCAATTCTTTTATTAAATACTTTCCATCGATTAATTCAAAATACGCTTCCTGATAAAGGTTTGACAACTTTTTCCAGGACTGTTCCCGGCTTGCATCCAGATTTAAGAAAAGGTGGTTAAATTCCCTCAGCCATGAAAAATAGGAACGCTCGTTTTTATAACCATTCCACAATGCCTCAACCATCTGTTCAAATCTTGTCTGATCCACTTGGTATAACACGGCTAAGCATTTTGAAAAATAATGCGGTTCAAAAATTTTTGTTAATCCTTGTTTTGCATATGTTTTTAAAATATCAAACCAATGATGAGACTCTGTCCGGATCGCTTCATTTACTGTCAGTTCAATTGCGCTCTTCCAATCCTTGTGTTTTTCGAAAAAGGCACGAGCAATGTCAGTAACATTCGGATAGTCCGGATTAAAGGATACCGCTTTTTTAATCACTTGATCAGCATCTTCAAGTCTGCCTTGATCTATGTAAAGCGAAAATAATTGCAATGCAACTTCTGATTGTAAGACACTGCTTTCCGTATCAATGGATTTATAAATCTCTTCAGCCGTTGATAATTGTCCGAGTTCATAAAAACAATCCGCTATATTTTTTTTTGCCCACGGTTCTAAATCATTATGAACGTTTTCCCATTTGAAAATAGCTGCTTCATAATCTTTGTTATGAAAATATACTTCTCCTTGGACAAAACGGATAGTGGAAATGTCAGCCTCCCCATCTTTATGCCCGGCAAGAAACGCTTCTCCGAGCACACGGACAGGATTTTTTTCATCCGCTTCCATAAATGTTTCATAAAATGTTTTTTTGATCAGTTGATTCTCTTGATTCTCTAACGCCATGTCTATCACCCGACCTATATATTTAATCCCTATTAAAACTTTCTTGTTTCCATCCTTAATATTCTAGCAGACTTATTTTTGCAATAAGGTTTCAAATTGTTTTCATTTATAATACAGATTTTTATCATCGTGTAACATTTCAGCTAAATTATGTTATTAATTTTAATTGAATGGAAATGTAAAAAAGCTGCACAATCCTCCCTCGTGAGAATAATACAGCTTCGATTCGTGCTGGATGCGTTAACCGAAAATTTTTTCGATTTACCTCATTTTGCTCCGTTTTAAAGCGATTTTTTCCATTTCAACATAACCTCAATATTTTAATTTTAACACAGAGAATTTGTATTTAGTACGCCCAAAAACGATCGAACAGTCGTATCAGGCTATTTAGGAGTATATTCATTTTTACATTCACAATCTTTTTACATTCACAATCGTTTTCCAGAAAAACTGAACGGCCTTTCCCCGATGGAATATCGAGAAAAGGCCGCAGTTGATATACTCTTTTTTCATTGTCTACTTGACAGGGTTATGTGCAGGGACAGACTTTCTGTTATCTTTCATTTTTTCTTTTTGCTCTGTTGAGCTTTTTGCTGTTTTAGTTTTTCGATATTCGGCAGTCCTTGGATATAACCAACAGCACCGGCTTGATCAATTCCATATGTTGCGTCGATGGCTTTTTCCACATCATCAATGTTTACCGCTGTCGGCGCAAAATTGCCTAATTCATCCCCTGGATGCTGAAAATTGCTCATAACGTAGCTAAATCCATTTCGGTTATCGGCCGCTTGAAGCTCCGTTGCCTCCGCACCAGCCGGAACGGATAAAATGTGAGATAACTTTTTCGTATCGACGTTATACGCCCATACAAAATTGTTAATATGTTGGCTGCTGTCTTCCCCGATAAACAATGTGCGATAATCCTCAGAGAAGCTTAAGTTGTCCGGACCAGCAATTTTATTCACGTTTGCTTTATTGCCGTATGCGTCAGGTTGAGCTAAATCTTCGCCGACAAGAAGCGCCTTCATAGAAGCAACTACATATCTGCTGTTCATCGATTCACCAGCTATGGTCTTTTGTCCTGGCTTTAAGTTTAACTCATAAACCGCACCAGCTTTCACTTTCGGCAATTGAATGTGGTCCATTGGGTCTTGAACGTTTTTCTCCATACCTTTGCTTATATCAGAAACCGCTACATATACTTTTTTGTCTTTCGCGTTCACCGCTAAGCCTTCCATTTTATTAAACTCGCTTGTTGCTCCTAACATCGCTGCATAACGACGAGTTTCCAAAAATGCAGCTGCTTTTTCCATTCCCGGCTTCAATTTCAAGTATTCTATTTTACCATAGTTTGTACCTTGTCCTGAGTATTGCTTAACCGCAGTAAACCCGTCTTTTGGCTCATTGGACACTTCAAAATATCGCTGAATGTAATGCTTTTATCAATGATCCGTTTATTATCTATTAAACTCCGAACTGCCTGGACAAACTAGCTAGAGCGCTTTTATGACATTGCCTTGGGCGATGGCTGGCATAAGAAAAAACGCTTCCCTCGTTTGCGGTAAATGCCGCAGACGTTTGGAAGCGTTAGCGAACGACTTATGTAATGGCGTCCCAGGAGAGATTCGAACTCCCGACCGACGGCTTAGAAGGCCGCTGCTCTATCCAGCTGAGCTACTGGGACATGGTATTATACACTCTTTAGCTTCGCTGCCCCTTCCTCTGCTAACGAATTCAGATAAGTGAGATGCGTCGGGGCAACTCGTAGCTAATTCATAAGATGTATCGCTCGTCGCTGAGCTACTAAGATACATAAATAAAGCGGGTGATGGGAATCGAACCCACGACTTCAGCTTGGGAAGCTGAGGTTTTACCACTAAACTACACCCGCACGGCTGAAACTAGAAGGCGGCACCCGGATTCGAACCGGGGATGAAGGTTTTGCAGACCTCTGCCTTACCACTTGGCTATGCCGCCGCAAAAGATAAACAACACATAAAATAATTATTTGCTTTATAAAAGGGCAACAGGAATCGAACCCACACCGGAGGTTTTGGAGGCTCTGTGCTAGAACTATGCCCTTAAAAATCCCTTTTATCGAAAAATTTTGCATCAAATTTCGTTCTGCAACTATGTACGAAGAATCTTAGATATCCATTGGCATGTATGTATTAAAACAACTTTCACTACTGAAAACGCGCTCGAGAGGATTCGAACCCCTAACCTTCTGATCCGTAGTCAGATGCTCTATCCAATTGAGCTACGAGCGCAAAATAAGGATGGAGCGGAAGACGGGACTCGAACCCGCGACCCCCACCTTGGCAAGGTGATGTTCTACCACTGAACTACTTCCGCATCATAACATAGTGATATTTTGTTCATTCCTTCAAAACTAGATAACCGTCTGCTTGGAAGAAGCCAAGCGCCTCCGCTTTTCGCGCTGTCTAGCTCCGGACGCCATCGGCTCGCGACGCTTCGGTCCCGTTGCGGCGACAACAGCCTCCTCACGGGCCCTCCAGCGCGTGTCGCCGATAGGCGGGCGTCCTCCGCTTTTCTTGGTTAAGTCCTCGATCGATTAGTATCCGTCAGCTCCACGTGTCGCCACGCTTCCACCTCGGAC
>NZ_JABVYQ010000008.1:0-115570 GCF_013357975.1 Parageobacillus sp. VR-IP
TAAATAATTTAATAAGAACATAATCGCTAAACAAAGCGCGCTCCATAAAAGCGATGGGCTGTTCGGAAACCAAAATTTCATAATCATCGTCACCGCGGAAAGCTCCGCCGCAATGGTAATCGCCCAGCTATACCAATAATTCCAGCCTAACGCAAATCCTAACGCAGGGTCGACGAATCTCGTCGCATAGGTGCTGAACGATCCGGAAACGGGCATATAGGCAGCCATTTCGGCAAGACTTGCCATTAAAAAGTACACCATAACGCCGATGGCAATATAAGCGGCAAGCGCCCCGCCCGGTCCCGCGGCATGCACCATTCCGCCGCTGGCTAAAAACAAACCTGTGCCGATGGTGCCGCCGAGGGAAATCATCGTTAAATGGCGGGTTTTTAATTTTCGTCTTAGCCCGCTTTCGGAATGTAAAACAGCAGAAGCGGTAACCATTGATTTTGTCGATGTTTCCATCAATAAATCACTCCTTTTTATCAAATGACGAGTTTGGGAATGAACAGAATTAAGCAAAGGAATTGGGAATGCTTTTGGGTAAAAAATTTTTTATTTCACATGATTGTAAGCGCTTTCTAATTTTCGTCTATATGTTCAAATATTTGCTCCATCAACTCACCTCCTGTTTATTCAACGATGATCAAAAAGCTCTAATCAAACATTTTTATTATTTAGAAATATTGTAATTTTTAAAATAAATACCAAGAATATATTTACAAATTATTCAAAATTTATTATCATATTGTTAGCTCGAGTACCAATTCATTCCGGATTTGTTTAAACAAGCATAAAATATATTTCTAAATAAGTATCGAAATAGTCTATATTGATAGAAGTTAATAGTTTCATTGTGCTATCTAACTTTCCATAGCGAATAAAGAGCATTGATGTAGGGATCTCTGTTTTTTTAATGAGGTATATCATTTTGTGAAGCCTTTTCTTTAATAAAATAGCTAATGCGGAATTCTCTTTTAATGAACAAAGATCCATTCCTGACTTTTAGTAGTCCTATCATTTCGATAATGAAGTTTTTATGGTACATCTGAAATGAAGATCACCTCTTATTTAGTGAATTTGTGTCGTAGGCAAGGCGCTCAAACACTATTGTTCTTTATTGGAGGAAATTGGCGATGACTACCTTTTCTCGCTACACAAAAACAATTTTTATTGATGGAACGTGGCAGGACGCCAAAAGCCGAAGAACGCTTCTAGTACAAAATCCCGCAACATTGGAAGCGATTACAGAAGTTTCGCATGGGGATGAAAGAGACGCAGAGCAAGCGGTGCGTGCCGCCCGTCAAGCGTTTTCGGAATGGTCAGGGAAAACGGCAAGAGAGAGATCCCAATTTTTATACGCCACCTATGAAAAAATGAAGGAACAAAAAGAAGAACTTGCCGCTATTTTGACGTCCGAACAAGGAAAGCCACTGAAAGAGGCGCGCGCCGAAATCGATTCCGCCGCCAGCTATTTCCTTTGGTACGCGGAAGAAGCGAACCGTCTTTATGGAGAAATCATCCCTTCCTCGAACAAGCATAAACGGCTGATGGTCATCCCGCAGCCAATTGGCGTTGTCGCCGCAATCACCCCTTGGAATTTCCCGGCTTCCATGATTACGCGAAAGCTCGCGCCGGCTCTTGCCGCTGGGTGTACGGTCGTGTTGAAGCCAGCGCCGGAGACGCCGCTGACCGCGTATCGAATCGTGAAAATCCTTGAAGAAGCGGGGCTTCCTCCTGGCGTGGTCAACCTTGTCACTGGTGATGCCGTTTCGATCGGGAAGTGTTGGATGAGCCATCCAGACGTGCGTCTGATTACGTTTACTGGTTCGACCGAAGTCGGGCGTTTGTTAATGAAAGGAAGCGCGGATCAAGTGAAAAAACTGTCGCTGGAACTGGGCGGCCACGCGCCGGTGATCGTATTTGAGGACGCCGATTTGGATTTGGCGGCGGAACTGACACTGGCGAGCAAGTTCCGCAACTGTGGGCAAACGTGTATTTGCGCCAATCGCGTCTATGTGCAGCAGACGGTTTGGGACGCTTTTGTAAAAAAACTAATAGCCAAAGTACAACAGCTTTCCATTGGCAGCGGATTGGATGAAACAACCGATATCGGTCCATTGATTAACGAAGAAGCGGTAAGAAAAGTGCAAGACCATTTAGACGATGCCGTGCAAAAAGGAGCTTCCGTTCTTTATGGCGGAAAACGATGGGAAGGGGCGTATCCAGGGTATTTCTTTGAACCAACGGTGTTGGCGAACGTAACGAAAGAGATGAAAGTGATGAACGAAGAAACGTTCGGCCCGCTTCTGCCGCTGCAGCCGTTTGCCGATGAGATAGAAGTGATCCGTCAGGCGAACGATACGCCGTACGGTCTAGCTGCCTATATTTTTACCGACTCACTTCACCGCGCGTATCGTGTGATGGAGAAGCTGGAATATGGCATCGTCGGCATTAATGATGTATTCCCGGCTGTGGCCGAAGCGCCGTTTGGCGGCGTGAAGCAATCAGGGTTGGGGAAAGAAGGCGGCAAAGAAGGGATTTTCGAATTCGTCGAATTGAAATACGTATCGATGGGGATCCGATCCTTGTAACATGACGTTTTTGCCGCCACTCATGGCAAGAGCAGCGATATAAAAAATATTCATGACCGACTTCCTGGTTGCATAAGTATGATAGTGAAAAAACTGCGTAGTCTATTGCGGCGCCTTTATCGGCGATCTGCATGCGTAGACAACGGCCAGTTTCATCATCATCGTTTGATGATACTGGCCGTTTATTTTTATTTGGCCAAAACGGTTTCTGTTAGGTTGTTTACAGGTTCGTCAACTTAGGATGCTGTGGGATGAACCGATTCCTCCTACATTTTTTGAGAGGAGGGAGTTTCTTGCCATCTCCATCGAAGAAGCTTCTGCATAGAAGAAGGCGATCGCTTTCCCCTTCCACTCGATGCCTGCATCGATGGATTTCGTAAGCAACATCGGCACCCAACCGATGGGGCGGTTCAGCCCCTTCTACTACTTCTTGCATACTCAATCTGTAGATATGTTCGTTTTCAGGAATCAAAAACCTCCCGATTCATTTCTCCCTTCTCTATTTAGAGGAAGGAAACTTCTTGGGAAAAATGTTTAAATAAGCAAGCAAAAGCATAGATTAAGAGAGAAGGTATTTATTTCATACGAGGGGATAGGGATGAATATGTTTTCCGATATCGTCCGAACGATGCCTCCTTATTTATTTTCGCAGTTTCAAAAGAAGAAAGAAGAGTTGATCAAGAAGGGGATCGATGTCATTGATTTAGGAATCGGCGCTCCTGATTTACCGCCGCCGTCTTTTGTGGTGGAAAAGTTAAAAGAAGAGTTAAACGAGCCAACCAATTATACGTATTCGCCGTATGCGGGGTGCAAAGAATATCGGGAAGCGGTGGCACATTTTTACGAGCGGGAATATGGAGTACAGTTGGATCCCGATACCGAGGTGTTAGCGTTAATCGGGTCAAAGGAAGGAATTGTACATTTACTGCAGGCTATGCTCAATCCGGGAGACATGGTGTTGATTCCCGATCCAGGATATCCGGTTTACCGCACCGCTGTGCATTTCGCGCGAGGGAAAAGTGTTTATTTGCCGCTCGATGCGGAAAATGGCTATGTTCCTCTTTTTTCCAAGCTTCCTTCGCTCATTTATGAGGATGCCAAAATCATGTTTTTAAATTATCCGAGCAATCCAACGACGGCCACTGTCGGCATGGATACATTCACCGAGGCGGTCTCGCTGGCAAAAAAGCACCACATCTTCATCGTCCATGACTCCGCTTATTCGTTTGTTACTTTCCAAGGATTTAAAGCGCCAAGCATTTTACAAGTAAACGGGGCAAAGGAAGTAGCGGTCGAATTCGGTTCCTTATCGAAAAGCTACAACATGGCGGGCTGCCGCATCGGTTATATCGTCGGAAACAAAGATGTGATTAAAGCGCTTTCAATTATTAAAAGCAACACGGACACTTGCCAGTTTATTCCTATTCAAAAAGCGGCTGCGGCAGCACTGATGAGCGATCACAAGTCTGTGCAAGCAAATAACCGAATCTATGAGCAGCGAATGAATATGATGGTCGAAGCGCTGCAGGCATTGGGAATGAAAGTGCAGCGTCCGAAAGCAACATTTTTTCTATGGATTCCTATTTTCAAAGAATATTCATCCGCGCAATTTGCCGCGAAGCTGCTCGAAGAAGCGGGCGTGATTGTCACTCCAGGAACAGCGTTTGGGCCGTCGGGGGAAGGATATGTCCGATTATCCTTATCTGCGCCGATAGAGCGGCTGCGGCAGGCGGTTGAGCGGTTGAAACAAGTCAATTGGGAGGCGTAGAAACGATGAAACAGACGATCCGCAACATCACAGCGGCCAAAGCGATCGTTCATTGTCTGAAACGGGAGGGCATCTCTCACATATTTTGCGTGCCGGGAGAAAGCTATTTGCCGCTGATGGATGCCATTTTTGATGAACCTTCACTTCAACTGATTTCGGCCCGCCATGAAGGCGGCGCTTCCTTTATGGCGGAAGGCTATGCAAAAGCGTCGGGAAAACCGGGTGTTGTTCTGGCGACGCGGGGAGTCGGAGGCGCTAACTTGGCAATCGGTGTCCATACAGCAAAACAGGATTCCACGCCGATGGTCATATTGTTAGGACAGGTACACCGCCATTTCCGCGGCAGGGAAGGATTTCAGGAAGTCGATTTAGACCAGTTTTTCCAGCCGATTGCGAAATGGACCGTGGAAATTCGCGAGGCGGAACGAATACCGGAGCTGGTGCAGCGGGCGTTTCGCATCGCCCAAACGGGCAGGCCAGGACCTGTCGTCATCTCGCTTCCGGAAGATATATTTCTTCAAGATATTGGAAAAGCGGTAATTTCGGATATAGATATACCGAGACCTGCTCCAAGCGCAGAGGATGTGCGGAGCGTGCAGGAAATATTGCAAAGGGCGAAGCGGCCAGTTGTCATTGCCGGTGGAGGAGTCAAGCTAGCGAAGGCAGAACAGCTATTGCGGTTATTTGCTGAAAAATACTCCATTCCTGTGATGGCTGCTTTCCGGCGGCATGACGTGTTTCCAAACGACCATCCGCTTTATGCCGGCCATCTTGGATTAGGAACGCCCAAATCGATCACCGAAACGGTACAACAGGCCGATGTCGTGATCGCCCTTGGGACGCGATTATCGGAAGTGACGACACAAGATTATCGTTTGCTTTCGCCGGATCAGACGCTGATTCATATCGATATCGACAGCGATGTGTTAGGAAAAGTATACCCGCCGGCTGCAGCGATTGTAGCAGATTGCAAAGAGGCGCTTGCCAAACTGCTGGAAACTGCTGTAGAGCCATCTTGGGGCGATTGGGCGGCAGCGAGACGGAAACAATATGAGCAAGCATCGGCGCTTCCGGCGGAAAAACGGAACTTTAATGAAGCGATCATCGCCAGCTTGCAACAACATTTGCCAAACGATGCGATCATTACGAATGATGCTGGCAATTTCGCCGGCTGGCTTCATGTCTTTTTCCAATTTACCGAAACACAGATGTATATCGGTCCTACTTCCGGCGCGATGGGATACGGCATGCCGGCGGCGATTGGCGCTAAGCTTGCTTTTCCGGAGCGAGTCGTCGTTTCTCTATCAGGAGACGGCGGTTTTATGATGACGATGCAAGAGCTAGAAACCGCTTCTAGATATCATATTCCGATTATTAGTATCGTCTTTAATAATAGCATGTATGGAACCATCCGCATGCATCAAGAGCTTCACTTTCCAGAACGGGTCATCGGGACGGACTTAGGGCATGTTTCGTTTGCCGAATTGGCGAAATGTTTAAACGCCAACGGCATTCGCGTAGAAACAGAAGACCAATTTACTAGAGCGCTTATTCAGTCCTTTAACGAAACAAAACCAACGGTGATCGAAGTCATGACAGATCCAAACCAAATTTCCGTGACCGCGACGATCGACGAGCTGCGAAAGCGGTCGAACTCTCGGTAAACATTTGCATAATAGCCATGATAGTAAATGCATAAATTTCTTAATAGAAAAATAAATGATTAAGGAGGAATCTGGCTTGTGAAAGTATTGAATTTTATTAATGGGGAATGGAAAGCGTCGATTAGCAAACAATTTGCTCCGGTGATCAATCCGGCAAACGGCGAAACGATTGGAGAAGTAACGGTTTCGATCGAAGCGGATGTCGATGAAGCGGTAAAAGCGGCGAAAGCCGCGCAAAAAGAGTGGGCGCTCGTACCGGCGCCAAAACGGGCGGAAGTGTTATATAAAGTCGGCTATTTATTAAAAGAGAGAAAAGAACAGCTTGCTAGACTATTAACGAAGGAAATGGGAAAAGTGCTCGAGGAAGCGCGCGGGGAAGTGCAAGAAGGAATTGACATGGCGTTTTATATGGCTGGCGAAGGAAGACGGTTATTCGGCGACACGACTCCTTCGGAATTAAAAGATAAATTTGCGATGAGCGTTCGCGTGCCAGTTGGAGTTGTCGGCATCATCACTCCGTGGAATTTTCCAATTGCGATCGCAACGTGGAAATCGTTTCCGGCTATTGTTGCCGGCAATGCGGTCGTATGGAAGCCAGCGTTGGAAACACCATTTATGGCGCAGGAGCTGGCGAAAATATTCGAAGAAGCAGGATTGCCAAAAGGGGTGTTCAACGTTGTTCACGGTGACGGCCCAACGACAGGAAATGCGTTGGTAGAGCATCCGGACGTGCAAGTGATTTCCTTTACCGGGTCAAACGAAGTCGGGCGGATTATTGCCGAAAAGTGCGGCCGCCACTTGAAAAAAGTGTCGCTGGAAATGGGCGGAAAAAATGCTGTCATTGTCATGGATGACGCCGATTTATCGTTAGCGGTAGAAGGCATTTTGTGGAGCGCATTTGGTACGTCAGGACAAAGATGTACGGCATGCAGCCGTGTCATTGTTCATGAAGAGGTGAAGGAAGAATTAGAAAATAGATTGCTAGAAGCAATGAAGACATTAACGATTGGAAACGGATTGGACGAAAACGTCAAAGTCGGCCCGGTCATTAGCGACGAGGCGCTGCAAAAAATTGACCGTTATGTGCGAATCGGCAAGGAAGAAGGGGCAAAGCTATTAACCGGGGGATATATTTTGCGGGATAGAGAGTATCAAAAAGGCTATTATTATGCTCCTACTCTCTTTACGGATGTTCAACCAACGATGCGCATTGCGCGCGAAGAAATTTTCGGCCCGGTTGTCTCGATTATTTCGGTAAGCAGTTTAGAAGAAGCAATCGCTGTCAACAACAGCGTTGATTATGGATTATCGAGTTCTATTTTTACAAGAGACGTGAACAAAGTGTTTCAAGCGATGCGCGATTTAGATACAGGTATTGTCTATGTCAATGCCGGTACGACGGGGGCGGAAATTCATCTGCCGTTTGGCGGCACGAAAGGAACGGGAAACGGCCATCGCGACTCTGGCGTTGCGGCGCTTGATGTGTTTACCGAATGGAAAAGCGTTTATATTGATTTCAGCGGCAAATTGCAACGGGCGCAAATCGATATTGACGAATAATCGAATTCATCAGCGAAAGAATAAGGAGGGGCATGCCATGAAAGCGTTAGTGCTTGGGGCCGGACTGATGGGAAAAGAGGCGGCGCGTGATTTAGTGCAAAGCGAGAGCGTTTCCGCCGTAACTTTAGCCGATGTCGATCGTAAAAAGGCGGAGAAAGCTTGTCAACAATTGTATTCTAGCAAAATAGAAGCAAAGCAAGTTGATGCGGCGAATGAAAAAGAGTTGGCGGCGCTGATGCGTGAGCACGATGTTGTCATTAACGCGTTATTTTATCGTTTTAATGAAATCGTAGCGAAAACGGCGATCGAAGTTGGCGTGCATTCCGTTGATTTAGGGGGGCATATCGATCATATTACCGACAGAGTATTACAATTAAATGAAAAAGCCAAACAAGCTGGTGTTACGATCATTCCGGATTTAGGAGTCGCGCCGGGAATGATCAATATTTTGTCAGGGTACGGTGCGAGCAAATTAGACGAGTTAAAATTGATCAAACTATATGTTGGCGGAATTCCTGTACGCCCGGAGCCGCCGCTCGAATACAACCATGTATTTTCACTAGAAGGGCTGCTTGATCATTATACCGATCCATCTCTCATTATTCGCGATGGGAAAAAGCAAGAAATCCCGTCGTTATCGGAAGTGGAAACGATTTATTTTGATCAATTTGGCCCGCTGGAAGCTTTTCATACATCAGGAGGGACTTCGACGCTGTCCCATTCTTATCCGCAATTGGAATGCTTGGAATATAAAACGATCCGCTACCCTGGGCACGCAGAAAAATTTAAACTGCTCGTCGACTTGAATTTGACAAGAGACGACTACGAGGTGGAAGTAAAAGGACAAAAAGTGAAACCGCGCGACGTGCTTTTAGCGGTTTTATTGCCGCTCTTGGATTTAAAAGATAAAGAGGATGTCGTGCTATTGCGGGTCATTGTCGGCGGAGTCAAAAACGGCAAAGAGACAATTTTGGAATATGAAACGGTAACGTTTAAAGACCGCAAAAACAACGTGACAGCGATGGCACGGACTACTGCCAATACGATCTCGGTCGTCGCGCAAATGATCGGAAGCGGAGTCATTCAAAAACGGGGGGTTTATCCGCCGGAGCAAATCGTTCCAGGAGACATTTACATCAAGGAAATGGAAAAGCGGGGGGTAGTGATTAAAGAAAAACGATATGTAAAAGAATGAATAGAAGGCTGGTTTTAGGTGGAAAGTCTCCACCTAAAATCAGTCTTAATTTGTTTGCGTCAGAGAAGGTTGTTGTTTTCGGATAATTAAAAAGGCAAAGGCAATAAAGGATAAAACCATTGCGACCATAAATGGCGCTTTGTCGGAAACCGAATGACCGATAATCCCCGATAACACCGGGGCGATAGCGGCACCCATCCAGCGAACGAAGTTGTACATTCCGGAAGTAATGCCGCGTTCATACGGAGATGCCTCCATGACATAGCTTGTAAATAAAGCATTGTTTAAACCGGAAACAAGACCGGATAAAATAATGAAAGCGATCAATAACCATGTGTTTTTAGTGATAAACAATAGCAGCAAAAACACCGCAAAAACCAACAAACTATATGGCAAAATTTGTTTTGTTGTATACGTTTTTTCCAAGCGATGCGACAAAATCGCTGATCCATACGCAAGGCAAAGCCCCCATCCAAAAAAGACAAAACCAATTTGAATGGCAGAAAGCCCGATAATTAATGGCGAATAGGCAAGAACAACGAAAAAGCCATAATAATATAGCATCGCGCCGATTGCGCCTTTAAGAAAAGGCGGGAACGTTAATAAATGCTGCATTTCTTTCATGCCGACTGCTTTTCTCGGTTTTCCTTTATTCGGATCATAGACAAAAAAGACGACCAGAAGAAGTGCGATAAAAATGAAAATACTCGTTCCGATAAATGGGTATCGCCATGAGTGCTGACCGAGAAGACCGCCGACAAGCGGCCCGCCTGCCATCCCAAGGCCGATGGCTGCTTCGTAAAGGCCTACGGCAGTGTTTGCTTGCGGGGTTAAGGCAATCAATAACGTCATCGCGGTAGCAAAAAACATGGAGTTTCCAAGCCCCCATCCAGCTCGGAAAATGGATAATTGCGGAATCGTATTGGATAAGCCGCACAATAAGGAAACAACAGTAACGATACTAAGCCCGATTGCCATCATCCGTTTGTCTCCTATACGGCTAACCATCATTCCAGATGGAATCATCATGATTGCCATCGTAAAAATATATGCGGTAAATAGCATTTCTACTTGCCAATGAGTTGCTCCAATGCTTTTGGCAATGACCGGTAGAATCGGGTCGACAATGCCGATTCCCATAAATGCTAAAAATGTCGCAAACACAGTAATCCAGCGGGCGCGTGTTTGTCTTCTTTCCTCCATGATTTATCCTCTCCTCTCCTCTTCCTGCAAAATCGTTTGAACTCGCTGTTCGAGATGTTCTAGCTCATTTTTTAGTTCGAGCATTTTTTTCATCTTTTGCTCAAGCATGTCAATTTGTTTCCGAAGGATAGAAACAATATTTTGCAGTTCTTGTTTTTTTTCGTCTTGATCTACAGCGTTGCGATACTCGAAATGATGAGACTCGATCGCCTTTTTCAATGTCAAAAAATGGTGCAGTTCTTGCAGCGAAAATCCTAGTACCTCGCGGGCAGCAATCACTTTTTTTAATTGTTCAACATCTTCTTTAGTATAAAGACGCGTCCCTTTTTCGCTGCGTTCGGGGGGCTTAATGAGGCCGATTTCTTCATAGTAGCGGATCGTCCGTTTTGTTAATCCTGTTTCTTTGGCGACGTCGTCAATTTTGAATCGCTGCATCCTCGTTCCTCACACTCCGTTTACTTATGCATAAAGGTTGCCGCTATAAATATAACATTAACGTTAACGTTAGATTTCGTCAATAAGCAATAGACTGTATTTAGAAAAATATAGTAAAAAAAGAGCAACGATATTGCAACGGACGCAAAAAAGCGACTATCCCTTTATTGTTGAAGAGGGATAGCCGCTTTTAAAGGCAAACTATTCGGTTTTCCGCTTTTGCTTTAACACCTCTTTTACCGCCGCTTCGATTTCCTGATAGCTCGTACAGCGGCAAATGTTGGATTCGAGCCATTCTTGAATGGTGGCGTCATCGGCGTCAGGTTTTGTTTCCGTCAAGGCGTAAGCATTCATAATAAAGCCGGGGGTGCAGTAGCCGCACTGGAAGGCAAAATGTTCGACAAACGCCCGCTGAATCGGCGTGTTATGAAGTCCTTCGATCGTAGTAATCTCCTTTCCGACCGTTTCGATGGCAAGCATCATGCACGATTTGATTGGCGTTCCGTCGACCAACACGGTGCAGGCGCCGCAATCGCCGTTTAAACAGCCAGGTTTTGCCCCAGTGAGACCAAGTTCGTTACGGAGAACAAATAGCAATGTATCTCCTTGGCGAGCGACGACAGATTTTGTTTCCCCATTCACTAGCAACTGCATTTCACATTTGGTTGAGGATTCCATTTGCTTACTCCCCTCCCAGCTCGTCGATCATATCGAAAAGCATTTGTTTGAGAACAAACAGACGGTACGCTGCCGATCCCTCAATATCGTCTAAAATTGGACGCGGCAGAGCTCGGATCGCTCCCTCAATGCGGTCATGTAAGGGGAGATGGCGTGCATTTAACCGCTCTTCCATCTCTTTCGAACGGAATGGAAATGGGCATACGCCGCTTAATGCCACACGGATTTGCCCGTCTTTTTTGATGGCGGCGGCAGTGACAAGCGGGTATCCGACTTTACCTTGTTTGCGGCGCTTGCGATGGAAATGGGGCAGCGATGCGCAGGAGCGGTCGACTTTCATTTGTACGAGAAATTGTCCGGGTTTTAACCGAATGTGCTGTAAAAAGACGTCATGAATGCTGCACTGTTTTACACCGTCTTTCCCGGCAATGACTGCTTGACTGTCAGAAAGCAGAAGCGGCAATACCGTTTCGCGATAAAAAATTTGCCCGCAAATATTGCCGCCAAGGGTGATTTGGTTGCGCGCCGTTCGGTCGGCGACTTCGCGCGCCGCTTTCGTCAAGAGCGGAAATGGATTGGCCTCTTCTAATGTGGTCAGCGGCAATGCCGACCCGAGCACGAGTTCGTGCGGATTGAATTCCAGCGTACGGCATTCGGGAATATGTTTAATGTCAATGACCGCGTCGGCAGCAACAAGATGGAGGCGGGAGAGCGTAATAATTTCCGTTCCGCCCCCATAATAGAGCGGTTTTTTGCCTTGCTGCTGCAAGGTGTCAAACAGATGCACCGCTTCTTCAATGGAGCGAGGGCGATGATAAGTAATCTCAAATGGAATCATGGCTGTCACCTTTCTTTTTCCGCCAAATCAGCTCAGGGATCAGCGGCAGTTCATTGAGCGGCACTTCGGCGGCGAGCGACAAAGCGTTTGCCAATGCAGCCGGCATGCCGATCAGCCCGTGTTCGCCGGCGCCGCGCGCCCCGTATGGCGCATCGATTTGCGGCGTTTCGATAAACTCCACAATATATTCCGGATGTTCGCCGAAGCGAATGGGCCGATAAGTGCGCAATTGTGGGTTTAGCACACGTTCGTAGCGATCGAATAAAAACGTTTCACGGCTCGCAAAACTCAGTCCCATGCTCATTGCTCCCATCGCCTGCCCAAGTGCGGCTTTCGGGTTGAGAACTTTGCCGATATCAATGACAGCGAACGCTTTGAGGATTTTATACGTGTAGTCGCGGCGGTTGAATTCAATTTCCACTCCTTCCGCGCCGACCGTCCATTCCGGTCCCGGTTTGCCCGCGCCCGTTTCTTTGTCGAGCGGGGTCATGTGGCGCAAAATATAGTTTCCCCGTCCGATGATTTGCCCGCCGATCGCATTGCCGTTTGGATATTTGTAGCCGTAGGCGATGTCTTTAACCGGAACATAGATGCTAGGATCATCGCGCAAAAATACTTTTCCGTAGCCAACTTCTAAATCTTCCACCGATGCACGGAGCACGCAAGACGCGATCGCTTTTAACTGGCGGATGGCATCGTCTGCCGCTGCGAGCGCCGCCCTGCCCGACATAAAGGTGCCTCGGCTTCCGACCGTTTTCCAATGTTCGGGGGTCGTTTGCGTATCGATGTCCATTTTGACGTAGACATCGTTAACGTCCATTTTTAATTTCTCGGCAACGATTTGGGCAAGGATCGTTTTCGTTCCGGTTCCGATTTCAACCACTCCAGAGATGACATTGACGCTTCCATCAGGATTAAATGTTAAAATGACGCCGGAGCTGGCATCGGGGTCAATCGTGGACGTCTTCCACGCGCAGCTGATGCCTTTTGCCCGTACGGTATAAGCATCGATTTCGATGCGTTGCCATTCGTCCCATTCCATTAGCTCGCGTAAACGATCGAGGCAAGCTGGCAAATTGCCGACGTTGCTGCGGTTTAACAGCACTTGCGTTGGGGTAGTATGGCCGGGGCGAATCGCGTTTTTGCGCCGCAATTCCCATTTGTCCATGCCTAACTTTTCGGCAAGCAAGTCCATGGCCCGTTCGATGGCGAATGCTTGCTCGCTATGGCCAAAGCCGCGGAATGGGGTGGCATATGGATGATTCGTATAGACGCATAACGAATCACACCAAACGTTTTCGATATGGTACGGTCCGGTGCAGTCAACGGCGGCGGCGCGGCTGACATCGATCGCTTTATCGGAATAGGCGCCGCCGTCAAATAAAAACAGGATTTCCGCCGCTTTGATATAGCCGTCTTTTGTGGCGCCAAGCTTGACGGTGGCTTCCAGACCGATATGGACCGGAGAGGTGATCATATCTTCTTCTCTTGTATTCCAGACGCTGACCTTTCTTCCCCCCACCGCTTTCGATGCCAGATAGGCGAGAAGCTCGAGCTGCACAGGCGCTTTTCCGCCGTACGCTCCGCCGACAAGCGGAGTATGGACGATAATGTTGCCAACATCCTCTCCAAAATAGGTGCTGATGAGCCGTTTAATCATAAATGGGGACTGGGAGGAAGCGGAAATGATAATATGGCCATCTGGAAGGATTTCCGCAGTGGCGCATCTCGTTTCCATTGCCACGTGGTCGGAAGGGGAAAAGGCCACGCTCGTTTCCACAACGACGTCGCTTTCCGCCCAGCCTTGTTCTATATTGCCTTTGCGGATTTTGGTGCGATGGGCGATGTTTGTGTTCGGTTCGGGATAGGTATGCTCGTTCTTTTGGTAGCTTTCTAGCTGTTCATGGATAAGGGGGGCCCCTTTTTTTAGCGCTTCGCTTGGCTTGCCGACGGCAGGAAGAGGTTCATAGACGACATGAACAAGGTTGGCCGCTTTTTCTGCATGCACAAGTGTATCGGCGACGACGAGGGCAACGACTTCGCCATGATAGCGCACTTTATCAAAGGCGATGGGAGGACGGTCGCGCAAGTCTTCTCCTGTCAGCGGCAGCCCTTCGCCGGTGATGATCGCGCGCACACCGGGAAGGGAGCGCGCTTTTTCGGTATCGATCGCGTGAATGCGCGCATGGGCGTACGGACTGGTAACGAGTTTGGCGTGGAGCATGCCTTTTTCTTTGAAATCGTTCGTGTATTTGGCTCTTCCGGTCACTTTGTCCCATGCTTCTTTGCGGATGACGCTTTTACCGATAGCCATCGAATCCCTCCTTTTTTCGCTTTGTTTGATGGCATGTAGATAGTCCTCTTTTGTATCGATATCGAAAAATATCTTTTCTGTGGTGCTTTCTTGCGTGATGCCTTTCCATCTGCTTTGGTTGCGGAGGAGTTTTCGTGCTCCTTCGTTGCCGTCAAGAAGCAGTAAATCGAAAAAAGAAACGAGCGGTTTTGCATCCGAGTTGCGCCGAAAATCACGAGGTGCGGCTTTGGCCATTAATGTTTGATGTAAAATCGGATGCCGGATGGTGTGCATGCCGTTTTTGCCCTGGAAAAGCGGTGCGGCATCAAGCAAACTTTTTAACTTCGACGGAATTTCGCCGCAAAACCCGCCAAAACGTCTGCCGCTTTCACTAAAAAATAAAAAATTTTCCCGTCCGTCCGTTTTATGTGGTAAAGCGGTTGTTTAGTATGACGACGTTAGTTCACATATAGAGAAAATCAATAAGTAGATTGCAATTGAACTGAGTGTATGATCATTAAGGAGGAAATTATTTTGCTTCTAAATTTCACCGGAGAAATAGGCTCTGTTATCATTGTATTCTTTTGGAAAATAGCGATGACTGAAAAATAAAGAAGCTAGCGTTTCATCATCTCGAAACGCTAGCTTCTTTCCACATCTGGATCATTTTTTCTTTTCCGCTTATTTAACCGTCCCGCTTGTTTGGCGGCTTCACGCAACAAAAATTCAATATGGGCGTTGACGCTGCGGAACTCGTCTTGCGCCCACTGTTCAATGACTTCATACAGAGCTGGGTCAATGCGAAGAGGGAAATTTTTCTTTTTTGCCATAGCACTCCACAACCGTTAATATAGACTGCCAGTGTTAATGACCGGCTGGGTCGCCCGTTCCGAAACAATGGCAACCATTAAGTTGTTGACCATATTGGCTTTTCGTTCATCATCTAACTCCAAAATTCCCTCTTTGTCAAGCTGCTCGATCGCCATTTGCGCCATGGAGACCGCGCCTTCGACGATTTTTTTTCGCGCTGCTAAAATAGCGGCCGCTTGTTGGCGCTGAAGCATGGCGCTGGCGATTTCCGGAGAGTAGGCAAGATGGGTAAGGCGTGCTTCCATCACTTCCACTCCCGCCACTCGCAGCCGCTCCTGCAGTTCGGCAGCGAGCACATCGGAAATGACATCGGCGTTTCCGCGCAGTGTAATTTCATCTTCATCGCCGAATGTATCGTACGGGTATTTCGTCGCTACATGACGAATTGCCGCCTCGCTTTGAATCTCGACAAACTCTTCGTAATGATCGACGTCAAACACCGCTTTGGCAGAATCAATGACGCGGAATACAATCACGGCGGCAATTTCGATTGGGTTTCCTTGTACATCGTTCACTTTCAGCTTGCTGCTCGTAAAGTTGCGCACGCGCATGGAAACGTTTTGACGGATGGTGAGCGGGACGGTGAGAAATAACCCGCTGTCGCGAATCGTCCCTAAATAGCGGCCAAAGAAAATGACTACCTTTGCCTGATTTGGCTGCACGATCGTAACGCCGGTAGCGAAAACGGCCGCGACGACAAGGAGTAGAGCGGCAACAACGATTTGTTCATGCAATACGCTTAGCAACGCTGCGGCAGCGAGGGCGGCGATGCATACAATCCCGATAAATCCATTCATATACCATGTTTTTGTTTCTTTCATTTACTTCGCCCCTCTTTAATATCTAATTTATATTAAAATGATATCACTTTTTGAAATAAATGTAAATATTTTATTTCCTTTATTCTAATAATTTGCTAACACATCAACTTGTTAAAATATGGTAAAAATAAATTGACAAAACGAGAAAATAAACGATACAATATTTTTAGAAAATTAAAACAAAAAAGGTGCATGACCACATGCTAAAAGAAGCAAAAGCGCGGATCGGACGGAACGCCATATTGCTGGCGATGTTCGACGGAGAAGAAGAACTGGAGATCACAAGGCATTTAGATTATTTATCATGGCGTTATTGTAAAGGAAAAGTCGGCTCGATGGAGCTGCAAAAAATTGTCGCTGCGATTGAAACAGCGGCAAAGCGCACCCATGTTGTTGACGGTGAGCTGTATCGGGAAATGCACGCGCTCTATCATGCGGTTGTCGAGGCAGTGCAAGGAGTAACGAGGGGGCAAGTGGAGCTAGGAGATTTAATGAGAACGGTCGGCCTTCGTTTCGCTGTTGTCAGAGGGACGCCGTATGAAAATGCGGCGGAAGGAGAATGGATTGCTGTTGCTTTATACGGGACGATCGGCGCGCCGATTCGCGGGTTGGAGCACGAGACGGTCGGATTAGGAATCAATCATATATAAAGCCTATAGCGATGAGTTTAGTAGGAGGCTGAATGCTGTGTCGTTCAAATTCACAGCGGCAGCCTCCTTTTTGATTTTTACGAAAAAAGGAGCGGAGATAAAATGGTCGTATTAACGGGAAACACATTGACGATCGAAGAAGTGAAGAGAGTTCTTTATCATAACGAACTCGTCATTGCCTCAGAAGAAAGAATGAAGGCGGTGGAAAAGAGCCGGAAAGCAGTCGAAGACATTGTCGCAAAACAGCAAATCGTTTATGGCATTAATACCGGGTTTGGCAAGTTTAGCGATGTGCTGATTGACGCCAACGACGTCGAACAGCTGCAAGTCAATTTAATTCATTCGCACGCATGCGGAGTCGGTGAGCCGTTTCCGGAAGAGGTGTCGCGAGCGATGCTTTTGTTGCGGGCGAATGCGTTATTAAAAGGGTACTCGGGAGTTCGGCCAATCGTGATTGAACGGCTGCTCGATTTGCTTAACGCGCGCATTCATCCCGTCATTCCGCAGCAAGGTTCGCTCGGGGCCAGCGGAGACTTGGCGCCGCTTGCCCATTTAGCTCTTGTGTTAGCAGGGGAGGGAGAAGTGTTTTATCACGGCAGGCGAATGACGGCGTTTGAAGCGATGGCGAAAGAAGGAATTGCGCCAATTGTGCTAAAAGCAAAAGAAGGGCTGGCGTTGATTAACGGAACACAGGCGATGACGGCCATGGGAGTGGTGGCTTATATCGAAGCGGAGAAGCTGGCGTATGAAAGCGAGCTGATTGCTGCGATGACGATGGAAGGGCTGCGCGGCATTATTGATGCATTGGATGAACGGATTCATGTTGCCCGTGGATTTTCGCAGCAAATCGACGTCGCTATGCGTATCCGAGGTTATTTGGCCGGCAGCCAGCTGGTGACGAAACAAGGGGAATTGCGCGTGCAGGATGCGTATTCGCTCCGCTGCATTCCACAAGTGCATGGGGCATCGTGGCAGGCGCTCGAGTACGTTAAAGAAAAACTGGAAATCGAGATCAACGCGGCCACCGATAATCCGCTTATTTTTGACGATGGCTCCGCTGTTATTTCGGGTGGAAACTTTCATGGACAGCCAATTGCTTTGGCGATGGATTTTATGAAAATTGCCGTAGCGGAACTGGCCAACATATCGGAACGGCGCATTGAGCGTCTTGTCAACCCGCAGCTAAATGATCTACCGCCGTTTTTAAGCCCACAGCCCGGTCTGCAGTCGGGCGCGATGATTATGCAGTATGTAGCGGCATCGCTCGTCTCGGAAAACAAAACGCTCGCTCATCCGGCCAGCGTCGATTCGATTCCATCGTCGGCCAACCAAGAAGATCATGTCAGTATGGGGACGATTGCAGCGCGCCACGCTTATGCGATTGTGCAAAATGCAAGACGGGTGCTAGCCATTGAATTGATTTGCGCATTGCAGGCGGTCGAGTACCGCGGCGTAGAAAAAATGGCGGCAAAAACGCGGCAGCTTTACGAAGAAGCGCGCAACATCGTACCATCGATTACCCATGACCGTGTATTTTCCGGTGACATCGAAGCTATCGCGCAATGGCTAAAGCAGATGGATGAGACGTTTTGGCAAAAGGAAAATCAGTATTCGTAAAGAACAGGAATGGCAAATGGAAATAGAAAAAATAGAGAGGAAAGAGGAAGAGAGGCAGGCGAGAATAATAGTTTCCTCAACGCTAATGATCGAGCAAGCAGCCAGGCGCATCGGCCCTTGCTCTTTTTTATGCGGCTGCGAAAAACCAGTCTTGCCAAAGTTGATGACCGAAAATATTTACGATAAGATGAAGAAGAACAAACTATTTGATTATGAGAGGACAAGCAGCATTAAAAGAGGAGAAGAGGTGCATTTGTTTGACTATTTCTTCAGAAGCGCTGTTGGCATTATTGAAAATCATTGCGATTGATATTATTTTATCCGGTGACAATGCCGTGGTCATTGCGATGGCAACTCGCAAGCTGCCAAAGCATCAGCAAAACAAGGCGATTTTCTGGGGGACAGGCGGCGCAGTTCTCTTGCGTATTTTATTTGCCACTGTCATTGTCTTTTTGCTAGAAATGCCGTTCGTTCATTTAGCAGGCGGACTATTGCTTCTGTGGATTGCCTATAAAGTGCTGGTTGAACGGGAGGAAGAAGCGCATGTTCAGTCATCAGACCGCTTGTTGAAAGCGATTATGACGATTATCGCCGCCGATGCGGTAATGAGTTTGGATAATGTTGTAGCGGTGGCGGGGGCGTCAGAAGGACATGTCGGCATGATCGCCTTCGGTGTGGCCATCAGCATTCCCATTATGATTTTCGGTTCAAAAGCCATTATGAAGGTGATGGAAAAACATCGCTGGATCGCTTATGTCGGATCAGGAATTTTAGCATGGACAGGTGGAAAAATGGTGATGGAAGATGAAGGATTTATGCGTCTTCTTCATCTTCAGAAAGGACCGCTCACTTACGCGATTACCGTAGGATTAACCATTTTCGTATTAGCTGTCGGATATGCGACCAATAAAAAAGCGGAAAGCAAGGAAGGAACGATTGTCTAAGGGAGGAAAATAGTCCTTTCTCTGTCCGCGGATGGGGGGAAGAAGAACCACAATGAAGATCGACAATATTTTGGTGACCGGAAGGCTGTATGCGGAGATGGCGCCATTATTGCAACAAAAGAGACCGGATAAAAACTTCCGTTTTGTTGCGGAAGAAGCGGTTTGCCGCGATGATTTTTTTTGGGCGGATGTGTATGTCGGTTTTCGTCCGGTTCCTTCCTTTGAATTTGGCGACATTCGCTGGGTTCACTCACTTGGCGCCGGGGTCGATGCGTTTTTATGGAACCGGGAGTGGAAAGAAGATGTGGTACTGACGCGGACGATCGGCTCGTTTGGCGAACAAATTAGCGAATATTGCCTTAGCTATATGCTGCGGGATTTACAATGCCATGATGTATATGGATGGTACCAATCCCAGCGGCAATGGAAGACGGTCGCACCAACGCTGCTGCGGACGCAGCGTGTCGTTATTTATGGAACGGGCGAGATCGGACAGCAGATTGCCCGCCACCTGCGCCTGTTTGGCGTTGCACCGATCGGTGTTTCACTAAGCGGGCAGAAAAAACCGTATTTTTCCGAGGTGTGTTCCACGGAACAGGCGGAAGAGGTGCTGCCAAAAGCAGATTGGATTATTGCCGCACTTCCGCTGACAAAACAAACGTATCATCTGTTTGATGAAAGGTTTTTTTCTCTTTTAAATAATGCTTGCTTCATTAATGTTGGCAGAGGAGCGACGGTCGATGAAACGGCGCTATGGAGCGCATTGGAAACCCGTCATGTTCGTCTTGCTGTTTTAGACGTGGTTGAAGAGGAACCGTTGCCGCCGACATCACCGTTATGGCTGCATCCAAACGTCATCATTACGCCGCATATCGCTGCGCTGACATCGGCGGAAGAAGCGGTGGACTGCTTTTTGCAAACGCTGTGGCGAATGGAAAACAATCAGCCGCTTTTCAACCGGGTAGATATCGAAAAAGGGTACTAAAAACGGGCGTGTCCATTTTGGGACATGCCCGTTTTCATTTTAAGATATAAGATATTAACGATCGGTAACGACCACATAAGTCGCTTTCATCGGACCGTGAACCCCGACGACTAAATTCATCTCAATATCGGCCGAGTTGCTTGGGCCGGTAATAAAGTTGACGCACGAAGGGACAAGATGCCCTTTTTCGATCTGTTCATGGATATAAGCAGCGGCTTGGGTCATGCGCGGCACAATGGTGCTTTTAGCGATGATCGAGATATATGTTTTTGGCAAAAAGCTGACGGTGCGCCCTTTTCCATTTCCGCTGAACAGCACGACTGTCCCTGATTCGGCCAGCGTCATATCGCTAAACGTAATGCCGACGTTCGCTTTTTCGGCAAAATCGATATTTTTTCTGCCTAGCGCAGCGTTCCAAATGTGAACCTCCACGTTTTCGTTTGGCCACTCGCGGCGCAGCAAGCCGGTTAATCCGTATTCGCCAAAGCGCGGATCGTCCCACGTGACAACCGGGCCGCCCCCGTATTGGGCAACGACCTGCTTTACCGTTTCCGCTAGCGTGTCGCATGTCGTTTCTACGTATTGTGTGTGAATGAGTGCGCATTGCGCTTTTAACACGGCCAATAAATCGTCTTGGCTGTAGCCTTCAAATACTTTCCATTGCGGCTGATACTTCCAGTGCGGGCGAGATACTCCTGATACACGGCGCTGCCGCCCGAGCCGGTCGGCAATCGCTTGTAAAAAAGCGTCGCGGTTATGAATCGTTCCGGTCTTCATCGCTTGTCGCCTCCTTTTTGATGTTTGCGGAACCAGTCACGGAATCGTTCTTTATTCGGCGCTGGGAATTCACGGCTTTCCGTCCACGCCTTCAGCGGGCCGGGGCCTTTAGAAATGCGGTCATCGTTTGTAAATGGCGCCAAGGCGTTTGATGCGACTTTCGAGCCGAATTGATAGAGAAAAGGTGAAGAGGTTCCTAACCGAAACGCTTTCATGGCCAGCTTTTCCGCCACCGGCGCTTTTCCTTCCCGCTCGACAATGACTTGGCGGTGCTTTAGCAACAATTCATGAAGCGGAATTTTAACCGGACAAACTTCCGTACAGGCTGCGCAAAGGGAGGAGGCGTACGGCAGTTCCTTATAATCGTCATATCCGCCTAGCAACGGCGACAGGACAGCGCCGATCGGTCCGGAATAAATCGAGCCGTAGGAATGTCCGCCAATGTGGCGGTACACTGGGCAGACGTTGACACAAGCTGCGCAGCGGATACATTGCAATACGGGCTGAAATTCTGTGCCAAGGATGGTGGATCGGCCATTATCGACAATCACAAGATGAAATTCTTCCGGGCCGTCGGCATCTCCTTCATCGCGCGGGCCGGTTAATACGGTAATATAGCTCGTTAATTTTTGCCCGACCGCGCTGCGCGTCAACATGCTGACAAGCACTTCCATTTCCTCAAATGTTGGCACGATGCGCTCCATTCCCATGACGGTAATTTGTGTCTTTGGCAGCGACGTCACTAAATCCGCATTTCCTTCATTCGTCACCAGCGTAATCGATCCGGATTCCGCAATAGCAAAATTGCAGCCGGTAATGCCGATATCGGCCGTGAGGTATTCGTGACGCAGCATTTTCCGTGCATGAAGCGCCAGCTCCTCCGGTTTTTCCGATTTTTGATAGCCAAGTTTGCGGCGGAAAACGTCGCGAATTTGCTCTTTATTTTTATGAAGGGCAGGACCAACGATGTGCGAAGGAGGATCATGGTCATCAATTTGCAAAATGTACTCGCCAAGGTCTGTTTCAATCACTTCACAGCCGATTGCTTCTAACACAGGGTTTAAGTTAATTTCCTCCGTTACCATCGATTTCGATTTCACGATTTTTTTCGCCTTTTTTTGCATGGCCACATTGCGGATGTAATTATTCGCTTCTTCCGCCGTTTTTGCGAAAAAGACGTGGCCTCCCCGTTTGGCAACGTTTTCACTCAATTGCATTAAATAATAGTCCAAATTTTCTAGGGTATGCTGGCGAATTTCCTCGCCGAGAGAGCGCCATTCTTCCCAGTTGCCAAGCTCTTTCGTAACCCCGATCCGTCTTTCGTACCCGCGGTCCTGCATGCCGGCTACCGCACCGCGCATAAATTGGTTATGCAGGTTTGTCTCTACTCGCTCCCAGAACGGTTGATTTCCTATTTTCATTGGCATATGCGAATCCCTCCTTTTAACGGCTGTTTAACACTTCGGCAATGTGCATGATTTTAATCGGCTTTCCTTGCCGCTTGATGCGTCCGCCGATATTCATTAAACATCCGCAATCGGCTCCGATCAGATAATCGGCTTGTGTCTCTTCAATATGTTCAATTTTTTCGTCCACCATCTGTTCGGAAATTGGCCCCATTTTTACGGAAAAGGTTCCGCCAAATCCGCAGCATTGATGGGCATTCGGCAATGGAACAAGTTCCAGCCCTTTTACGTTTTTTAATAGCCGGAAAGGCGCTTCTTTCACGCCAAGCAGCCTTGTCATATGGCATGACGTATGGTAAGTGGCGCGTCCTTCGAGCTTGGCGCCAACATCTTCGACCTTCAGCACGTCAACAAGAAATTGTGTTAGTTCATACGTTTTTGCAGCCAACGCTTTCGCTTTTGGCTCCCATTCCGGATCACCGCGGAAAATGTGCGGATATTCCTTAAACATGGATGCGCACGAGCCGGAAGGAGTAACTACGTAGTCGGCATGTTCAAACGTGCGGATCATATGCTTCATTGCTTCCTTTGCTTCTTTGGCATAACCGCTGTTGTAGGCAGGTTGTCCGCAGCATGTTTGCGCTTCTGGAAAGTCCACTTCGCAGCCTAACCGTTCCAACAGCTCTACCGTTGCTTTTCCCGCGTTCGTATAGAACAAATCGATGAGACAGGTGACGAACAAGGAAACTTTCATGGTAAATCTCCTTCCACATAATAATTGTCATAGGATGAAGTGAACAGGTCATCAGATGACTTTGTATTTATTATATACTATTTTCAGAGAATAGAAGTATATTTTGACGCAATTTTTGTAAAATAATAAAAAAGCACTCAGTTGTTTCGCTGAGTGCTTATATATCGATGAAGCACGTTTTCTACATTGGTCAGATGCTGAAGCATTCGTTCCTGCGCGGCTTCTGCGTTTCCTTCTTTAATCGCTTGGAAAATTTCCGTATGCTCGCGCAGAAGCTTTTCCGTTGTCGTCTGCTTCGAAAACAGCCAAATCCGCCGCGTTTCCCGCATTGTTTCGACCATCATTTCCGATACGCTGTTCATTAAGCTGACTAAAATGGGATTATGGGAAGCGACAGCAACGGCCATATGAAAAGCAAGATCCGCCTTTTCGCCAAGCTCGTCGTTACCGATGCCATCTTTCATGTCGCGAAGTGCTTGTTCCATCGCATGCAAATCTTGCTCTGTCCGTTTGTTCGCGGCTAAAGAGGCGGCACCGGCTTCAAGAAGCTTGCGCACTTCAAGCAAGTGCCAAATATCCTCTTTGTTCATCAGCACGGCCATGGAAAGCGGGAACATGAGCATCGTCGGGTCAAATTCGCGCACGTAGGTGCCTTCCCCTTGCTTTAATTCGATCAATCCCATTGCTTTTAACGCGGTCAGCGCCTCGCGGATGGCGGCCCGTCCTACTTGGAACTTTTCGGCAAGCTGTTGGACAGAGTCCAATTTATCTCCAGGCTTTAGTACACCGGTTTTGATCATATCAAAAATCGCTTCCGCTACTTCCTCATAAATCTTTTTTGTTTTAATGCGCTTAAAATTCAATGCATTCACCCCGATATCGCGAAACTCAATATTTTGCATTCTAAATCTATGGACTTGTGGATACATCGTTTCGTTAAACATAAGAGAATTCAGAATTCGCGTTGTTTATATTATACACCCAATATAGAGGAAACAAGCAATTTCTTTGTCTAAGAGAATTTTAGCAATCGGACGAAAATTTAAAAATATTAAAAAACAACTATTGTCTTTTTCAGTAACCACCTCTATAATTTGAGACGAGTAATATTTTATTATCCGGTCATCTGATGACTAAGGATGAGCCTCATTATAGGGATGGGAGAATAGCTTCACTTACATTTACACAAAGGGGGAGGATTGTTTATGCAGTGGAAGCAGGATTTTACGCCCATCGCAGATCATCTTTGGCTGTCAGCCATCGTAGCATTAATTCCAATTTTATATTTTTTCTGGGCGCTCGCTGTCAAGCGAATGAAAGGGCATATTGCTGGGGTTACAACATTGCTCCTTGCTTTGCTAATTTCTGTAATCGCTTACAGAATGCCGGTGGGAATGGCTGCCATGTCGATCACACAAGGGGCGGTTTACGGGTTGTTGCCGATTGGCTGGATTATTATTACTTCTGTCTTTTTGTATAAACTGACCGTTAAATCCGGCTATTTTGATATTATTCGCAATTCGGTGACGTCGATTACAGAAGACCGCCGCCTGCAGGCATTATTAATTGCGTTCTCATTCGGAGCATTTTTGGAAGGAGCTGCTGGATTCGGAGCGCCGGTAGCGATTTCCGCGGCGCTGCTTGTCGGGCTAGGATTTAATCCGTTGTATGCGGCGGGAATCTGTTTAATTGCTAATACCGCTCCGGTTGCCTTTGGCGCGATTGGAATCCCGATTATCTCGATGGAAGGACCGACAGGTATTCCGGCAATGGAAATTTCAAAAATGGTAGGGCGGCAATTGCCTTTTCTATCCGTATTTATTCCATTCTATCTTGTGCTTATTATGGCTGGATGGAAAAAAACAATGGAAGTATTGCCGGCAATCATTGTATCAGGAGTTTCTTTCGCGGTTACCCAATACTTTAGCTCGAACTTCCTAGGTCCTGAGCTTCCTGATATTTTATCCGCTTTAGTTTCGATGTTTGCGTTGGCTGTTTTTTTGAAATTTTGGAAGCCAAAAAGCACGTATCGTTTTTCAACGGAATCGGAAGTAGCAGCGACTGCTCAGGCTAAAGCTGTTTCCTACACAGGCGGGCAAGTGTTTAAAGCTTGGTCTCCGTTTCTGGTGCTAACAGCGTTTATTTCTCTATGGGGGATACCGCAAGTAAAAGCGGCGTTGACAGGGCATTATGAGGGCACAAACGGATTGTTAAAGTTAATCAATTCGATTGGCTACCATCTGACATTTATGCCGGAAGTGCCGGGATTGAACAATAAAATTATCAATGCGAGCGGTCAGCCGATTGCGGCAGTATATAAATTAGAATTGCTCGGCGCGGCCGGCACAGCCATCTTGTTAGCAGCGTTCGTAACGAAATTTATTGTCAACGTGTCTTGGAAAGACTGGGGGCGTACATTTATTGAAACGTTGGATGAATTAAAGTTCCCAATTATAACAATTGCTTCGGTGGTCGGCTTTGCTTATGTCACCAACGCTTCCGGTATGAGCACGACGCTTGGTATGGCGTTGGCTAAGACAGACGCCCTGTTTCCGTTCTTCTCGCCATTTTTAGGGTGGCTCGGCGTGTTTATTACTGGTTCTGATACGTCTTCGAACTTGTTGTTTAGCAATTTGCAAAAGGTAACGGCGACATCCATCGGCATGGATCCAGTTTTAGCGCTGGCGGCGAACTCTTCCGGTGGGGTTGTCGGGAAAATGATCTCGCCGCAGTCCATTGCAGTTGCGTGTGCAGCGGTAGGTCTGGCCGGAAAGGAGTCCGATTTATTCCGGTTTACCGTGAAGCATAGCATTTTCTTAATTATTTTGATTGGCATTCTTGTATTCTTGCAGTCTAATGTTTTATCATGGATGATTCCATAGCGTGTTTAGACGGTTAGGGACGGTGCTTAGCGGACGACATGAAGGGTGCGCTAGGCTTTGTCCCTTTTCTGCGCGCATGGTGAAACCGGCATGTTGCGCAGCCGAAAAAGAGAAATGAAAGGATGAGAAACTTGATTTCTAACGAAGTAAAACAGCAGCTGATCCGTATTGTCGGGGAGGAAAATTACGATGATTCCAAAGCAGGAAGACTTGTTTATTCCTATGATGCCACCCCGCAATTTCAATCGCTGCCTGATGCGGTGATTGCGCCAAGAAATACGCTGGAAGTTTCGCGAGTTGTGAAAATTTGCAATGAACACCGGATTCCCATCGTTCCGCGTGGGTCAGGGACGAACCTTTGTGCGGGCACGTGTCCGGTCGAAGGCGGAATCGTTCTTGTGTTCAAACATATGAACAAAATTTTAGAGATTGACGAAGAAAATTTAACGGTTACCGTTCAGCCAGGCGTGATTACGCTCGATTTAATGAATGCGGTCGAGGCGAAAGGATTGTTTTACCCGCCGGATCCGAGTTCGATGAAAATTTCGACGATCGGCGGAAACATTAATGAAAATTCGGGAGGCCTGCGCGGGCTAAAATACGGTGTTACCCGCGATTATGTCATGGGGCTTGAAGTGGTGCTTGCCAACGGAGAAATTATTCGCACCGGCGGCAAATTAGCCAAAGACGTAGCAGGATATGATTTAACCCGTCTGTTCGTCGGTTCGGAAGGGACGCTTGGCGTTATTACGGAAGCAACGTTAAAGCTGATTCCAATGCCGGAAACGAAGAAAACAATGCTTGCACTATATGAAGATCTGGAGGCGGCGGCCCGCTCGGTTTCGAAAATTATCGCCAACAAAATTATCCCAGCCACCCTTGAATTTCTTGATCAGCCGACATTGGAAGTAGTAGAAGCATACGCGCAAATCGGCTTGCCAACCGATGTTCAAGCGGTGCTGTTAATTGAACAGGACGGGCCAAAGGAAGTGGTGGAGCGGGATATGAAAAAAATGGCGGAAATTTGCAAAAAGGAACAAGCCGTTTCCGTACAGCTCGCCCGCTCCGAAGAAGAGGCCGAGGCACTGCGAACGGCACGACGCACAGCCTTGTCCGCACTTGCCCGCCTCAAACCGACCACCATTTTGGAAGATGCGACCGTGCCGCGTTCCGAGATTGCGAAAATGGTAAAAGCGATTAATAAAATCGCGGAAAAATACAATGTGAAAATATGCACTTTTGGTCATGCCGGAGACGGCAATTTGCATCCGACCTGTCCGACAGATGCACGTGACCGCGATGAGATGGAAAGGGTTGAAAAAGCGTTTGAGGAAATTTTCGCAAAAGCGATTGAACTTGGCGGAACGATTACCGGCGAGCATGGAGTCGGGGCGATGAAAGCGCCGTATTTAGAGTGGAAGCTCGGCGAAGCGGGCATTGCCGCGATGAAGGCTATTAAGCAGGCGCTCGACCCGAATAACATTATGAACCCGGGCAAAGTATTCGCGAAAAGCACAAGAAAACGGGTGGTGGTGACACGATGACGACGGAAAAAGAAAGGGAGATCATCCAGAAGCAGTTTCAGGAGCGGATGGATGAAGACGAGCTGATGAACTGCATGCGTTGCGGATTTTGTCTGCCGACATGCCCGACGTACATTGAATCGGGGTTTCAGGAATCCCATTCCCCAAGAGGGCGCATCGCTCTCATGAAAGCAGTCGTCGACGGGCTGATTGAGCCGGATGAGGATGTCGAGCGCTCGTTAAATATGTGTTTAGGCTGCCGGGCATGCGAGCCGGTCTGTCCTTCCGGAGTCCGCTACGGGCACTTGCTTGAAGAAGCACGCGACATTATTCAGCAGCATAAAAAACATTCTTTTCTAGTCCGCGTTGTTCGCAAGCTTGTATTTCATGAGCTGTTTCCATACCCGGAGCGGATGCGGATGGCGATGGGACTGATCGGCTTTTACCAGCGTTCCGGCCTGCAGTCATTCGCGCGGAAAACCGGCCTGCTAAACATCTTGCCTTCTTCGTTACGACAAATGGAAAAAGTACTGCCAAATGTGCCACCGCTAAAAGAGATGAAAGAGCGGCCGCATCATCTTGCGCCGGAAGGGCCAGTAAAGCGGCGTGTTGCTTTTTTCACGGGCTGCTTAATGGACACGATGTTTATGGCAACGAATGACGCGACGATGCGCTTATTGCAGTTAGCCGGATGCGAAGTGATTATTCCGCCGGCGCAAACGTGCTGCGGCGCGCTGCATGGACATGGAGGGGAGAAACAAAAAGCAAAAGAGCTGGCAAAACGAAACATCGAAGCATTTGAACGGTTAGAAGTCGATGATATTGTGACCAATGCCGGCGGCTGTGGCGCTTTCTTAATGGAATACGACCATTTGCTGAAAGACGAGGCGGAGTGGAGCGAACGGGCGAAAGCTTTTGTGGCGAAAATAAAAGATATTTCCGAAGTGCTCGTTGAATTGGATTTTCAGCAAAAACGGCTGAAAGTTCCGCCGCAAATCGTGACGTATCAAGATTCCTGCCATTTGCGCAACGTCATGAAGACTTCTGCAGCGCCAAGAAAGCTGCTTCGCGCGATTGAAGGAGTGGAGTTTCGAGAGATGAAAGATGCCGACCGCTGCTGTGGGTCGGCGGGCATTTATAATATCGTCGAGCCGGAAATGTCGATGCAGATTCTCGATTACAAAATGGAAATGGCCAAACAGACAAAGGCGGCCACGATTGTGACGGCCAACCCCGGCTGTCTTTTGCAAGTGAAGCTTGGCATTGAGCGGGCGGGGCTTGCGGGTCGCGTCCGAGCCGTCCATCTTGTTGATTTTCTTCTCGAAGCAGCCAAAGGAATTCAGGCGTCTGAACAGGAAGAACCCATTCGCAAAACGTCATAATCGCAAAAGGAAAGAGTGGACAAGCCTTGCTTAAAGTGAAACCCCGCGTTACATCAACAGTAACGCGGGGCTTCTTCACCGAAGCATTTATAGAACCGTGCTGATCATCTTTGGTACGGCCTGGAGGGCTTTTCCGGTACCGATCGCTACCGCTTCAATCGGATTAGGTGCAGTGTAAACCGGAACGTGCAGCTCGGAACTAAGCCAATGTTCGATTCCGTGAAGAAGGGCGACGCCGCCGGTTAACACAATGCCGTGGTCAATAATATCACCGCTTAGTTCTGCCGGACACTCTTCCAGTACCGTATGGATGGCGCCAAGAATTTCGAAAAGCGATTCTTCGATGGCTTTTTGCACTTCTGTAGAACTCAACGTCACCGCTTTTAAAAAGCCGGTCACCAAGTCGCGGCCATGAATGACCATGGTTCGTTCTTCATGGATGCCAGGAGCATGGCCAATTTCCATTTTAATTTGTTCCGCTGTCTGCTCGCCGATTAATAAGTTATAATGTTGTCTTACATATTGAATAATATCATCATCTAGCTGATTGCCGCCGACACGAAGCGACTGGCAGGCAACGACTCCGCCAAACGAAATAATTGCCGCTTCCGTCTTGCCGGCGCCTAGATTGACGACGACATTGGCCACCGGCTCATCGACCGGCAAGTCAGCGCCGATCGCCGCAGCAACCGGTTCTTCAATTAGGTGTACGTGTTTCGCTCCGCAATGTTTGGCGATTTCATAAAAGGAACGGCGTTCTACGGAAGTAGCGTGAAATGGGACGCTGATGACGACGTTTGGCTTTTTGACCGAAAAACCGATGCGTTTGCCGGCAAGTTTCAACACTTGTTTGAGCATCGTTGCCGCTTTGTCAAAATCAGCAATCACCCCATTTTTTAATGGATAAGTCGTTTCGACATGATTTGGGGTTTTCCCGATCATCACTTTTGCCTCGTTGCCAATCGCCAGTACTTCGTTCGTTTGAACATCATAGGCAATCACTGCTGGTTCGTTAAAAATAATGCCTTTATTTTTACTATACAGCTGTATATTCATTGTTCCTAAATCAATCCCAATTTCCGAAGAAGCAAACATGCTTAACACCTGCCTTATACAAGAATGGATTTACCGAAAGCGTAAGCAGCAGTTTGAATCAGATAAGCAGAGTTCCATTCATACATATATAACTTTCGATCCCATTGTTTCTTTTATGACGATGAAATGTGAAAAAGAGAAAAATATGTCGATAGGTAGTATGGCTAAGGGGAAAAATTCCTAACGGATGGAAAAAAATTTTTTTCTTTCCATGTATAAAATAATAAAAAAGGGGAAATGAATAGTAGCGTAAAGTTTTCCAAGTATTCCCCCGATCCCCTATGAATATATAGAAGCCCTCCTATATCGGGAGGGCAACTTTTTTGTAATATAAAAACTCTCTACACATTAAGCACGCTTGCTTAATATGCCAGAGAGTTTTTGTTATTTCCTTATAATCGTTTTGCTCCGACATATCTTTTCTTCCAATAAGAATTATTTAAATTGTCAATTTTCACTCCTTTTGATACGGCGTGGATGATGCGGTTGCCCCCGATGTAAATCGCTACGTGGGAAACGCCTTTTTTGCTTTTGGATGTATTAAAGAATACTAAATCTCCAGGCTTTAATCCTGATTTATATACGGTTTTCCCTTTTTGGTACATCAGTTTAGAAGAACGAGGCAAAGTTATTCCAATTTTTTTATGTGTATAATATACAAACCCGGAACAATCAAACCCTCTTGGTGTAGTGCCGCCATATCGATATGGAGTGCCAATCAGTTTTTTCGCTTCAGCAATTAATAACTTCGTGTTCCCTGCTGCTTCAGTGCTGGAAGTGTTTACAAATAAAGAGGAAAATAGAACTAAAAACGATAGTGAAGCTAGTGCGATAAATTTCTTCATTTTCCCTAAACCCCCGACAACAAATTTTCCGATTCGACTTAACTTGACTATAGTATAACAAAGGATAGGACTCATTTTTTTTACAGTTGAATTAAATAATGTTACAGCCAAGTTACAAATATATAACCTAGTCCTAATTCCTTATATAAATTTTTTCTTTATTAATAATGTAAAAGTTCACTACAAATCAATACTTATGTACTAAAATGAACACCGATTATGTCGTAAATTGTCGAATGAATAGGAATGAGGTAGGAAAGAAGGGGACAAACAACCTTTCTATAATGTTCATAAAGAAATCGAATAATAGATGATGGTGATTGTTTATGTCGAAAGAAATCGAATATATTTTATGGATGAGTTTTCTCGTGTTTCTTGTCTATTTGCTGGCGATATATATCCAAGTAAAACGAAAATCGCTGGAAAAATATAAGCGGGAATTAGAAGCAAGCGAAAATCGTTTTAAACGGTTCATGGAAATGACAATGGAAGGAGTTATTGTTCATGGGCACGGCCAAGTGATGGAAGCGAACCGCGCTGCCTGCCAGCTGCTTGGATATGTGGAAAGCGAGCTGATCCATATGCCGATTGGCGATTTAATAGTCGCCGGTTCGTTGAAGAAAATGGAGCACGATGATTGCCAGGAAGAACGCTACGAAATTCAACTTCGGAGGAAAGACGGCACCGTTTTGCCGGCAGAAATCGTGCAGCGCAAGTATGACCATGATGGTAGAAAGGTAAATTTCACGGTGATTCGCGATATTACAGAACAGAAGAAAAATGAAGAAAAAATGCGCTATATAACGACGCATGACGATTTAACCAGACTGCCCAATAAGGAAGCAATTCACCATGCCATTGAGAAAAGTATTCAGGAGGCATCTTCCCGCCAGGAAGAAGTGGCTATTATGTTTCTTGAGATTAGCGGGATGAAGACGATTAACGATTTTTACGGATATGCCGTAGGCGATCAGGTGCTGCTGCGAATCGCAACGGAATGGAAAAAACGAAGCGGCGAAAATGTGTTGCTAGGAAGATGGAGCGGCAATGAATTTATTGCGATTTTGCCCAAAAGCGCGAAAGAAAAGGCGGAAATGGTTGCTAAACAGTTTAGTGAAATTGCTGATGTACCAATTGTGGTAGAAGGCCTAAAATTATATGTTACAATAAAAATTGGCATTAGTTTATATCCAAAGGATGGAATGGATTCAAAAACATTAATTCGAAAAGCAGATATTGCGAGATACCGGTCCCGGAAAAAGGTAGCAAGCGAATTTTTGTTTTTTGAGGAGCCAATGGCCCTCGTGCTTCACAAAAAGATTGCCATGGAGCGAGAATTGCGCCGGGCACTGGAAAAAAGGGAATTTGAACTTTATTATCAACCGCAAATTCGGCTAGATAACGGTGCCATTACCGGCATGGAAGCGTTAATTCGCTGGAACCACCCGGAAAAAGGGATTATATCGCCCCATACATTTATCCCTGTCGCCGAACAAACTGGCATTATTATCCCGATTAACGAATGGGTGATTCGTACCGCTTGTCGGCAAACAAAACAATTATTGGAATATTTCCCTAACCTATCAGTATCTGTTAATTTATCTTGTTATGAGTTTGAAAACCGTCGTTTTGTCGATAAGCTGGCGAATCTGCTTGAGGAGACAGGGTTGCCACCGCATCATTTAGATTTGGAAATTACGGAGCGGATGGCGATGGATACAGAGCGGGTGATCGCGATTTTAACCAAGCTGAAAGCAATCGGCGTTACGATCAGCATGGACGATTTTGGCACAGGCTATAGCTCGCTCAGTTATTTAACCGACTTGCCGATTGACCGTTTAAAAATTGACCGTTCGTTTGTTCGAAATATTCAAGGAAAAAAAGATGCGATTTTGCCGGCGATTATTCGTCTCGGGCATAATATTGGTGTGAAGGTGCTCGCTGAAGGAGTAGAGACGGAAACGGAAGCGGCCTATTTAAGAAATAAGCGTTGTGATGAGGCGCAAGGATATTATTTTGCCCCGCCGCTGCCGTATGAAGCGTTTCTCATCTTTCTGCGCGGACAGCACCGGAATGAATTGCGGATACAGGAGATGAAATGATGGATATTTTTTGGAGAATAGCGGAAGATAAAATTCGCGAAGCGATGAAAAACGGAGAATTCAATAATCTTCCTGGCTTTGGAAAACCGCTTGAACTGGAGGATTTATCTCATATTCCCGAAGACTTGCGAATCGGTTATTTGATATTAAAAAATGCTGGCTACGTCTCTGAGGAAGTCGAGTTAAAAAAAGATTTAATGACGTTAGAAGATTTGTTGCGCTGTTGTGAAGATGAAGAGGAAAAAAAGGAATTGAAGAAGAAGCTAAATGAGAAATTGTTGCGCTGGAATGCGCTCATGAAAAAGCGAAATAAAACAAATTCCCAAGCATTGCGCGACTATCAGCGGCGAATCGACGAGAAATTCCGGTAATCAACGGGAAAGCTTGCTGTGAAAAAGCAGCAAGTTCTTTTTTTCATTTTATGTGAAAGGAGCGTGGAAAAATGGGGAAAATAGGGATGATGCTGGTGAATGGCATTCCTGCTTTTATGGGAGCAAAAGAAGCGGTGCGTTTCCGATGAACAAAAATTGTTGTCGTATTAGCAGATGGAACTTTTCAACGGCTAATGCCAAAATGGTGTGAACAATACAAAGGAAAAAGGAGAGTGTGAGTCAGATGAAAAAAACGTGGATTTCTTTCCTAACTGTTTTAATGCTGACCATCCCGGCAGGAGTGCTGGCCGCCAATCCGGATTCCAACTCGGCGCAACAAGGCAGTATTGTCAAAGCTAACCACGCGATGGAACATTCATTTGCCGGACATATGTTCAAGCACGGAGAGCTCGATGAACAAAAATGGATGGGAATAGTCAAACAATATACGCCAGACCAAGCCGATGAATGGAAAAAAGTTCTGAATGAGCGCAAACAATTGCGGGCAAAACTGCAAGATGAACAAGTGAAAAAAGCGTTGAAAGCAAAATGCAAAGAGATGAAACAAAAGCGAGAGCAAGCGCTCGATCGGCTGATTGACCGCCTTGCAAACCAAGAAATAACGAAAGAACAATTTAAGCAAGAGTTGAAACAATTACACAAGAAGAAAAAATGGATGTCCAAAGAAGAAAAGCAAAAACTGCGCGAGCTTCATCATAAAACATATGAGGCGATGAAAGAAAATGATAAAGAAGCGCTTGCTGAGTTGCTTCCGCAATGGCTAAAGCATATGAAAAAAGAAAATGAACGGTTAGCAGAATGGATTCAAGAAGCGACGCAAAGATAATATAATGAAGAAAAAGGCCGTGGATTTCTACACGGCCGTTTTTTGTAAAGGGGAAAATGGTATGGGATATCCAATTATGCTGAATGTCGCAAATCAAAGCGTTCTCGTTGTCGGCGGAGGAAAGGTGGCGGAACGGAAAATTTACGGCTTGCTGGAAGCAAAGGCAAAAATTACGGTAGTGGCCCCCACGATTACAACGGGGATTGAACAGTTAGCCGCAGATAAAAAACTGATTTGGCGGCAAAAAACGTTTTCTCCTGATGATATGAAAGAAGCGTGGATCGTGATTGCCGCAACGAACAATCGGGCTGTGAACGAAGCGGTGGCGAAAGCGGCGAAGCCTTATCAGCTTATCAACATTGTTGATGACCCGGAACGGTCCAATTTTCATGTTCCTGCGGTCGTAAGGCGCGGCAGATTGACGATTGCGATTTCGACAGGCGGCGCAAGCCCGACCATCGCGCGGCAAATCCGCCGCCGGCTTGAGGAACTGTACGATGATGACTACGGGCGGTATATCGATTTTCTTTACGAATGCCGGCAATGGATTTTACGGCATGTGCGCGATGAACAAAAAAGGAAAGAATTATTTAAAGCAATTGCTGACGAATCATTTTGCAAGAGGGGAAATTGGGAGGAGGAGTTTGAACAGCTGCTGGAGAATGCTATGAAAGAGGAAATTAGGCGAAAGGAAGAGTAGGATGACGATACCAATCTATGTCGTAGATGCGTTTACGAACGAGCGATTCAGCGGAAACCCGGCTGCTGTTTGTCTTCTTTCTGCCCCAATGCCAGAAGAATGGATGCAAAAGGTAGCGGCGGAAATGAATTTATCAGAGACGGCGTTTCTGTCCCCGTATAAAAATGGATACTTGCTGCGTTGGTTTACGCCAAATGCAGAGGTGGATTTATGCGGCCATGCGACATTAGCGAGCGCACATATATTGTGGGAACTCGGGAAGGTCGATCCTGATGAGATGATTTCGTTTTATACGAAAAGCGGCACTTTAACAACCCGCAAAGATGGTGAGTGGATACAGATGGATTTTCCGAGCGAGCCGCCGGCACCGATTGCTGCCTATCCAGATGAACTAGTCGAAGCGCTTGGAGTGGAGCCGCTGTTTGTTGGAAGAAATCGGTTTGACTACCTCATTGAAATAGAGTCAGAACAACAGCTGAGGGAATTGCGGCCGAACTTCACCTTATTACAGCAAGTCAAAACACGCGGGGTTATTGTCACAAGCCGGTCCTCAACGGAGAAATTTGACTTTTTTTCCCGCTGCTTTTTCCCTGCGATTGGCATCCCGGAGGATCCCGTCACCGGTTCGGCGCATTGCTGCTTGGGGCCTTATTGGAAGACAAAGTTAGGAAAATCATTGCTTATAGCTTATCAGGCGTCGAAAAGAGGAGGAGTAGTCAAAGTCAAAGTAAATCATGATAGGGTGGGGCTGTCTGGACAAGCAGTAGCCGTATGGAAAGGTGAGTTAGTAGACTGATAGAAATATGGAACAAGCAACCTTCCCTCTATGGAGAAAGTTGCTCGTTGGTTCAATCTTCCCATTTATACGTCCAAAACCGCTCGGTCTTCAGCCACTCTAACGCGTCGCCGCCACGTTTTTTCGCCGCTTTCATCAATCCTTCCGTTTGCGAGCGGTGCGCTTGGATGGCAGCAAGTTTTTTCTCGATGACCGAGCTGACATCGCGAATGACATCTGGCTTGCCTAAGTCTTGCTCACAGTTTTTCGCGAACGCGACGCAGTGAACGGCCGGACGCTTATCTTTTGGCAGGCGCTTAAGAGCGCGAATGACGGCAGCGCCGCATGCGTCATGATCCGGATGGACGCTGTAGCCTGGGTAAAACGTAATGACAAGCGATGGGTTTGTTTCAGAGACAATTTCGCCGATGCGGTCGGCGAGCAATTCTTCATCTTCAAATTCCACCGTTTTATCGCGGTAACCGAGCAGCCGCAAGTCATGAATGCCAATCACTTTACATGCTTCTTCCAATTCTTTTTTGCGGATCAGCGGCAGCGTTTCGCGGTTCGCAAACGGTGGCGTCCCCATGTTTCGTCCCATTTCGCCGAGCGTTAAACAGGCATAGGTGACAGGCGTTCCGTTTTCGATGTGCTGTGCCAACGTTCCTGACACTCCAAACGCTTCATCGTCAGGGTGAGGAAATACAACGAGTACGTGTTTTTCCTTCATGCTCCAGCCCTCCCTCCATGCATTAAAACGGCTCGTGGCTCAGCTGCAGGGCAACCGCCAATCTTCCTTCGTAATCATGGCCGGCTAACAGCAGCTGCCCTTTCTCGGTTATTTCCCAATGGGTTAATCCTTCCGCATAAACCCAGCCAAAATCTAATTTCAGACCGACGCGGTACGGTCCGTTTCCTGTGATTCTGCCGCGGCTGAAACGAATCAGCGCGTTACGGATGTAGGCTCCGGCGGAAAAAAATCCTTCGTTGTGATGGGAGGCGTACGCACCGTTCGTTGTTTCTAAATGAATATATACGTCTTGGTTGGCAAAGCGGCTGATAGCTGCTTGCACTTCGCGAACGTCAATGGGTTGCAAGCCAATCTCCTCCCTAGTCGTTCATTTTTTACTATTTTACCTGAAACAAGCGAAAGAACGGAAATATTTCGTTTTACAAAATTTTTTATTATAATAAAAAAGAATACGCATCTAAGACTCGTCAATAGAGAAATACGCACCAATATGAAAAAGAGGTGGTATTGATGAGTTTTCAAGGGAATGGTATAACATTTTTAAATTTTGATCATACGTACCCGTCGCAAAAACAGCTGTTTCGCTTTCCGCATGAATGGATTGATTTCACTGATTTAGCCCATACGAACTTGTATTGTGAGCCGGAGTCCTTGCAGGAAATCGAAAAACGGCTGCGCCTTCGCCGCCAAAAAGGAGCGGTGTTCATCGGCAACGGAAACTATCATTATGTTTCTTATTTGCTTCTTCAAGAAATCAAAGAACCTTTTACTCTTGTACTTTTCGATCATCATACCGATGTTGGAAGCGGGGATGATCCTGTTATTTCCTGTGGTTCATGGATATCATATGCGCTAAAGCATCCTTATTTAAAAAAGGTCGTTATGATCGGTCCAAAATCTTCACCACAGCATCTTCGTCTATCTCCTAACATTACTGTCTTCTCGCCGGATCGTTACAATGTTTCTCCAAGTATGCTTTTTTCCATCATTCCAACTCACAGTGTATATATTAGTATTGATAAAGATGTGCTTCGCCGCGATGATGCGGTAACAAACTGGGATCAAGGGACGATGCCGTTATCGTTTTTGCTTGCTTGTTTACGCCATTTATTACTCCATAAAAAGGTTGTCGGCGTGGATGTATGCGGTGAATACCCGCAAGCTTCCATTGATATCTTTCATCCTACTTGCCGGGAAGCCAATCGGAAAAATGAGCATGCCAATCGCTTAATTATGGAAACGTGTTTTCACTATGCATCGACGCACCCGCTTCTGGCGTAATAGAAGAAAGAGGCTGTCTTTATTGGCAGCCCTTTAATATATAATGCGAAATTGTTTTTCTTTTGGATTCACTGCTATTTCCTGCACGGACATCTCTGTTACTTTGGCAAACATCGTTCCTTCACGGATGGTGTCCATAAATAGCTGAATGGCTTCTTTATTTCCTTGAACTTCCATTTCCACTGTGCCATCGTCATTATTTCTGACCCAGCCGGTCAGCTGCCGCTTTAGCGCCTCATACTGTGTAAAATAGCGGAACCCGACGCCCTGGACGCGTCCGTGAACGATAAGATGAAAACGCTTCATCTATCCCTCTCCTTGCCAACTATGTTTCTATTCTCATCATACAATAAGCAAGGGATTTTGTGTATGCAATCGGAGAGAAGAAAAAAGGAGCCTAAGTGGAGATTAGGCTCCCTTCGCAGCGCGCAATAATGTTTCGATGTTTTTTTTGACCAGCTGTTGCAAAAAAGGATGGTATCCTAGGTAATGACATAAAATCCATTGCTGATGCAGCGACTGAAAAGAGTGCAGTTTTCGTTCAATCGTTTTCATTAATACGCCGGTAAATAATAAGTAAGGAACGACAAAGATGTTTTTATAAGATGAACGTCTTGCCTTATCCAAACCTTCTTCCAGCGTTGGACGGATGGCGGCTAAAAAGCAGACATCCACACACGGAACGTCTGTTTTTGACTGCAGACGGTTGGCGATTTTCTCGATATCGCGCTTTGTATCCGGATCGCTGCTGCCTCTTCCGATAAGGAGAATCATTGATTTGCCGTCTAATGGTACCCCTTGTTCATGGATTCGGGCGATGACGATGTCAATCATCGTTTCATGGACGCCGAACGGTTTCCCACATACGATTTCCACATGGGGATGACGCTGTTTCGCTTGGCGGAGCGCCTCCGGGATATCGTGTTTAGCGTGTCCGGCAGATAAAAGCAGGAGCGGGAGAACAATGATGCGGGTTGCTCCTTTTTGCACGCAAATATCAATTCCGGTGATGATATCCGGCTTAACCAGTTCAAGAAAACAAAGTTCCTGAATGGGGACGTCGATACTACTTTTGCATTTTTCGACGAACGCAGCCGCCTCCTGCCGCGCCCGGGGGACGCGGCTGCCGTGAGAAACATACAATACCGCTTCCATCTTTCCCCTCGTTACAACGCCGTATTGGCGGCCGCGTTTTGTTTGGCAAGCAGCTGTTCAAACCATTGAATGTTTGCCCGCAGTTTCACGACGTCCCCAATGATGATCATGCTTGGGTTTTCGATTTTTTCTTTAGCGACGACATTGGCAATCGTCGCTAAAGTAGCCGTTACCGTCCGCTGATCTACAGTCGTTCCCCATTGAATAGCGGCCACAGGCGTGGAAGGAGATTTCCCGTATTTCATCAGCTGGTTGCAAATATACGGGAGATTGCTAATGCCCATGTAAATAGCAAGCGTATCAATGCCTTTTGCAAGGGTTTCCCATTTGATTTCTTCTTCGCTTCCTTTCCGCTTATGGCCGGTGATGAAAGCAACGCTAGAGCTGAAATCGCGATGGGTGACCGGAATGCCGGCGTAAGCAGCAGCGGCGATTCCTGAGGTAATGCCAGGAACGATTTCAAACTCGATGCCATGCTTGACCAGCGCTTCCGCTTCTTCACCGCCGCGGCCGAACACAAACGGATCACCGCCTTTTAAACGGACGACCGTCTTTCCTTTTTTGGCGTGCCGAACAAGGAAATGGTTAATCGTTTCTTGCTGCATCGTATGATAGCCCGGCAATTTGCCGCAAAAGATGAGTTCCGCATCTTTTTTTGCGTAGGAAAGCAACTCTTCGTTAATGAGGCGGTCGTATAAAATGACATCGGCTTGCTGGATGCATTTAAGGCCTTTTACGGTGATCAACTCGGGATCGCCGGGACCAGCCCCAACTAAGTATACTTTTCCCATCTTCATTTCAGCCCTTTCTCGTGTTTTTATGAAGAACGGCGAGGTTCGCTGTATACAACGAACCCGCCGCCGCGACGAATCGGTTTTTTTTCGTGAAGTGAGATATCTGTATAATCGGGAACTTTAAAGAAATGTTTTTCCAATTCGACTTCGGCGAGGCGAAATGCTTGTTCATCATCGTCTGCGGCAATGACGACATAAATGATTTCTGTTTTCGTTGTTACTTCAAGCCGGTACAGAAACATTGCCGCCCACCTTTTATGCCACTGTGCTGACTTGCGCCAAAATGCGGTCTAGCTCTGCTTGCAGCGGCTCTATTCCGACGCGGTCCAAATAAGCCAAGAACGTTTCGCCCGGCAATTTTGTTCCTTTGAAATAGGTTAATAGATGTAAAAGCACTTCGGAAATTTGTTCCGCGTCTATTTTTCCTTTTAATTTTTGGCTTTGATTGTATTTGCCGCCGTTGAGCAACGTGCCGCCGACGTAAATTTCAAACGCCTCGATCATGCCTTTGTCTTTTGTTTTTGTTTTAATGCCTTGTAGGCCGATATCTGCGATTTGCCGTTGACCGCATGAGTTTGGACAACCGACCATATGAATGCGTACCGGAACGTCTAGTTCCAAACGTTCGTCTAAATATTCAGCGACGCGCCGCATCCGTTCTTTCGTTTCGACGAGCGCCAAATTGCAAAACTCGGTGCCTGTGCAAGAAACGGCGTATCCGGTAAACGTTTTTGGACGAATGGAAATCCGCTCGAATACTTTCTCTTGCAACACTGCGTCGACGTATTCATCTGGGATATTTGGAATAATTAAGTTTTGCGAATTGCAAGTACGGACTTCGCCGGTGCCATATTGACGAGCGATTCTTGCGATTTCGAATACTTCATCCGCGCTTAAGCGGCCTAATGGAACGTTGAAGCCGATATAGTTTAATCCTTCTTGTTTTTGGCGATGGACGCCGTAGAAATAGCCAGGGTTCCATCCTTTTTGCACATCTTCCCCTTTGGATGGAAGCGGACCAGTCAGCTCGATTAATTTTTCTTTAAATTTATCGATGCCCCAGTCGGCGACAAGGAATTTGAGACGGGCGCGATGACGTTTTTCGCGGTAGCCGTAGTCACGGAAAATCGTTGTGACCGCGACAGCGACGTCTTTCACGCGATCTGGCGTCACGAACACATCCAGTGTTTGGGCAAGATATGGAGCAGACGATAAACCGCCGCCGACTTTCACATGGAATCCAAGAACTTCTTTACCGTCGATTACTTTTTTCGCCGGCGTAAACGACAAGCAATGGATTTCCGCGTTAACCGTGTTATAGACGTTTGCGCTGATTGAAATTTTGTATTTGCGCGGCAAGTTGGAGAAATCTTCATTGCGTTGGAAAAATTCATATACTTCGCGGACGATTTCTCTCGTGTCGAACAGTTCGTCCGGATCGATACCGGCAAGCGGGTTGCCGACGATATTGCGCGTAATGTCGCCACAGGCACCGGCGGTAGATAGCCCCACCCGCTTTAAGCGTTCAAAAATATCAGGAATGTTTTCAATTCGCAGCCAATGGAATTGAACAGATTGACGGGTTGTAATGTCAAACAAACCGCGTCCGTAATCACGGGCGATGCCTGCTAGCGTCTCGAGTTGCTCGTTATTCAAAATCCCGGAAGGAACGCAAACGCGCATCATAAAATAGCCGGCTTCTCTAGGGCGCTGCAGGTAAAGCCCCGCCCATTTGAAAAGATCCCATTCTTCTTGCGGGATAGAAGAGAATCCGTGTTTTGCATAATAAGGAATATCATCAAAAATTTTTAATCCGTCTTTTTTTAGCTTTTTTAATTCCACTTTGTTTAAATTTGGGTTATTTGCCCATACTTTTTCATACGCCATTTTAAGATTCCCCCTTTATAAAATTTCGATCGCGCAAGTAAGCAATCACTTGATTGGCACATTCGTCTATCGTGTAGCGATGTGTTTCAATCGTCAGTTCCGGCGAGACAGGCGCTTCATACGGAGAATCGATGCCGGTGAAATCGCGAATTTCGCCGTTTCTCGCTTTTTTATACAGCCCTTTTGGGTCGCGTCTCTCACACTCTTCTAGCGGGCATTTCACATAAATTTCGATAAACTCGTCTTTTTCTACTAAATTGCGCACAAGCTCGCGATCTTGCGCGAAAGGAGAAATAAATGCCGTTAGGACGAATTGGCCGCTGTCGACAAACAGCTTGGCGACTTCGCCGATGCGGCGAATATTTTCGGTGCGGTCTTCGGCGGAAAAGCCGAGATCCTTATTGAGACCATGGCGGATGTTGTCTCCGTCTAATACATAGTTTTGCACGCCAAGGTCAAATAGTTTTTTTGATACGGAGTTTGCGACCGTCGATTTACCGGAGCCGGAAAGCCCGGTAAACCATAAAATACAGCTGTGATGCCCGTTGCGTTTGCGGCGGTCTTCTTTTGTAACCGCTGTTTGGTGCCAAACGATGTTCGTGCTCAATCTCGCTCCTCCTTTAACGTGTAGATGAGGTGACAGCTTCGCGCTGCTTTAGTCCTTTAATCAATACCGCTGCGACTTCCGGGCGGCTGAACGTGCTTGGCGGCACTTGTCCGTTACGCAGCATTTCCCGCACTTTTGTGCCGGATAATACAACGTGGTATTTCGGATCATGCGGGCATGTTTTCGTTGACGCCATGCCTTCGCATTTCGTGCAATAAAAGCTATGTTCAAAAAACAATGGAGTAATGCCAAGTTCTTCCGCAGTGAAATTCAAAAAGATTTTTTGCGCATCATACGTGCCGTAATAGTTGCCGACACCAGCGTGATCGCGTCCGACGATGAAGTGGGTGCAGCCGAAGTTTTTGCGCACCATCGCGTGGAAAATCGCTTCCCGCGGTCCGGCGTAGCGCATCGCTGCTTGGAACACGCCTAAAAAAACACGGTCTTTCGGATAATAGTTTTCTAGCAATACTTGATAGCTTTCCATGCGAATGTCCGCCGGGATGTCATCCGCTTTCGTTTCGCCGACGAGCGGGTTTAAAAAGAGACCGTCGACAATTTCGAGCGCACATTTTTGGATGTATTCATGGGCGCGATGGACAGGATTTCGCGTTTGAAAGCCGACTACCGTGTTCCAGCCAAGCTCGGCAAAACGCTTGCGTGTTTCTGCCGGATCAAAGTAGAACGGAGCAAACCGACCTTTGTCGGTCCGTTTAACTAATGTAATTGGCCCGCCTACGTACACATTTGGCTTTTCAAATAGTTTCTGTACGCCTGGATGTTTGAATTCATCTGTTTTGTAGACAAGAACTGCTTCTTTTGTTTTATCAGGTTGATAGATTTCTTGAATATCAATGACTCCATATACTTCTCCGTTGTAAACGAGTTTCGCCGTTTCGCCGACAGAAAGCTCTTTTGCCTTTTCTTCGGTTACAGCAAGGGTAATCGGAATGCTCCATACGGTGCCATCAGTGAGCCGCATGGTTTCGACAACAGAATCATAATCGTTTTTTGTCAGAAAGCCGGTAAGCGGGCTGTAAGCTCCCGTTCCGATTAGCTCTAAATCACTTAATTCCGCCTTAGACAACTCAATCGTTTTTGTGACGGTATTTACTGGATAGTCAGGGTTCCAACGATTCACTAAAGTGCCGCCATGTGGAATGCTTAAGCTCATGTTGATTGATACCTCCTAAATTTATTTATTTTATCGGAAAAATGAGTTTTATCGTTAGTTAAATGCCACCGCCGCTTTCATGCAAGGACCGCTGTTCTTCGGCGATGGTTTTCTTTAGGCTAATAATGCCAAGGGTAGCGAGACAAACGCTGAAAATGGCGATGATTGTATAAAGATCGCTGTCAAGCAGCAGTTTAACGAGACTGTACGAAATAACTAGCGAAAAAATAGGTGATACAAACCAAACTTTTAATAGCTGAATGACAATGCGCTTTTGCCAAATATAAAAGCCGTTTTTTGCTGTCCCGATGCCAATGATGGCAGAGGTAGTAATTTGGGCTAACGGTACGGGCAGCCCGAAAATGGACGAAAGAATAACGAGTGTTGCGCCGGTGCCGGAAATCGCGCTGCCTTCAAACGGAGAGAAGTTCGTGATTTTTTTTCCGTTTGTTTCTAAAACGCGTCTTCCAAGCAATATGGCGCCAAGGGCGACGAATATACCGCCGAATATCGTTCCATGGGAAACGGAAATTAATCCGGCGCCGACAAGTGGGCCGACCGCATTGGCAACATTGTTCATTCCAGCTGAAAAAGCTTCAAAAAAGCCGGTCACAATTAAAAGCGTGACGAACGTTTTTCCCCATCTGCCTTGTTCTAATTGTGGATATTTTCGCTTTAGCGATAAAAACCATTTTCCTACGAAAAACGTAAATGCAAAGGCGATGATGGGGATAATGATCCATATGGAAACAATAAACAGCAATTTATGAAAATATACGGTTTGATAGGCAATGCCGACGCCGACAACCGAACCGACCGTAATTTCGCTCGTAGAGAGCGGAATGCCCATGATATTGGCGGCGAATAAGGATATTGTCGCGGCAGTTAAAATGATCACGACAATTTTGATGGTCAAGATGGAAGACGGGATAATCCCGGAACCGATCGTTTTGACGACCTCGCCGCCGCCGAGGCTGCCAAGAAACACTCCTAATCCGCAAAGCACAAGGGCAGTTGATCTCCGCCTGATGGCGCCGGATCCGTACGCCACTCCCATTGCGGCGGCGGCGCCGCTGGCACCGATATTCATCGCAAAGAAAAAGGATACGATAAAAGCAACAACAAGGAGCATATTCGTGTCTCTCCCTATGAGATATGAAGCCCGCATTCCGTTTTTTTGTGACCGACCCAGCGGCCGGAACGCAAGTCGTTCGGATCGAGAGCAGGGGCTGTGCATGGCGCGCAGCCGATGCTTGGATAACCTTGATCATGAAGCACATTGTACGGAAGCTCGTATTTATATACATAGTTCCATACGTCTTTCCATGTCCAATGAATGAGCGGGCAGATTTTGATCGATTGGAATTTGTCATCTTTATTAATGTATTGGACGTGGCTGCGTGTCGGCGATTGTTCGCGGCGCAGGCCGGAAATCCAAGCGGTTACCCCGGTCAATACTTCGCGCAGTGGAATCACCTTCCGCAATTCACAGCATTTATTTGGATGGTGCTTCCATAATTCGTCTCCGAATTGTTTTGCCTGTTCGTCTAAGGATAAGCTCGGCTGTTTCATTACAATGCGGAGGGAAGGATATTTTTCTTTTACCTTTTCGATTGTCTCGTATGTTTCACGAAAATGAAGACCGGTATCGAGAAATACGATTTCCGCATCTGGCTTTACTTGCGAAATTAAATCAATTAACACGATTCCTTCAATGCCGAAGCTGCAGGCATACACAATATTGTTCTCATATTGGCGGTATGCCCAAGCGAGGACATCAAGCGCCCCTTTTGTTTCATTATCGTGAGGAAATGACGGTTTTTCTTCCGTTTCCCACGTTTGATAAGTGAGCATCTTTCTCCCTCCTTTGAAGTCAAAGAAAATAAAGCGGATTAATTGGTTATATTGGAATAGAAAGAGAACGAGCGCTGATAAAAACGCTCTCCCATTTTGGAAGAGCCAGCCGGTCACTGATAGCGCCTTATCTTCCAAAATGGTACCCATTTTGCTGGAATTAGCACCTTGCTTTCGGCCAAGCAGGTTGCCGGAGTTCATCGGGCCAGTCCCTCCCTCACTCTTGATAAGTTTTATGTAATTGTAATTGATTAAAATTTTAACACAATTCACACGGAAGTCAATCCTAGTTTTTCTATGGGAATTTATTTTTTTGTAAAGGGAAAAAGGAACTATTTTTGGGCTATGGGCATCAAGAATCAGCTTTCTTTGTTGATCTGTTTTTCACATGTAAAAACCAAGGTACTTTGCTGTACCTTGGTTGATCCGATCAGTGACGCGTTCTTTTGGGGAATGGTATGTTTTTCTTTTATTTCTTTGCCGAGGATGAGAAAAAGAAAGGATAAAATGCCGATGTGGCCGATAAACATAAGCATCGCAATCATGGAATGAGGGACAAACCGGCAATATCAAATCCGGCATTGGTCAGCGCGATTACCGAAGCGAAAAAGCCGTGATATAAAGCTTCCTGCCACATTGGAAAGAAACGAAAAAGGAATTTCATTTCTTTCGCAAATTTCCCAGCTCTTCGGCAATCGCCTGCATTTCGCTCGGGCTGAACGTCTCTCTTTTCATTACCATGTCATATATTTCTTTCAACTCATCATACCACTCTTCCGAAAAATGGGAAGGTTTAATTGCGTCTAAATTTAATACTTTTAACTTTGCTTTTATTTTTTCTACCATATACTCGACATTTTCTGTTGATTTTTTTGACAAATCCATTTTTTTACTCCCTTCTTTGCCAGGTTATATGTATTGTACCACAGAAAGAAATACATTGTACTACTGTTTTTGTATATAATGAGGTCGAGAGGAGTGGTGAAACGATGGTAAAAGTGTTGTTTGTCTGTTTGGGGAATATCTGTCGCTCGCCGATGGCGGAAGCGATTTTTCGGCATTTAGTGAAGGAGAAGGGATTGGAAGGAAAAATTACTGTAGATTCAGCGGGAACGGGAAATTGGCATGTTGGCGAACCGCCGCATGAAGGCACCCAACTCATATTAAAGAAAAATAATATTGATTTTTCCGGAATTCGCGCCCGGCAAATCGATCAAAGGGACTTGCAGACATTTGATTACATTATTGCGATGGATGCAGAAAATGTAGGAAATTTGCGGAGATTGGCCGGGTACACTAAAACGGGGTTTATCGGCCGGCTGCTTGACTTTGTTCCTGACAGCGAGATGGCTGATGTGCCGGATCCGTATTATACCGGGAATTTTGCACAAGTATATGAGCTGATTCAAAAAGGATGTGAACATTTATTAGAGACGATTATAAAAGAGAAAAAATTAGAAGTGAAGGGGAGAGAATAAATGAAGGAACGAAAAAACATATGGAAGGGAATGATGGTTGGGGCGGCGCTGGGCGCTGCTTTTTCCTTCTTGATGAGCAAAAAAGAAGCAAAACAAGAGCGGCTTTCCTGGCCGATGAGGTTGAAACAGTGGCGTCAGTCCGTAGAGGAAATGGCGGAAGATACTGCATTTATCATGGAAAAACTGAAGGAAATAGCGGAAAAAACACCGGAAGTTATACAACTGGTTAAAGAATTATATAACTGGAAAGAGGATGATCGTCCCCGAATAAAATGACAAGGGGGGAAACAGTAAATGCTGATTAATTTAACATTTGTCCGTGAATTGGTGCGAAGGTTTTATGAAGATGAGGTGCCCCGGCTGTCAGCGGAGTTGGCTTATTATTTTCTTCTCTCTCTATTTCCTTTCCTGATTTTTTTAATGACGTTGCTTGCTTATTTGCCGATTCCGCATGAAGACGTGCTTTCCGTGGTCCGCCAGTATGCTCCGGAGGAAGCGCTTCATTTAATTGAGACAAACATTCGCCGCATTATGGATTATCAAAATGGAAAATTGCTGTCGATTAGCATCGTCGGTGCCATTTGGTCGGCATCAAACGGAATGAATGCGATCGTGCGCGCGTTTAACCGCGCGTACGGCGTTGAAGAGAACCGCCCCTTTTGGCTTGCCCGCGGCGTGTCTGTTTTGCTTACCTTCGGATTAATTTTTGTCATCATTGTCGCCTTGGTATTGCCTGTATTCGGCAAGATGATCGGTCTGTTTTTATTTTCCGTATTCGGCTTCTCTAAAGAATTTTTAATGCTTTGGAATGCCTTTCGCTGGGTGATTAGTTCGCTAATTTTGCTGATTGTCTTTACGGCTTTATATTACTTTGCTCCCAATAAAAAGCTGCGTTGCGCCAATGTCATCCGCGGCGCTATCTTTGCGACGATTGGCTGGATTATCACATCGCTTGCGTTTTCTTATTATGTTAATAATTTTGTTAACTATACTGCTATGTACGGAAGCCTTGGAGGAATCATTATTTTAATGGTTTGGTTTTATTTGTCGGGAATGATTATTGTATTAGGCGGCGAAATGAATGCGATTTTTGATTGTGAGCGGGAAGGAAGAAGGCGCGAACGTTAATGATGCATAAACTTCCTTTCATAAACGGAAGCGGCGGGGAAATAGTAACAATTGTAAGGGGGATTAATGAGGATGAGAGGGGGATTGCTATGACCAAACATACAAAAAAAGATGGCGGCACAAAACAAAAGGGAAAAAATAAGCCGAAGCATAAAACAAGCGGCAGTGCCAACGGCCAAAACGGATATCATTAATCTGTGGAAGATGATAGAAAAATTGGCGATGCGCGCAAAAAAAAAGGTTCTCGGGAAGGCGAGAACCTTTTTGTCCTAAGTTTTGGGATTCTTGGCGAGGATGTTTCGATGATGGACGAAGCTGGGTGAGACTAAAAAATAAAGCGGTCAAGCGAATGATTCTTTTTCACTCAGCGATTTCTTCATGATTGTAGTAGTACAGTTCGTAAATATATTCGATTTCCGCATCCGTCATATACGCAAGCTGTTCTTTTGTAATCCCTCTTACTTTCTCAATAAATTCAATCATATTTTTCCGCTCTGCTCTAATCATAAAATAAGCAACTCCCTTCATGATTTATTCTGTTTTAAAACAGACTATCTATTTGTTGGTATTATTATATAACAGTATAAATAAAAAGGTCAATAATTTTTTGAAAAATAAAAAAAGAAGCGGATTAATTAATCCGCTTCTTTTGCTGCTTTTGAAGCATAATAAGAAAAAGGAGAAAAAGAAGAGTAAACAGCATAAAGAAAAAGCTTTGATTAGTGCCGATCTGAATCGCCAGGCCGGTCACGAACGGACCGATCATGCTGCCAATGCTGTACAGCATGCCGCATAGCAAGTTCCCGGCGGGAAGCAGTTGTTTCGGCAGCAAATCAGCCATATAGGCGATGCCAAGGGAAAACAAAGAGCCAACAAACATACCGGCAATAAAAAAGCAAATGGCAATCCCAATGAGGGAGTGGTGAAACAGATAAGCGCTAAAAAAGCTGGCGCTGCCGATGAACAGAGCAGCTGCAATAACCTGTTTCCGCGGGAAGCGGTCGCTTAATACCCCGAGCGGCAGCTGGAATGCAATCCCTCCAAAGGAGAAGGCGGGCAAAACCAATGCGACTTGGTCTAGCCCAATATGTTCGCGTAAAGCATAAACAGGGAAAATCGTATGAATGGTCGCTTCTAAAAAGCCGTAAGTGAGCGGAAGCAATAACGCCACCCATGCGTATTTCCAAACATGAAGCAAACGATGGGCAACATTCGTTGAATCGGATTGCGCCCATTCCTTTGGCTGTTCGTTTTGCAGGAAAAAGATGGCACACCAACTGACAAGACTAAATAGCGATGATACATAAAAAGGAAGCCATTTGTGCCAAGAAGCAAGCGATGCCAGCAGCGGGCCTGCTGAAAAACCAAGGCCAAAAGATAATCCATATAAGGATAGATTGCGCCCGCGCCGGTCTGGCGGCGAAAAATCAGTAATCCACGTTTGCGTGGCAAAATGAAGCATATGGTCGCCAATTCCGATGCAAAGGCGCAGAAAAAACCAAAGAAAAAACGATGGAAAAGCCGGAAATAAGACGAGTGATAGTATTACAATAAAACCACCGACGATAATCATGGGACGATATCCATATTTGCGCAAAGGCTTTTCTAAAAACGGCGAGATCAATAAAACGCCAATGTACAGCGCCGCCGCGTGCATGCCGTTGACAGAAGAGGAAACCCCCTGCTTTTCAAGCAACATCGAAAGCAATGGCAGCAGCATTCCTTGCGAAAGGCCGGAAATGGCAACAATGGTGATTAAAATCCAAAAGCGCATCGCATGATACCTCGTTTTCGAACATTGGATATCCGTATCCATGGTACATAGGATGGGAGCGTAAGGCAAGCAAAAAGGGTAGGGATTGTGCACATATGGAAGGTCTGCCTCATTCATAGGAGATGAATCCGTTTATTTTTTCATACACATTCCACGGCTTGACTGATATTTGTCTAGAAAACTTCAGAAGAGAAAGGCGGGAAAGAAAAGATGAATAAAGTATTTACATGGATGGCGTGGATAGGTGTTCCCTTATCTGTGATCGGGAGTGTTTTTCATTGGTCTGCGTTGTTGATGTTTGTCATATACTGTTTAACAATCATTGCGCTCGCTAGTTATATGGGGTGCGCTACGGAAAGTTTGGCGATTGTAGCCGGACCGCGCGTCGGCGGGCTATTGAACGCGACGTTTGGCAATGCGGTAGAGCTGATTATTTCTATTTTTGCGTTAAAGGCGGGGCTCGTCGAAGTGGTGCTTGCTTCTCTCACCGGATCGGTGCTTGGCAACTTGTTATTAGTCGCAGGGTTGTCCTTTTTTGTTGGCGGCCTAAAGTATAAGCGCCAGGAATTTAACGTGTATGATGCCCGTCATAACGCGGGGCTGCTTACGTTTGCTATTTTGGTGGCGTTTGTCATTCCCGAAGTGTTTACAATGGACATGTCTGATCAGGACAAGCTAGCGCTTAGCGTCGGCATTTCGATCATTATGATTATTTTATATTTAGCTGCCTTATACTTTAGGCTTGTCACGCATCGCGGCGTGTATCAGCAAAAATCCGAAATCATCGAGAAACATGAGAAACCGGAATGGACGAAAGGAAAATCCATATTGATTTTGGCGCTGGCGACGATTGCGGTCGCATACATATCCGAGCGGCTTGTCCATACGTTTGAAACGGTGGCGGAATCTTTCGGCTGGAGTGAATTGTTTATCGGGATTATCATTGTCGCCATTGTTGGCAACGCGGCGGAACATGCTTCTGCTGTCATTATGGCATACAAAAACAAAATGAATGTCGCGGTCGAAATCGCTGTCGGCTCGACCTTGCAAATCGCAATGTTTGTCGCGCCGGTGCTGGTGCTTGTTTCACTGCTTTTTCCAGAGAAGATGCCGCTTGTTTTTTCGCTTCCAGAGTTAATCGCCATGGTGGTATCGGTATTGTTGACGATCGTTCTGTCCAACGATGGGGATACAAACTGGTTTGAAGGGGCAACGCTGCTTGCCGCCTACACGATTATGGGCATCGGTTTTTATTTGTTGTAGTCAGGGATAAGAAAGAGGCTCTGCTTGGACGGCAGAGCCTCTTTCTATCTGGCAATAAACTAATGATTTATCGCGAATTAAAAAATATTCTGAACAAAGATGATAAATTTTTTCTATACGGATAAACACTATTTTTTTGAAAGAAAATAACGGTGAAAATAGCGGTGAAAGGAGTCGATAGGATGAAAAAATGGAGTATTTGCTTTTTTATTAGCGTATTAACGATGTATATGGCGGCTTTTACCGCCGATGCGGCTTCTAGACAAGCGCAGCCGAGCACGGTGGTGGATATTACAAAAGAAAATACGTACCCAAACCCGACGCAAGATTTGCCGCATTTAGAGCCAAGCAAATTCACAAAGCAGCTCCTGGATTCAGCCAACGTAAAAATTGAAAACCCGGAATTGATTCATCTTCTTAACGAATCTTCTGTTTCGAGCACTCCGTTTGCACTTGGATATCGGGCAACGATTTATTTAGGACAGTGGCCGCTGAATTATCAGTCGCTCGAAACGTCAACGAACTGGGAATATCAAAAAGTTAATACGAATTTTCTCGATAACCGTGGCGGGAATGTTTCGCAAAAATTGTACTATAAACAGGAAACACAAAAGCATGTGCGCGGCGGGCTGACGGCGCAAATTCCAAACGAAGAAGCGGTGCAAAAAATGATGCTAAATAAGGCGATGGAAAAGACGAACTTACCGCTGGCGTTTAGTACGGTAGTAGGGATTGGGACAAAAAAAGATCAGCCGTATCAAGTGCCGGCAAAAAAGATCGGCTATTTGTATGCATATGCACCAGCTGTCAATGAAAAAGGGAAAGTGACGTATGGCGAAGTGTATATCGTGCTGAAAGGAAATAAAAAGAAAATTGTTGTGAAAAACGTAACGACACGCGGAGTCGGCGCCTGGATTCCGGTGCAAGACCGCCTTTATTTTTCATACATTGTCAGCGAGCAGCCAAGATAAAACGTCAAGGAAAAACCTTGACGTTTTATTTTTGGATCCGCGCTTTCCGCTTTGTAAAGTCAACATCTTTATAATAAGTGTTTTTGACGAGTACGTTTGGTCCGAGACATTGAACGGAAGGGCAATGACAAAGGAGCTGCTTGGCAAGGGAGGACTTCCGCCATTTTTTGTATGCGTCAAGCAGGGTATCATGCTGAATGTTGCCAAGTGCCGGCTCATCACCGAAATCGGTGACAATGATATCGCCGGTAAAAATGTTGACATTCAAGCGTGACCGCCCGTCCGGATCGTTGCGAACCGTGACGTTTTTGCTTGTGTAAAGCCGCTTTAATAATGCTAAGTCTTCTTCGTTGGCGCTGCAAGGATAAAACGGCAGTGTTCCAAACAACATCCATACGTTTTCATCACGAATATCCAAAAGGTGGTGAATCGCCTGGCGCAATTCGTCTAAATTTAACGCCTCGAGCGAGCTGGCGAAATCGCTCGGGTACATCGGATGGATTTCATGGCGCTTGCACTGCATTTCCCCGGCCACTTGCCGATGAATCGTTTCTAAATGAGGGACCGTCCGTTTGTTTAGCATAGTTTCTGCAGAAACCATGACTCCCGCCTTCGACAATGTTTTGGCGTTATCGAGCATGCGCTGAAAATACTTTTCGCGCTGAGCGATGCTTGGTTTGCGCTCCATCATTGCAAACCCGCCCTCGATAAAATCCTCGATCGTCCCCCAGTTATGGGAAATATGCAAGACGTCCAAATAAGGAATAATTTTTTCATAGCGATCTAAATCGAGCGTCAAATTGGAGTTGAGCTGTGTCCGCACTCCGCGCTCGCGGGCATATTTTAGCAGGGGAACGACGTAGTCGCTTACAGATTTCAGCGATAGCATCGGCTCGCCGCCGGTGATGCTCAGCGAGCGCAAATGAGGGATTTCCTCGAGACGCTTGATAAGCAAATCAAGCGGGAGTGCTTCCGGGTCTTTTGTTGTCAGCGTGTAGCCGACGGCGCAATGTTCACAGCGCATATTGCACAACGCAGTTGTGGTGAATTCCACATTTGTCAACTGAAGTTCTCCGTATTGTTCGATATCCAAATACGCTTCCCACGGATCATAGGATGGGGTAATCGGTTGAAGTGTAAGTGAACTCATAGCCTTCTCCTCTTCCTTCATCGAAGTTGCGTCCCGTCATTCATTCTAAGAAATAACAAATCTCGTTTTTCCTTAAAATCAACTTATTTATCATTGTACGGGAATATGCAAAATTCCGCTAGAAAGGAGCAGGAAATAAAAGTATTAAAAATAAGTGGAATTTTACGAATAAATAATATGGTAACAACTTTTTGTTTTTACACAAGAGAGTGAAAAGGAGTATAATAAATAAAGATTGTAGTGATAGTCAACTACATAGGACGACCAAAAGGGGAAGGGGCGTTGAACATGGAACAATTCCAGCAGAGCATGTATCAACTCATCGTGGAGACGTCCACGAAACTGCCAAAGGATGTGCGTCGAGCGATCGCCCGAGCAAAAGCGCGGGAAAACGCGGGAACGCGCGCGGCGATGGCGCTGACGACGATTGCCGGAAACATCAAGATGGCGGAAGAAAACGTGTCGCCAATTTGTCAAGATACCGGGCTGCCGACATTTAAAATTAAAGTGCCGGTCGGCGTCAACCAAATTAAAATGAAGGAAGCGATCCATGCTGCGATCGTGCAGGCGACAAAAGACGGAAAGCTCCGTCCGAACTCTGTCGATTCGCTAACTGGCAAAAACAGCGGTGACAATCTTGGTGTCGGCATTCCGGTTATTAAATTTGAACAATGGGAAAACGATTACATTGATGTCCGCCTGATTTTAAAAGGCGGCGGCTGTGAAAACAAAAACATTCAGTACAGCCTGCCTTGCGAGCTGGAAGGTCTCGGCCGCGCCGGCCGCGATTTAGACGGCATCCGCAAATGCATTTTGCATGCGGTATACCAAGCGCAAGGACAAGGATGCAGCGCCGGGTTTATCGGCGTCGGCATCGGCGGCGACCGCGCTTCCGGTTATGAACTGGCGAAAGACCAGCTTTTCCGTTCCGTTGACGATGTCAATCCGAATGAAGATTTGCGCCGCCTAGAAGAATATATTATGGAAAACGCCAATAAGCTTGGCATCGGCACGATGGGATTTGGCGGCGAATCGACGCTGTTAGGCTGTAAAATCGGCGTGATGCACCGCATTCCGGCCAGCTTCTTCGTGTCTGTCGCCTATAACTGCTGGGCGTTCCGCCGCCTTGGCGTGAAAATTGATCCAGCGACCGGCGAGATTATCGAATGGCTGTATCAGGAAGGCGAAGACGTCGACTTTGAAAAAGAGCTGGAAAAAGCGGAAACAGCCGCGACGGCGGAGCTTGGCGAAGTGCGTGAAATCGTTCTCGAGCCGCCGATTACAGAAGAGCAAATCCGCCAGCTGAAAGTCGGCGATGTCGTGCGCATTAACGGCATTATTTATACCGGCCGCGACGCGATTCATAAATATTTAATGGATCATGATGCGCCTGTCGATCTGAACGGACAAATTATTTACCACTGCGGCCCGGTGATGCTGAAAGATGAGAACGGCAATTGGCAAGTCAAAGCAGCCGGCCCGACGACAAGCATCCGCGAGGAGCCGTATCAAGGCGACATTATGAAAAAATTCGGCGTCCGCGCGGTCATTGGCAAAGGCGGAATGGGCGCGAAAACGCTGCAAGCCCTAAAAGAACACGGCGGCGTCTATTTGAACGCGATCGGCGGCGCGGCGCAATATTATGCGGACTGTATTAAGTCGGTAGAAGGAGTCGACTTATTGGAGTTCGGCATCCCAGAAGCGATGTGGCACTTGCGTGTCGAAAACTTTACGGCCGTCGTCACGATGGACTCTCATGGCAACAGTCTGCATGAAGATGTAGAAAAATCGTCATTAGAAAAACTCGCGCAATTTAAAGAGCCGGTTTTTAAATAAGAAAAATATATCACCGTCAGCTAAGTGCTGACGGTGATTTTTTTATGCAAAAAATGGCGCGGTTAAAGCGGCAATGGTGGAAAAAACTAATGGTTAGCAGCACGACAAGGAGGAAAGACGGATGAAAAAATGGACGATATGGTTGTTTTTCAGTGCTATCATCTTATCATTTGTTCCTGCTTCTGCGGAAGCCGCAAGCAATAAAGCGATTCATTGGGGGTTTAAGCGAAGCGAGAATCACGAGCCTCCTTCCGCGGGAAAAGAGTTGGATCAACTGCTTGCCAAATACGACGCATTTTATTTAGGAAATCCAAATAAAAAAGAAATTTATTTAACGTTTGATAACGGCTATGAAAACGGTTATACAGCAAAAATTTTAGATGTCTTAAAAGAAAAAAAAGTGCCAGCGACGTTTTTTGTGACGGGGCATTATTTAAACACCGCACCTGATTTAGTAAAACGAATGGCAAAAGAAGGGCATATTGTCGGCAATCACTCGTGGCATCATCCTGATTTAACGCAAGTGAGCGATGAACAGCTGCGGGAGGAGCTGGAATCCGTTCGTAAAAAAACGGAAGAGCTGACGGGGCAAAAAGGAATGATGTATCTTCGACCACCAAGAGGCATTTTCAGCGAACGAACGATGGCGATCGCCCGCGAGCTTGGTTATTACCATGTATTTTGGTCGCTTGCGTTTGTTGATTGGCAGACGAACAATCAAAAAGGGTGGAAGTACGCATACGATAACATTATGAAACAAATTCATCCGGGCGCGATTTTATTGCTTCATACCGTCTCGAAAGACAATGCGGATGCGCTTGCGAAAGTAATTGACGATTTGCGCAAGCAAGGTTACACGTTTAAAAGCCTTGATGATCTGATGATCGAAAAAATGAATTTACATCCATGGCTTTTTACCCCTTGAACGTTTTGTTTAAAGGGGTATTTTTCGTTATAATGTGGGTATTAACGATGATGAATAAGGTGATTGGTTATGTGGCAACAGCAAGTTGATGTCGCCCCGCCGTATGATTTTTCCCACGCGTTGAAGCGGCTTGCGCTCGATCCTCTTATATCGGTGGATATAGCGAAACAGAAGGTCGTTGTTCCGCTTTATGCTCAACAGATCCCAATCGCCGTTACGGTCGAAAGCATTGGGACAAAGGAGGAGCCGAGCTTTCTTGTTACGGCGCCATATCCAGAACGAAAAAAGGAAATTATCGAGAGGGTTTCTTATCTGTTTCAATGGAATACGCCGCTTGCCCCGATTCACAAACATTTCCAGCGGACCGAATTACAGCCGCTTTTTGCCGAATATGAAGGAATGCCGCTTATTTTAGATTTTGACCTTTATTTTTGTCTAATCAAATGTCTCATTCATCAGCAATTAAATTTGAAAGTTGCTTACCGCCTGACAGAGCGGTTTGTGAAAACGTTTGGAACGCAAATCGATGGCGTTTGGTTTTATCCACGGCCGGAAGACATTGCCGCTCTTCCCTATGATGAACTGAAACAGCTGAAGTTAAGCGGACGAAAGGCAGAGTATATCGTTGATACATCGCGGCTCATTGCCGAAGGGAAGCTTTCATTAGAGGGACTTGCACACAAAAGCGAAGAAGAAGTGATGAAAACATTGTTATCGGTTCGAGGTATCGGTCCATGGACAGTGCAAAATTTTCTTCTGTTTGGGCTTGGAAAGCGAAACGTGTTTCCAAAAGCAGATATCGGCTTGCAGCGGGCAATCCAGCGCCTCTTCGGTCTTTCGGAAAAGCCGTCAGCCCAACAAATGGAAGAGCTAAGCAAGCGATGGGAGCCGTATTTAAGCTACGCATCGTTATACTTATGGAGAAGCATTGAATAGAGGAGTGGCATGCATATGGCGAAGCAAGCAATTACGATCAAGAAGGGGCAACAGTTTCCGTTAACGATTAAGCGGCTCGGCATCAATGGGGAAGGAGTCGGCTATTTTAAAAAGCAAGTGGTGTTTGTCCCAGGCGCGCTCCCGGGAGAGGAAGTCGTCGTAGAGGCGACGAACATTCATCCGAAATACGCGGAAGCGAAAATAAAAAAAATTCGCAAGCGTTCCCCATACCGCGTCACCCCAAGATGCCCTGTTTACGAACAATGCGGCGGCTGTCAGCTGCAACATCTTGATTACGAAGCGCAGCTTCGCGAAAAACGCGATATCGTCATTCAGGCGCTCGAGCGGCATTGCCGGCTGCCGGTGGAAACGCTGTCGATCCGCCCGACGATTGGAATGGATGACCCGTGGCATTACCGCAATAAAAGCCAGTTTCAAGTCGGTATCAAAAAAGGAACGGTCATCGCCGGTTTGTACGGCTTGAATTCCCATCAGCTCATTGACATTTCCGAATGCCTCATCCAGCATCCGGCTACGAACCGTGTGACCAACATTGTGAAAATGATTCTCCAAGATCTGCGCATTCCGATTTACAACGAGCGGACGCAGACCGGGGTTGTCCGCACGATTGTTGCTAGGGTCGGGTTTCATACGGGGGACGTGCAGCTCGTGCTCATTACGGCGACAAAAGATATTCCGCGTAAACAATTGCTGGTTGACGAAATAAAGCGGCGTCTTCCGGAAGTAAAATCGATTGTGCAAAATATTAACGGACGGAAGACATCCCTCATTTTCGGGGAAGAAACAGAGCTGCTGGAAGGAGAAGAATACATCCAAGAAGTGCTCGGCGACTTATCGTTTGAACTGTCAGCGCGGGCGTTTTTTCAGCTGAATCCGGTGCAAACGGTAAAACTGTACGACGAAGTGAAAAAGGCCGCCGCTTTAACCGGAACAGAAAAAGTCGTCGATGCCTATTGCGGCGTCGGCGCGATCGGGCTTTGGCTTGCCAAAGACGCCCGTGAAGTGCGCGGCATGGACGTCATTCCAGAAGCGATTGAAGATGCCAAAAAAAACGCGAAAAAACATGGGTTTGCCAATACGATGTATACGACAGGCAAAGCGGAAACGCTGCTTCCAAAATGGGTGAAGGAAGGCTGGAAGCCGGACGTCATCATCGTCGACCCGCCACGCACTGGATGTGACAGGGCGCTGTTGCAAACCATTCTCCGCGTCCAACCGAAAACGGTAGTGTACGTCTCCTGCAACCCATCAAGCCTTGCGCGCGATATCGATATGCTTTCGGAAAGCTACCATGTCGATTACATCCAGCCGGTCGATATGTTTCCGCATACCGCTCATGTAGAAAGTGTAGCGCGATTAGTGTTAAAGATAAGAGCATAAATAAACTCTTGCTAAAAATAAAAAACTCTTCTTGCCAAAACCGAAGTAAAGTTTTGATAAATAACAGGAAAATCCTTCTCCATCCAGTTGACTGAACTGGTTAGGATGAAAAATAAACAATTTTTCAAGAGAAACGGGATGGGCTCCTGTTTCTCTTTTTTTGTTAGGGAATAATGGGAAAGGGGAAGAAGCATTCATTAGAAATACTAAGATAGACTGGTTCACGTTGAATGTTCAACTCTGAGCAGTTTCATTAAATAGCTGATAATTGGGGATGTTATACAAATGAGGTCATTGCAAAGGGGTAAGTACTGATGATATATGGGTTAAAAGCGACACAAATGATGGAAATAACAGCAGTGATCCTTAGTCTTATTGGAAGTTTTTTTATATTAAGAAACAATTTCAAACGATATGGGTTGCTCTATTTTATAAGCAGTTTGACGGGAGCTTTCCTTTGTTTTGTATTTGTTTCTATCGGATTTTACTCTTTTCCGGCTAGACTTATCCCTATATCACCAATACCTATCATTGAAATGTTTACGGTCATTCCTTTTTATGTTCTTTTCGGAGTGAGATATAGTCCGGCTAAATGGGGATGGAAGATCCCCTTTTACTGGGGGATGGTTCATATCGCGATGCTTTTAGAAATTTTCGTGTTATTCCCCCCAGTTAAGATAATGGATTACAAAGAAAACTGGGATGCTTGGGACTCTTATACATGGTGGTGGATTTATTTGCTTCTTTTTGAGTGGATTGGTGGAAAAATTGTTCCAACTCATTCAAGAAAACCGATACAATCTAAATCTTTTCGCTATGGAAGATGGGGATGGGTTGTCTTCCATTTTATTGTGATTACGACAATATTTTTAGCAGGTGTTTATACAGGATGGAATTTAAAAATGTGAACGATTTCTTACTCCCATCGAAGAACAGAATTTTTTCTATAATCTGTGGTGCCATGACATGTTTCCGTTTCGCTGCAAACTGTTGAAGAAGCACAAATGAATACGGCATGGGTTCTGTTGAATACTGAACCCATGCCGTAATTCTTTTACACGTATCTGTTTGACCGATGCCCGTTCATCATATTTAGGCCTTCTTCTTTCATTTACCGCGTGCAAGTGCAGCTGGATGTTTTGACGTGCGGGAAAGCGAGAAACATATCCAAGCCTTATGCTTCTAGTTTTTGCGTTTCTTCGTTATAGACATTTAAATTCAATTCTTTAGTGATGCGGCTGGTGACTACACCGGCGGTCATGCTTCCGCTGACGTTCAAGGCAGTTCTTCCCATGTCAATCAACGGCTCTACGGAAATGAGCAATCCTGCTAATGCTACTGGCAGATTCATAGTCGATAGCACTAAAATCGCCGCAAACGTAGCCCCACCGCCAACGCCTGCAACCCCAAACGAACTGATGGTGACGACTAGAATAAGCGTCAAAATAAAGGAAAGGGAAGCTGGATCGATGTTGACGGTTGGCGCGATCATCACTGCAAGCATGGCAGGATAAATGCCGGCACAGCCATTTTGCCCAATTGACAGCCCAAATGAGCCGGCAAAGTTGGCAATGCCTTCCGGAACGCCAAGCGCGGTTGTTTGTGCTTTCACATTCAATGGAAGAGTGGCCGCGCTTGAACGGGAAGTGAATGCAAACGACAGTACCGGCAGCACTTTTTTTACGTAAGTAATAGGGTTTAGTCCGGCCAGCGCTAAAATTAGCAAATGAATGGCAAACATAACGAAAAGTGCAATATAGGAAGCGACGACAAATTTTCCTAGTTTTGCGATTGCGTCTATATCGCTTGTCGCAGTCACTCGGGACATAATGGCTAAAATTCCGTAAGGCGTTAAACGGAGCACCAACGTGACGATACGCATGACAATAGCGTACAAGGCATCCACTATTTTTTTGAACATTTCCGCTTGTTCAGGCTGTTTTCTGGCAACCCCTAAATAAGCAATGCCGACAAAGGCCGCAAAAATAACAACCGCTATGGTGGATGTGCTGCGTTGTCCCGTGAAATCTAAAAATGGATTTGCCGGAAGCAGCTCGATAATTTTTTGCGGGAAAGACAGGTTTTGAATTTGTTCATATTTTTGTTCTAACTCCTGTCCACGTGTCTGTTCCGCTTCTCCTGAAGGAATTTCCATCGCCTCTAATTGAAATCCTAATGAGGCCATGATGCCGATCGAAGCGGCTATCGCCGTAGTGCCCAATAATAGCCCAATAATGAGCGTGGCAATTTTTCCTAAATGATTAGATATAGAAAGTTTAGTAAACGCCATAACGATAGAAATGAAAACTAATGGCATAACAATCATTTGCAATAGCTTTACATATCCTGTGCCGACAATGTCAAACCATTGGGTGGACTGCTGGACGATAGCGGAACCGGCCCCGTACACTCCCTGCAATGCGAACCCAAAGACGATTCCTAGTCCAAGAGCAGTAAACACCCGTTTGGAGAAGGAAACATGTTTCTTTTGCATATAGGCCAAAACACCAATCAATAACAGCAATATAGCAATGTTCAAAATGATTAGGTAAACATTCATCGTCAATCCCTCCTGACACGTAAAATTACTCTAATGATTAAAAACCGATATGTCAAGTAAGCTTTATTTATCGTATGAAAGAGTTTATAGGAAATTGCTATTGCAAATAAAAAATTTCATGAATGGCTTTATACAGATAAGATTTTGTTATCGAAAACGAAAACATTTTGCTTTTTGCCGGGGTATATAAAGTGAAAACAGCACTGAGGAGGCGAGAAGATAGAGAAGGAAATCGTCCAAAGGATTCAGCAAGGGGATGAGAAGGTTTTTGCCGAGCTTTATCATTTATACCCTACATTAAGCCGCGTTTTCTTTTTATCCAATAGATGTAATCGTTATCAATAAGTGCTAAAATATAATAAAATAAAGCGGGAGGCAATAAAATTGTGGGATGGATTATATTAATCGTTGGACTGCTTCTCGTGGGGGGCGTTATGGATTTTATCGCAAGAAAAAGAAATATAAAAATAGACCCTGAAGAGGGAGCAAAAAATGTTTCAGATTCGGAAAGAATTTATGTAGAAACTTATATGCACAGTACTCAGCAGAATCAAGGCAACCTTCCTTTTTTATAATTTAACTCTCAAAAAGTACAAAATTCTTTCATCATCTGTATCGCTGGGAAGTGTGGAGCGGGTCGCTGATGGGAGCATTACTTCGATAAGCAGAAGTAATGCTTTTTTGTTGAAGGAAAGGGCAGGGGTATTTTAGTGAATTTGATGATCTTCATTGTGTTCACCTTTAGGGAAGGAAAAAAACGTTTATCAAAATGATCGTTTCTGTATCTCTGAACGTATAGAAAAATATAAAGGCGAAGGATGTTATGATTCCTAAAATGTGCCAGAAAAGCACCTCAACGCATCTCACAAATCCTATCGAAAGTTTTAATAGAGCACGTGTGGTTTGATGAAAGGGGTATCCCTGTGAAGGTTACCCCGCTCTTCATATCTTATTCTTGAGTTTGCAATTGATATTTTGGTTCCATCATGGTTCCGTATTTCTCGTAATTGACATGCCAAGAGAACGCTTTCTCAAGTACGTGCGGTGTTTGGCCTCCGCGCTTAAGTGCTTCCTTGAAGTATTCACGCAACTGCGGACGGTAATCTGGATGTGCGCAATTTTCAATGATAAGTGGCGCTCGTTCAATTGGCGCCAATCCGCGAAGATCAGCGTAACCATACTCCGTGATAATCACATCTACGTCATGTTCGGTATGGTCGACGTGTGATACGAATGGAACGATGCTTGAAATAGCCCCATTTTTTGCAACGGATTTTGTCACGAAGATGGTAAGACGTGCATTGCGCGCAAAGTCGCCTGAACCGCCGATGCCGTTCATCATGTTTGTGCCGCGAACATGTGTAGAATTAACATTTCCGTATATATCTGCTTCCAAAGCTGTGTTGATGGAAATGAGTCCAAGACGGCGAACGATTTCCGGATGATTAGAAATTTCTTGAGGACGAAGGATAAGCTTGTCTCGGTAAGCATCTAAATTGGAATATACTTGTTTCATTTTGTTTTGAGACAAAGTAATAGAGCAGCCGGAAGCGAACCGGACTTTTCCAGCGTCAATGAGATCAAACACGGCATCTTGAAGAACTTCTGAATAAACTTCCAAATTGGAAAATTCGGAATTTAACAAACCGTAAAGGACAGCATTTGCAACCGAACCAATACCTGCTTGAAGCGGAGCTAAATGTTCAGAAAGACGACCTGCTGCCACTTCCTTTCGCAGAAAATTGATTAAATGATTCGCTATAGCAGATGTTTCCGCATCTGGAGGTACAATTGTGGATGGTGAATCAAGTTGGTTTGTCAAAACAATTCCAATAATTTTATCCTCATCCACTGGAATGCCAATCGTTCCGATTCGATCGTCTATTTTTGTCAAAGGTATCGGTTCTCGTTCCCCTTGTTTGCCGACTTCGTAAATGTCATGAAGTCCTTTGAGTTCCTTTGGTTGTGCTGTGTTCAATTCAACAATAATATGTCGGGCTTTTTTCACAAAGATAGAAGAATTTCCTACGGAAGTCGACGGGATGATCATTCCATCTTCCGTTATCGAAACCGCTTCCACAATTGCGAAATCGATAGGATTTAATACGTCTGAACGCACTAATTCTGCTGTATGGGATAAATGTTGGTCAATAAATAAAATTTCCCCTTCGTTAATTTTTTTGCGCATAGAAGAATCAGCCTGGAATGGAAGCCTTTTGTTGACAATTCCTGCTTCTGCCATCATCTTATCAACGTCCGAGCCTAGTGAAGCGCCTGTATATACGTTTACTTTTAAGTGTTGTTGTTTCGCTTTCTCGATCAGTGCAAAAGGAACTGCCTTGGCATCGCCCGCGCGGGTAAATCCGCTCAAACCGAGCGTCATGCCGTTTTTTATCCATGAAGCCGCTGTTTCCGCCGTTACAATTCGGTCTCTTAAACGGGAATGACCGATTAGCTCTGAAATATGTTTATCCAACGCGACATCACCTCTTTTGTTTTTTTTAAAATATTCTATCGATTTAGCTGTAAAAAATCATTTAAAATTGAATAAAAAGGCTTTCTTTAGGAATAAAAAAGAATTTTTGATACATAAAAAAGAAAAAATAAAAAATAACTTCGAAAAGGATAAGGATAAACCAGAACAAACATTACCTATAAACGAAAATAAATACATAGATGGCAAAGCATCAGTGAATAGTTGCGGAAAATAAATAAAGAGCTCACTTCCATGAGCTCTTTAGAGAAAAGGGGATTGGTAAAAGGAACCGTACATTGGGAGAAAAGCAGATAAATTATTATATTACTAAAAGCAGAGCAGTTTCCGAAAATGTCTTGCGTATGTTTGGCTGACAGGCACTTTCGAGCCGTCTTTCATCATCAATAAGAAAGTCGAATGTGAATCTGGATGAATCTCTGTAATGTGATGAATGTTAACGATATATGATCGGTGACACCGAACAAATATATCATCAGGAAGGGAAAATTCCAGTTCTGTTAAGTTATATTTATGATAGCCTTCCGCATAACTCGATTTTACGAACGTTTTCCGGTTTTGGGCTTCTAAATAGATAACGCTCTCAAAAGGAATAGGCAGCCAACGATCTGTCAGTCGGATCGTTAAATACGGCATTGTAAGCATTGGCTTTCTCGGCAATATTGCGGTAACACAGCCTCTCGGGCTGCCGTCATCTAAAATTGGGACGGATATCCCGAAATAAGGTACGCCAAAAACGCGGCTATCTTTTTGTTCTGCAATTTTTCGTTGGACGGCCAAGGCCTTGTAAGTGACCGATTCCGGTTTGATTTGGTCTCCGGGACGAATTTTTAAATCGATCTGTTTGCTTGGTTGGTAGTAAATATAGCGCTTATCATCAGAAATCACGAAAGACGCTTCTGTAGGAAATAATTCATTCATTACTTTTGCGATAGAGAAAACAGTAAATGAATCCATGTTATCACCCCTAGTGAACGATTTGCCACTTTACTTCGTTTGAAGCGGGGCTCTGACGACTTGTATGTTTTTGCTAAACGGCAGCGACATACAAGCCCCCTTACGCTTACCTTCCATCCGAAGATGTTCGTTTGAGCATCATTATAGCATTATGTCGTTCGCCCATAAAGGGCGGATAAGGAAATCAATGGGGGGACAGTCTAGCCAAATTTATGATGAAAAAGAACAAAGTTTGCCGATATATTTTCGAAAATTGTGATTAGTTATGTTTTATAATCTTATTAGACACACCATCTTTACATAAGGGGAGAGGAAGATGAACACACAATTTATCGCAGGACACGCACGACTGCCGGCGGGAATGGCGGCAAAAAGCGTATATGATACGCTGACGATTACGGCGGAGATTGATAAAAAGTATGGGGTGATTGTCGATGCTTCGTGTACGCTGGCAACGGAGCACGGGCGCGATTATGTCGCCCGCTTGCTTAAAGGCCATTCTCTAAGGGGCGGAATTGATTCGATTTTAGAGCAGCTGAATGAAGGGTATTTAGGAAAGGCGAATTCGGCGCTGTGTGCGGCGCTAAAAGATTTGTACAAGCAATATTGTAAAATGCAGGAGGAAAAAGAATAGACCCCCGCTTCAAGCGGGGGTTTTTACATTTTCATCGACTCCGGATTCCAAGGCGGCAGCGTTTTGCGCAGTGGTTTGTCCTGGCGGTAGCCGAGCACGTATTCCGCCTGCATAATCGTATGAATTTCCCGTGTTCCTTCGTAGATGACCGGCGCTTTCGAGTTGCGCAAGTATCGTTCGACAGGATATTCGTTCGAGTAGCCATATGCGCCGTGAATTTGCACCGCATCATCGGCGGCTTTATTGGCAAAGTCGCAGGCGATCCATTTCGCGAGGGATGTTTCCCTCGTGTTGCGGCGGCCTTGATTTTTTAAAAAGCCTACCTTATAGACGAGCAAGCGGCTGATTTGCAGACCCGCTTCCATTCTAGCGATCATTTGCTGCACGAGCTGATGTCTCCCGATTTCTTTGCCGAACGTTTTTCGCTCATGGCAATACTTGACGCTTGCTTCTAAGCAAGCCATAATCAGGCCGACTGCTCCGGCGGCAACCGTGAATCTTCCGTTGTCAAGGGCGGACATAGCGATTTTAAATCCTTCGCCCTCTTCGCCAAGTAGGTTTTCTTTCGGTATGCGGACATTGTCAAAGAACAGTTCGCCTGTGTTGCCGGCGCGGATGCCTAGTTTTCCTTTAATGGCTCTTGATGAAAAGCCTGGCATCGTCCGTTCGACAATAAAGGCGGAAATGCCACGGTGTTTTTTCGATTTGTCCGTATAGGCGAATACGATAAAGTGATCGGCGATATCACAAAGCGAAATCCACGTTTTTTGCCCGTTTAAAACGTAGTAGTCCCCGTCGCGGACGGCGGTGGTGGTAATGGCGGCGACATCAGAACCGGCGTTTGGCTCCGTCAGGCCGAAAGCACCGATTTTTTCCCCTTTTGCCTGCGGAACAAGATATTTTTGTTTTTGTTCTTCCGTGCCCCATTGCAGCAAGGTTAAGCTGTTTAAGCCGGTGTGCACGGAAACGGCAGTGCGAAACGCGGTATCTCCGCGTTCCAGCTCCTCGCAGACGATGGCGAGCGAGTTATAGTCCATGCCCATTCCGCCGTATTTTTCCGGAATGCATACGCCCATTAAGTTTAATTCCGCAAGCCGTTTGAAAATATTTGGATCAAAATATCCGCGTTCATCCCATTCTTTGATGTACGGCATAATTTCTTTGTCGACAAATTTGCGCACGGTGCTGCGAAGCATTTCTTGTTCTGGAGTAAAATCGAAATTCATCATAGTGAATTCTCCCCCGTTTCATTGATGATTTCTTTTATAATTTCGTCGTTGTGCTCTCCGGCAAGCGGAGGCGGCAGACGGTACGATACTTTTGTATCCGATAGTTTGATCGGACTTCCGACAAGCTTTAGCGGTCCGATCTTGTCATGATGCATCGTAATGACCATGTCGCGGGCTAGCGTCTGCGGATGTTGGAACAATTGTTCAAGATTTTGCACTGGGCCGCACGGTATTCCTTTTTCGGCAAGCAGGTGCTGCCACTCGGCCCGCGTCCGTTTTTTCACTTCTTCATTAATGCGTCTGTTGAGCTCCTCGCGGTGGGCGACGCGGCTTGGATTCGTTTGGAAGCGAGGGTCCGTTCCGATCGTCGGGTCTGACAAAAGTTTGCAAAACGCTTTGAATTGCCGGTCGTTCCCAATGGCGATCACGATCGGGCCATCGCTTGCTTCATACGTCGAGTATGGAACAATATTAGGATGTCCGTTTCCGAACGGCGTCGGAATGTCGCCGGACATTAAATAGTTGGCGGCGACATTGACGAGCGTGCTGACAGCTGAATCAAATAAAGAAAGGTCTATTTTTTGCCCGCGTCCTGTTTTCTCACGCGCGAGGAGAGCTGCTTGGATAGCGATTGCCGCATATAAACCTGTAAAAACGTCGGTAATGGCCACTCCGACTTTAAGCGGCCCGGATGAAGGGGTGCCGTTAATGCTCATCCATCCGCTCATCGCCTGGATAATGTAATCGTATCCAGGAAGGTGGGAGCAAGGCCCTGTTTCGCCAAAGCCGGTAATGGAACAGTAAATAAGGCGCGGATTCAACAACGACAAATCGTCATAACCAAGCCCGAACTTTTCCATCGTTCCCGTTTTAAAGTTGTGGATGACAATGTCGGCTGTTTTGGCAAGGCGACGGATGATTTTTCGGCCTTCTTCCGTTTTTAAGTTGACGGTAATGCTTCGTTTATTGCGGTTAATCGCCGTATAATAGGCGCTCATCCCGTTTTGAAAGGGAGGGCCCCAAAATCTTGTGTCATCCGATCCTCCCGGTGCTTCCACTTTAATGACATCGGCGCCAAGATCGCCTAAAATCATCGTCGCATACGGTCCGGCAAGCACGCGCGTCATATCAAGAATGCGGATGCCATCTAACGCTCCTGGCATGGATTCCCCTCCTTATGCAGGAAAATAAAAAGCCGGCTCCTTTTCTTTATCAAGAAAGGAACCGGCCAAACGGACTGAGGAAGCATTTCGGTGAGGAAATGCTGATCAGACCGTCACAGTTCTCCATTTATGATATTGATAAAATGGCTGTCTTCTTGTCTCATCATTACCGTCTGGGCGCGTCAGCGGCAAAACTGACGGGAGACGGCTTTGTTAAGTTTTATTATAAATAATAGATTTACAATTGTAAATAGTCGAAAAATTATCCAGGATAAAGGGAGCTCGTGATGGAGCCCCGTTAATGCGATTTTACTGTTTGAAAAATGTGTTTCACGATATTGACAACGTATTTGCTGCCATGATCATTTTGTACATCCTCTATTAACATAGCAAGGAGGAGGTCGGGATGGTTTGTATTATAGGCGACGAACAGTCCATTTTCCTTTCCTTGTTCTCCTTTTTGCCCTTTCAGTTCAGCCGTTCCAGTTTTTCCAGCCAACGGGATGTCGTTCATATAAGCTCCGTGTGCCGTTCCGTTTGGATCGGCGACGACTTGTTTTAATGCGTCTGCGATCGTAGCGGCTGTTTTGGATGAAATCAATTGCGGTTTCCAAACGGCTTTTTGCTTCCCTTTTTCCAAAATAGGCTGCAGTAAATCGCCATGGTTGATAAACGGCGTGTACGCGGCGGCAAGGTGAAGCATGCTCATCTGCATTTCTCCTTGGCCGTAAGCGGTATCCGCCAGCTGCGGCCCCGGCTTCAGCTCGCCTGTATTCGAAATTTGCGAAGCTGGAATCGGGTATGGAAACGGCAATTTTTCGCCAAATCCGAATGAGTGTAACCCTTCTTTCAATTTATCCGGTCCGAGATCCAGACCGACCATGGCGAAATAAATATTATCGGAATAAATGAGCGCGTTTCGTAAATTGACTTGCTGCAGGCGATCGCTTACCCTGGTGACGAAATAATTTCCCCATGATCCGTCCTTTGGCTGCCACTTTTTCCCGGTAATCGTTTTTGGCTGTTCAGGAGTAATCACGCCTAGTTCGAGACCGATTGCCGCTGTCACCGGCTTAATGGCCGAGCCAGGTGCGTAGGTGGCAGCAAAACGATTAATCAATGGTTTTAGCGGATTATTCTCTAATTTTTTGTATTCCTCTGATGAAATTCCGAGTACAAACTGGTTCGGATTAAACGAAGGGGAGCTGACTAGGGCGAGAATTTCGCCGGTCAACGGGTGAATGGCGGCGGCGGTTCCAGCTCTCCCTTTCATATTTTCATAAATTGTTTTTTGCAGTTTGGCATCGATCGTCAGCGTAATCGTTTCTCCATTTTTTGGTTTTGATTCAGCAATCGTCACCGTCGATCCATTTTCTTTTTCGATATAGATTTTGGCTCCGTCTTGTTCTTTGAGACGTTCTTCAAACAGTTCCTCGAGCCCGCGTTTTCCGATGCGGTCGGATGGCGAATAACCTTTGTCTTTGAATTTTTGTAGTTCTTCTTCCGTAATATTGCCGATATATCCAATCAGATGGGCGGCGGCCTCCGCGAATGGATATTCCCTTTCTGATACTTCTTTTACTGCCACAGCTTGAATGTTGCGAGCTTTTTCTAATAGCGCTGTTTCTGATTTTGCCACTTTTTGAATGGGAACAAAATAATCAGGCTGCACCCAGTCGGCATTCAGTTTTTCATTAATGAATTCCACAGGGATATGGAGCAGATCGGCAAGCTGTTTTTTAATGGCTTCCTCGTTTTCGCCCATTTTCCCAGGAACAATGCCGATTTCATAAGCGGTTCCATTGACGGCGAGCGGCAGTCCGTTGCGGTCGTATATTTCGCCGCGTTTTCCAGGCGTAGTGGCAATGCGGACTTTATCGTTTTTTTGCAATTGCGGGAAAATGTAGGTGGTATCCCATTGCACATGCCATTGTTCCTGATCCTGCCCTTTTTCTTTCACAAGCAGTGCTTCATGTTTAAATTGGATAGGGCCGGCGATCGTATCCATTTTTACGGAAAAAGGAAGCTTCATTTGGTCTTTGTCGCTATCTTCTTCTTTTTCTTTTTCTTTCACCGGCAATGGTGTTACCGATAAATTCGTTGCTTCGATGTCTTGATAAATTTTTTTGTAACGCTTTACAAACTCTTCCTTGGATATGTTTTCTTTCGCCTTTTTCGACAGCATTGCGTACATATCCTCGAACCGCTCATCAGTCCATAGTTTTGTGTATTTTTGCAGCGCGTCATGCGGGGATGGCGGTTTGCTGCAGGAAGATAATGCAATGGATAGAAACAAAGCAGCAAAAAATAATAGGCTTCGTCTTTTCTTCATTTTCCATTCCCTCCCATTATAGTGAAGTATATTCCGGGCAGTTTCGTTTCTATGTCAAATATACCATTGCGCAGGAACGAATAGCCAACAAAAATAGTAGAAAAAGAGAGGAGAATGAATATTGGAATAACTGTAAAATTATATTGATATGATTTGCTTACTATCATTTAGTGAAGTTATGACGATAGTCATTTATGAAAATGTAGATATTTTTGCTACTATTCAAAATATTAATACGGATAAATCACTACCCTTAATAGAAAAAATTAATATATAAGAAAAAATGAAATTTTTTTTGAGGAAATTTTAACAATACTTTGTTATTATCATAAAGGGGCGATTTTGACATAGAACGTTTTAGGATACAATATACGCATGAGAAAGGGCAATAGGATGCAAACGGTTGCTTTTTTAGGCGAAGGGTGGTCTTCCGCTGCTTGCGCGGCAGCGGGTTGGCAATAGATCACACCATCATCGTCAAAGGAGGATTCAGATGAGCAAAACATCGATTACGGTTGCGTATGGAGATGGAATCGGTCCGGAAATTATGGACGCGACGCTAAAGATTTTAGACGCTGCCGGTGCGCAACTAGATATTGAAACGATTGAGATTGGGGAAAAAGTGTATCTCCGCGGCGGCACGACGGGATTGGAAGAGAGCGCGTGGGATTCGCTAAGAAGAACGAAAGTGTTTTTAAAAGCGCCGATTACGACGCCGCAAGGAGGGGGCTATAAAAGTTTAAACGTCACGATTCGCAAGGCGCTCGGTCTTTATGCGAACGTCCGTCCGGCGGTGGCGTATTATCCGTTTGTCGAAACGAAACATCCAAATATGGATGTCGTCATTATTCGCGAAAATGAAGAAGACTTGTACGCTGGCATCGAGCATCGCCAAACGGAACAAGTATATCAATGCTTGAAGCTGATTAGCCAGCCTGGTTCGGAAAAAGTGATCCGCTATGCGTTTGAATATGCGCGCAGCTATGGCCGTAAAAAAGTAACCTGTTTTGTGAAAGACAACATTATGAAACTGACAGACGGCATTTTCCACCGTATGTTTGACGAAATCGGCAAAGAGTATCCGGATATTGAAAAAGAAATATGGATTGTCGATATCGGCGCAGCAAAATTGGCCAATAGCCCGGAAGAATTTGATGTCATTGTTATGCCGAACTTATACGGCGATATTATGTCCGATATTGCGGCGCAGATTTCTGGTTCTGTTGGGCTTGGCGGTTCGGCGAATATCGGTGATCAATGTGCGATGTTTGAAGCTGTTCACGGATCGGCGCCGCCGCTTGCTGGAAAAAATCTTGCCAATCCATCGGGATTGCTTTTAGCAGCGGTGATGATGCTGCAACATATCGGCCAGCCGGAAGTAGCTGCACGCGTGCATAACGCTTGGCTAAAAACAATTGAAGACGGCATTCACACGTTTGACATCTACCGCGAAGGAATCAGCAAACAGCAAGTAGGAACGAAAGAATTTGCCGAAGCGGTAATCGATCGTCTCGGCCAGCTTCCGGAAAAACTTCCGCCTGTTGCCTACAAAGAAGCGCCAAAGCTTCGCGCGGTGCTGAAACAACGGCAAAAACAAAAGAAAGAATTATTTGGCGTTGACATTTTCCTTGACTGGGATAAAGGGACGGCAGAAGAGCTGGGCAAAGCGTTGGAGCAATTTAAAGCAGGCAATCTCAAGCTTCGCGCCATTACGAACCGTGGTGTGAAAGTATATCCAGGCGGACTTCCGGAAACGTTCTGCACTGACCATTGGCGCTGCCGTTTCCATGCAGAACCAGGTGAAACGATTGAACATCGGCAAATTGTTGAATTATACAACCAGCTTGTTGCGGCGGGATATGATTGTATTAAAACGGAAAACCTTTATTTATTTGACGGCGAACCGGGATTTGCAGCGGTTCACGGATGAAAAAACAGCAGCGGTGCGCTGCTGTTTCTTTTTGGAAGAAACACGAAACTTTTAAAAACAAACTTCGTAAAACGTAATGAAAGGAAGGAGGGACAGAATGAAAAAATATATTGTATTTTTGTTTAGTTTTATGGCGATTCAAATAGGATCTGGAATTGTCTTGACGTGGCTGTATACGCCTGATCCGGCAAAACTATGGTCAGAAGCCGCACAGGCACCAGCGGAAGTGCAATTTGTCGGACCAAACTTTGGCATGCTGTTTATATCTGCCGTGCTGGCTTTGGTGATATCTTTGTTGATCATGAAACTATTTCGACGATTTTCCCGTCCGCACCGTGGCTAATGTACTAGCTGGCAGCCTATAGCTGCTTTTTTATTTTCCATCCATAAGGGAATTGCCTCTTCATCGGATAGCTATTTTAGCCTATTGAACGATGTCTTGCACATAAGCATCAAACGCGTTTCCTTTGCGTTACTAAAAAATTTACCGGAAACCATGAAAAAGAAGAAACATCAAGCGATATTTATATATAATTGTAAGGAGGGAATGGTCTAGTTTTTACTGAACGATATGGACAAGGAAGTGATAGTTGATGTTTCATGTTCTTGTGACGCTAGACGCCAATTATCTTCCTCCGCTCAAAGTGCTGATGAATTCTTTGTTTCGCAATAACAACCGGTCATTTACGTTTTATTTATTGTATTCCCGCATCCCCGAGATAGAAATCGAATTATTAAAACAGTTTGTGGAGAGGCAAGGACATCAGCTCGCGCCGATTTTTGTAGATCCAGATTTGTTTGCCGATGCGCCTGTATTTCGTCATTACACGGCGGAGATGTACTATCGGCTTGCCGCTCATCAGTTTTTGCCGCCGCATTTAGACCGTGTTTTGTATCTTGACCCCGACATTGTCGCCATTAATCCAATCGACGAATTGTACGATATGGATTTTGAAGGAAATATGTTTATCGCCGCGGAGCATACCCACTCCACGAAAGTAGCGAATTTATTTAATAAGCTGAGGCTGAAAACGCCGAATGCAAAGGGATATTTTAATACTGGTGTGATGATGATGAACTTGCCGTTGATGAGAAAAGAGGTTCGTCTAGAAGATATTTATCAGTTTATCCGCGATAATCGCTTTAAGCTTGTGCTTCCTGACCAAGATGTTCTGAACGGCTTATATTGGGACAAAATTAAACCAGTTGATGGCTATCGTTATAATTATGATGCCCGCTATTATGATATGATTCAGCTGCTGCCAAATCCGAAACATGATTTGCACTGGATTCAGGAAAACACTGTATTTATTCATTATTGCGGAAAAGATAAGCCATGGAAGGAAAATTATAAAGGGGAGCTCGGCCTGTTCTATAAACAGTATAGCGATGTTTTGCAGTTCGAAGAGGAGAAAACATAAAGGCAGCGTCAACCGCTGCCTTGCGAATGTTATTTTTTGCGCGCTTTGCTTTGGCGAATTCCTGCGGCTTGGGCGCGCGCTTGTGCTTCAAGGTCTTCGTGATCAGCAAATTCTCGGGAGTATTCGACATCGAGTCCGTCGGATTTTAGCTGTTTCGGAACTTGCGGCAAAGTAGCTTTATTTTTATCGCGTGTTTTTTGTCCGCGAGATCGGCCCATTGTCTATGCCTCCTAAGCCATAATGTGAATCGTACGATTCATTACTTAGGATGGCGGGCCTTATTGAAAAGTATAAATAACAATGTTTTCTAATGCTTTGCTTTTTTTGCCGTGTAGCCGCCTGCCTGGTCAGCCAGTTTAAAGTCGTGGGCATAGCTCACTTCTTGTGCGCTTGTTAACGTGCTTTTTGTTTTTTCACGTCTTCGTTTTTCCGTCATATTCTGCCCCTCACTTTTATAAAAATTTGTTTATTTTTAGTTTGCCCGCCGCCCTGCTTTTTTATGCACGTGAATAAAAAAGGCTGCCTTCGTCAGCCCCGTTACGCTTCTTTACGTTGTTCCTCTTCGATTAAAGAAGGATGGCGAAGCGTATATAGCGTATAATTATCTTTTGTAATTTCGTATAGATTGTATATATCCGCTCCAATTTGTTCGAGCAGGCTTTTTCTTGTCTCGTTTGCCGAAGTGACGTACGGCAGTTTTTCCGCCGCTTTAATGGAGCGGGTGTTTATCTTGCGAATGCGCATAAATACCGTTTCGATGGAAAGTTCATAAAATAGTTCATGGAAAAATGCTTCTTTCGCACGACGATTGTACCCTTGCCCATGATACGGCTTTCCTAGCCATGTGCCTAAAAATCCGGTGTTATCTTGTATATCGAATAAGCTAATCGTGCCGATCGGATTGCCCCATTCGTCTAAAATGGTGCGAGAGATAAGTTCCCCGCGCTCTTCTGCTTCGATCACTTGTTTCGTCATAAACAAAAATTCTTCGTACGAGCCCGCTTTTTGGCGCACGAAAGGGAAGACCTCTGGGTGCACCATCAGCTCGTAAAGCACATGACAATCTTGCAGTTCACGTTTTTTTAGCAATGCTTTTCCCTCCTTACCGAGGGCAGTTTACCTGTGGGCAAAACCACCCTCGAAATTTTTTAATATATATTCATCAAAAAATTTCGGGGTGGGAATCGAACCCACTAGAACCAGCGGGATCCGCTGGTGGCGCACCATTTGCCTTCCCCTTTGTCGCGTCGCTATATGGTTATAGGTAATGAGTGGATGAAGTCTTCATCATCATACACGATGATAAAGAAAAAAGAAATAGGTCTTTTGTTAATTTTTTATGGATATTTTTTTAATTTTCGACAGCGAAATAGTTATGCGGCTAATAAATCGGCTAAACTTTTTTCCAGCGTAGGGAAGGAAAAGATAAACCCAGCTTCCATCAGTTTTTTCGGAATTACTTGCTGTCCTTCGGTCACAAGCATACTCATTTCACCAAGAAGGGCGCGCAGCATCGCATTTGGTACACGAAGCCAATGAGGGCGGTGAAGTGTACGGGCGACCGTTTCCCCGAACTGTTCCATACGGACTGGAGATGGGGCGGTAATATTGATCGGTCCCGCGAGCTCCTCATGATCGATCATATAGGCGATGGCGCGAACAACATCGTCAATATGGATCCAAGAAAGCCATTGCTGTCCTGTGCCGATGGGACCGCCGATGTAAAAGCGATAAGGAAGAACCATTTTTGGAAGCGCGCCGCCGTTTTTGCCAAGAACGACACCCAATCGCGCCATTATGGTGCGGACGCCGATTGTTTCGGCCTGCTTGGCTGCTTGTTCCCACTTTATTGCTGTTTGGGCGAGAAAATCGCTGCCGGCAACAGGGCTTTCTTCGGTAAAAGAAGCGGTAAGAGAGGTTCCATAAATCCCGATTGCACTAGCGTTAATAAATGCTTTCGGAGGGATTGACAGCGATTTCATTAGTTCGATGATGGATGCCGTGGTCGATATGCGGCTATTAACGATACGCTCTTTCTGTGTTTTTGTCCATCTTTTGCGGTTAATTGGCTCGCCGGCTAAATTAATGACGACATCAAAGGCAGGAACATCCATGTTGGGGCGGGTATCAGGCGCCCATGCAAGATAGTGGATGGTTGCAGAGGAAGATGGTCTAGGGCGTCGAGTTAAGACATAAATCCGGTGTCCTTGCGCCGCAAAGTAATTAGTGAGCGCTTGCCCAATGAAACCGGTGCCGCCGGCAATGGCGATATGCATCCAATTCCCTCCCTATTTTTTGACATTGCATTATTCATTTCGTTTTTTATGTGCAACATTCCTTCTTATGATACGATAAAAGCGGAGGGAAAAACCGATGGGAATTATCACGAATATAGCCGTTCAGCCAAACAGCCACGAACGTTTTCGTGTCACGATGCAAAAAGAAAATGGAGAAATAGATGTTTTTACCGTTGATCGAGACGTGTTGCTTCAATTTCGCTTGAAAAAAGGAATGGAGATCGATGAGGATTCCTTACAAGAAATAGTATATGCGGATCAAGTCAAAAAAACATATAATCAGGCTTTATATTTTTTATCGCACCGCATGCGGTCTGAACACGAGGTAATCCAACACCTGAAGAAAAAAGGTGCACCCGAAGATGTGATTGCAGAAGTGCTGCATAAGTTGAGAGAAAACAAATATGTCGATGACCGCGAATTCGCTTTCGCCTATGTGCGCACGCAAAAGCAAACATCGGCGAAAGGCCCGTATGTAATCCGCAACGAGCTGGAAAAAATGGGGATCGCGGCGAAATGGATTGAACAAAGCCTGGCTGTTTACTCCTTTACCGAACAAGTGGAAACGGCGCGCTCACTTTATGAAAAGGCAAAAAAACAACGGGCGAAGCAGTCGTTGCGGCAATGGAAATATCAGGTCGCGCAGCTTTTATATCGAAAAGGATTTCCACAGGAAGTCATCGATGAGGTGCTGTCGTCAGAACGTGATGAAAAGGAGGAACAGGAGTGGGAAGCTTTACAGTATCAAGGAAGAAAAGCGCATCGCCGCTATGAAAAATACGAAAGCCCGCTGTATGAGCAAAAAATGAAGCAGGCACTGTACCGCAAAGGTTTCCCACTCGAGATGATCGAGCAGTTTTTAAGACAATTAAAAAGCGAGCAGGAACGTTAAGATAAAATGATTTCCGTTTGACCGTTTTCGCAGGCAATAATTTGCTTTGCGATTTCCTTTGGCGGGCGCAGCCGCGAGCGGTCTTTTATATGGTCGCTTCCGTTCCAAAACGGTGTGTCCATGCCGCCCATATATACGGCGGTAACGGAAACATTGGTTCCTTCCAGTTCTTTCACTAAGCTTTCGCTAAAACCGCGAATCGCAAATTTGGTCGCCGCATAAACGGCTTCGTTTACTTTGCCGCGCAAACCGGCGGTGGAAATAATATTTACAATTTTTGCTTTTGGCATGGCGAGAAGATGCGGCAAAAATGCTTTTGTCATATAAATGGTGCCATTAACATTCGTTTGAATCATCTCGTCAATTTGCTGCTGGGAAAGGGAAGAAAGCGGACCAAAATAGCCGATGCCGGCGTTATTTACCAAACGTGTAACACGATGTTGCTTTACAATCTCATTTACCGTGTGGGTCACTTCTTCATAGCAGCGGATGTCAAGCGGATAGGCAAATGCTTTTCCGCCGCTATGTTCAATGTGCCAAACGACATCCATAAGCGGAGATAGCCGCCGGCCAATGGCAATAATCGTATGCCCTTGCTTGGCGTATTGCAACGCCAATTCTTTTCCTAACCCAGTTCCAGCTCCGGTAATCGCAATAATGTCCATTATCTGTCTCTCCATTCTGTTCGATTGACGTTTTTATCATATAATACAATTCAAAGGAGGAACAAACAATGAGCACTCTTGGGGAACAAAAACGATATAGTGAAATGACAAAACAAGAACTTCAGCAAGAAATCGCCGCATTAACAGAAAAAGCACGCAAAGCAGAACGGATGGGGATGGTTAACGAATACGCCGTATATGAAAGAAAAATTGCCATGGCCAAAGCGTATTTGCTTGACCCGAACGATTTCCAGCCTGGTGAGATATATGAAATTGAAGGCGATCCGGGAGAGTATTTTAAAGTGCGTTATTTAAAAGGTGTGTTTGCTTGGGGCTATCGTCTAAAAGGAAATGGGGAAGAAGAGGCATTGCCGATTTCGCTGCTCCGCAAGTCGAATAGGTAAAAAAGAACCTAGAGAATGAAGGAATTCTCTAGGTTTCATCAGCTACGACTGTTTTCGCGTCTGGCGTTCCAGGATAATTAAATCGAGTGTCTGCTGCGTCTCCCCGTTTACTTGAGAGTGGGCATGTTTCGGGTTTGCCCATGGCTGCTGAAAAGGGTTAGAGTAGAAGTTATCATAAAACTTTTTGCGCGAATGGTGACCCATTGTCGAACACCCCTCAACATCAAGGAAGATTTTTAAAAATAATCTCCGCGTTCGCCAGAGGCGCGCATCCGTTCTTGCGGATGGGTGTTTATCGTGCCGTTTGCCCGTTTGGAAGCATATTCCGCTTTTGCTCGCGGTTCTCCCTCGAATTTGTTATTGTTTTGGTTTGGGAAATTGTGCTTTTTATTCCGCATTGCACATTTCCTCCTTTTTTCTTGCTCGTGTTGATGGCCAACACGTATTCTTATTATGATGCAACTTGGCCGGCTTATGTATGCAAATTGTTGGGACAAGAGGTGAAAAAAATGGCGATGCACGAATATTTTGAACGGCTTACGAATTATTTGCTTGAGAAAAACCCGTCCCTTGCTTATGCCCAGGCGCGAACATGGGTCGAATTGCTTTGGGAAGATTTCGAAACGACATACGCCCGCGCCGGACACGAGTACAGAGGAAAGGAGCTGACCGAAAAAGTCGTTCGGCAATGGATCGACCGCTACGGTGCAACGCTGCATGAGTTCCAAACAAACAACCCCAAATACAAACATTTACTAAATCGCAATGATTACCCAAAGCATTAAAAATAGGCGGGTGCTTTTAAAGCGTCCGCCGGTTTTGTTTAGTTTGGCGCGAGATCCAGTTTTTTCCGCAGCTTTCCTTCGCTAAACACCCATCCTGTGTAGGAACTGATAACATTTAAATTGCGATCCAATTGTGCTATGGCCACAAATGGGTAGTGGCCTTTGCTTCGGTAGCGTAAATCGGTAAGGCGCACTTCATAATAATCATCATATTCATGAAGCTCCCAGCGATAAACAGGGGAAAAAGATAAAAAGGCGGCAACGTTTTCATCCCGCTTGGCCGCTTCGATGACGGGATCGTCGGGAAGAGGGCATTTTTCAAATTGATCCAATATATAGATGCGCCCGTTTTTTGCCCGTCCGACATAAAAGTAATCTTTTGCCGTAATTGCTAAATGCCACTCTCGGAAGCGGAACGTCGGAACGGTAATAATCTGTTCGACATCGTTCATTTCGGCGCGGACGGCTTTTTTAATCGCTGCCTGCTGGCGGAATCGTATCATATAATAAACGGCGATGACACCGTAAATTGCTAAAAACGTATAACCAGGATGAACGTCAAGAAACAAAAGGCCGACCCCTATGAGATGCAGGGCAAAAATGATTGGGTCGAATGTATTAATCACGCCGAGCGCAATCCACTTTTTTGTAAACGGACGCAGCGCCTGGGTGCCATAAGCGTTGAAAATGTCGACAAACACGTGAAACACGACAGCAATGAACGTCCATAGCCATAGGTGAAATAAGTTGACCGCTGGATAAAGAAAAGCGATAATCGCGGTAATCAGGAGCGGCCATAACGATACGGCAGGGATGGAATGAGTAATGCCGCGATGGTTACGAATATATTTGGCATTGTTGCGCAATTTCAGCACGGTATCGATATCCGGTGCTTGGGAGCCGGCTAATGTTCCAATCAGTACAGCGTGAGACAAAAAAGGATCATGTGCGACAGCGGGGTCTAATGTGGCAATGCTGCCTAGTGCTACCCCCATCAAAATGTGCGTACCTGTATCCAAACGAAGTAAGCCTCCTTTGTTAGTCTCGTTCATTAGTATACCCAGTCCGTTTCCGATCATTGGACAAGTGAGCGTATGAAAAGGGAATGATGTATTGCCAGTGTAACATATTTCGTATTCATTAGCGAGGGGTGGAAATACTAAAGCCATCTTTCCTGTTCAGGAAAGATGGCTGAAATAGGCGAATGTTTAGCTTTTGTCGTCATGCAGACGTTTTCCAATTTCTTTTAAAGAGGAAAGAATAAAACGGATGGCGCGGTTAATGTCAGGATCATTTATTGCTTTTAGCAGATCAAAAATGCCGATTTTTTTATCGGTTTCTTTTGTTTGTTTATAGGCTTCGGCAAAGCCGGAAGCGGTGCTTTCCAATAATTTAGAGGTTAATTGCGGATCGAGATTGGCGAACAGCTGCGCAATCCCGATCACATGGTTAATCATTGTTGTCACTGGCTTGCGATTCGCTTGCCCAATGACGATTTTCGCGATGTCTTCCCTTGCTTTCAGCATCGCGTTGGCGGCTTCGAGGAGGCCGCTTTTGTGCAGCTCCCCTACGATGGCAAGCAGTTCGTGAACCGCTTTTTCCTTTTCCGTCAGAGAAGCTTTAAGCTCCTCGATCGTTTTCTCCCGCTTTTCTTCCTCCGTCACCATTTGTTTTTGAATCGTTGTAATTGGTTTAGCCACGCGGCTCTGCCTCCTTCCATTCGTCTGTTAGAGGAACGTAGTCAGGACGCTGCCATTTTCGCTCGACTTCGACGCCTCTTCTCGGATTCCGCTTTTTAAAGCGCGGGTTTGTACGTGGAAGCGGTGGCGTTCCATCGACTTCTAACACTTGCATCCGTACTTTTGTTTGCTTGTATGCCGGCGTATTTGTGCGATGGTCAGTAGCAGGACCGGTAAGGATGTTAATGGCACTTTCGTTTGTTGCCGAGTGCATTGGTAAGAATAACTCTTTTCCTTTGACGCGATCCGTGACCAGCACCCGCACTTTTACTTGGCCAAACGGTGATTCTAAACGAACGAGCGAACCGTCTTTGATGCCGCGTTCTTTTGCCAATTCCGGCGATACCTCGACGAACACTTCCGGGAATTTTTTCTGAATGCCTTGCGATTTGTATGTTAAGTTTCCTTCATGGAAATGTTCGAGCAATCGCCCGTTATTGACAAGCAAATCGTATTCTTCCGGATACTCTACTGGTTGTACCCAATCGGCAAGCGCAAAGCGTGCTTTTCCGTCTGGAAAGTTAAAGCGTTCTTTATAAAGAATTGGCGTATGCGCACCGTCATAGCTACCCCAGCAGAGGCTGTTCCATCCTTCCAAGTTTTCGTATTGCGCCTGCGAGAATAGCGGTGCGAGGCTTGCAATTTCATCCATGATTTCTTTCGGACCAGAGTAGTTCCAATCAGCGCCCATCCGTTTCGCGATTTCTTGAATGATCCACCAGTCTGGTTTGGAATCGCCGAGCGGTTCAAGCGCTTGGTAGAAACGTTGAATGCGCCGTTCCGTATTGGTAAATGTTCCTTCTTTTTCTAAGCTTGGCGCTGCTGGTAAAACAACGTCAGCAAATTGCGCTGTTTTCGATAAGAAAATGTCCTGTACCACCACGAAATCTAGCTCTGAAAGCACTTTTTGGACATGATTGGCGTTGCAGTCAACAAACGCCATATCTTCACCGACGATATACATTGCTTTTAATTTTCCTTGTTCCGCAGCTTCGAGCATTTGAATATTATCAAGTCCTGGTTTTCCATCAATGCGAACACCGTATGCTTTTTCAAATTTTGCCCGCGCAACGTCATCCGTAATATGTTGATATCCTGGAAGCCAGCCAGGCAGAGAGCCCATATCGCAAGCGCCTTGCACGTTGTTATGACCGCGCAGCGGGAACGCTCCAGCGCCTGGGCGCCCGTAGTTACCTGTTGCGAGCAATAAGTTCGAGATGGCCGCGGACGTATCGCTTCCTCCCGTGTTTTGTGTAACGCCCATTCCCCAGAGGACGCACGTGCCATCCGCCTCATGGATCATTTCAGCGATGCGAATTAAGTCTTCTTTCGCAACGCCTGTTACTTCTTCCGCGTAATCGAGCGTATATTTTTCGAGCACTTCTTTGAATTCATCGAAGAAATGAACGCGTTCACGAATGAATTTTTCATTATGCCAGCCTTGGTCGATGATATATTTCGTGACGGCCATCAACCATACTTGGTCAGTGCCTTGTTTTGGTCGGATAAATAGATCGGCGCGTTCCGCCATTTCATTTTTGCGCAAGTCGGCGACAATTAATTTTTGGCCGAATAGCTTATGTGCGCGTTTGACGCGAGTCGCCAAAACAGGGTGTCCTTCTGCCGGGTTAGCGCCGATAATAATCACTAATCCTGCGGATGCGATATCTTGAATCGTTCCGGAATCGCCGCCCATTCCTACCGTGCGGAACAGGCCGTCCGTTGCTGGCGATTGACAATAGCGCGAACAGTTATCGACATTGTTCGTTTCAAACACTTGTCGAGCCAATTTTTGCATTAAATAGTTTTCTTCATTAGATATTTTCGACGACGAAATAAAGCCGATGGCGTTGCCGCCGTATTTTTGCTTGATTTCGCCAAGTTTTTCCGCAACGAGCGAAAGCGCTTCTTCCCATGTGGATTCTACGAACGCATCGCCTTTACGAATGAGCGGTTTGGTTAGGCGCTCTTCGCTGTTGACGAAATCCCAGCCAAATTTCCCTTTTACACATGTGGAAATCGCGTTGACCGGCGCTTCGGAGACAGGCTGGATTTTTAAAATTTTCCGTCCCTTCGTCCATACTTCAAATGAACAGCCGACACCGCAGAACGTACAAACCGTTTTCGTCTTTTTGATACGCTGTTCCCGCATCGCCGCTTCGATTTCAGAAATGGCAAAAATACTGCTGTAGCCAGGTTCGACTTCTTTTACAAAATCGATCATCGGATTTAAAAGTTCTTTATCTAAACCGGTCATAAAACCGGCCTCGCCTAACATCGATTTTTCCATTAATGCATTGCATGGACAAACGGTAACGCATTGTCCGCAGCTAACACAGGAAGATTCATTAATTGGAACACCGTTATCCCAAATGACACGAGGACGTTCCGCTTCCCAGTCGATCGATAATGTTTCGTTCACTTGTAAGTTTTGACATACTTCCACGCATTGACCACAGGCGATGCATTGGTTTGGATCATAGCGATAGAACGGATGGGACATGTCGACTTCCGATGGGTCTACTTTTGGGCGATATGGATACGATTGATGCTCAATTCCCATCAGTTCCGCCGTATTGTGCAATTTGCAGTTTCCGTTATTGTTATCACAGACCGTACAATATAATAGGTGGTTTTCTAAAATACGGTCCATCGCTTCTTTTTGCGCTGCTTTCGCCCGCGGCGAAGAGAGCTCGACGTTCATGCCATCTTTTACAGGAGTGGAACAGGCGCGCACTAATTTTCCGTCTACTTCGACAATACATGTGTCACATGTTTGAATGGCTCCCAGTTCGGGAGTATAGCAAACTTGCGGATGGGGAATGTTGTTTTCATTAATGACCTGTAAAATGGTCATTCCTTGTTTGGCGTTGTAATCGCTTCCGTTGATCGTAATCGTGACCCAGGGTTCGCTCATGCGTGATACCTCCTCCTAAAATAAAAACTCCACCATGAATGAAAGCTGTGCTCAGTCATGGTGGAGTAGTTTTTTAGCATAATGATACTAAAAGAACCAATCCGCATCCTAAAAATAGACTAGTAGAAAAATAACAAGGATATCCTTATTATTTTTCCACTATGTATATGTTGTTTTATTATAATTATAGTACTATATAGTTCATAAAACAACCGCTGGCCTCTGTTTTTTGCAAATGAATCAGAGCTGGAAAGGGGGCTTTCCTATGTCGAAAAAAGAAGCAGCATTTAATGATTTGGTGCGAAAAGTTCGCAAACAGCTGTTTGGAAAAGGGCCGGAACGGATTAAAACTTATTTTGTTGATAATCTCGCTGTCACGATATTGCAAGGAAATTTAACGCCGACAGAAAAATTTATTGCCCGGTCGCCGGAAGGAAAAGAGATGGTGCATACCGCCCGCACGCGGATGATTCAGGAGGTATATGCGCAAAAAGTTCCGGAAGGTCTCGAGGAGCTGGCCGGATCGAAGCTGTTATATTTGTTCAATGATATTAAAGTCGAAGAAGATATTGCCGTTTCTGTGTTTGTATTTGAAAAACCGATTAGGCAATAACATATAATGATTTCTGTATTGTTTTTTAATGCGCTTTCATGTTATGCTAAAAGTAGATTAACATGATGAATACGGTAGGAAGCTCGGCTATACAATAGCGAAAGGGCTATTGGTAGTTAAGTTTCCGTTTGTAGTGTGATGAGAGCGTTGGTTTTATCACAGAAATGCTGTGTGGAAACTACCGCCACTTTTCTATGGATAGAGAAGGATGCATATGCCTTCGTCATAGAAAAGATGGCGGTTTTCTTTTTGCGAAATTAGGAACGAGGGGGGATTGGATGGAAAGCTTTGTTATGCGGCGGCAAAACATTATCAAGTATCGTGGCAATCATTTTGAAGAAGTCGATGATGAAATTGCCGTGGAATTTCCGCTTACGATTGTCGTTGACGGACAAGAGTTTGCGACGATGGTCTGCACCCCGACGCATTTAGAGGAATTAGTGATTGGTTTTTTAGCTTCAGAAGGGATTATTCGCTCCAGCAAGGAAATAAAAGCGATAGCTGTGGATGAACATCGCGGGTTTGCTTACGTGGAGCTGGTCACGAAACAGTCGATTCAAAAAGAGTTTTACGCTAAGCGTTTTATTGGTTCCTGCTGCGGAAAAAGCCGACAATTTTACTTTTATAATGACATGAAGACGGCAAAGACGATTGTTCACAGCACGAACATCCGGGTAGAGCAATGCATCCGCCTGATGCAGCTATTGCAGGAGCAATCAACGGATTTCCAGGCAACCGGCGGCATTCATAATGCGGCACTTTGTACGCCAAACGAATTAGTCATTGTTCGCTCGGATATCGGCAGACATAATGCGCTCGATAAAATTTATGGATATTGCCTGCAGCAAGGATTGCCATTGTCAGATAAAGTGATCGCTTTTAGCGGCAGAGTATCATCCGAAGTGTTGTTAAAGGTTTCTAAAATGGGAATCGGCATGATTTTGTCGAAATCGGCGCCGACGACGTTAGCGCTTGAACTGGCAAATGATTTAGGCATTACGGTGGTAGGATTTCTTCGCGGCCATACGTTTAATGTATACACCCATCCGAATAAAATAGCGGGGTTAGAAGAAAAAACATTGCAATTTGATAACTAATCATGGAACTAAGTGGGGGATCAAACAATGGCTTACCGCAATCCGTCACAAATTGCGCAACTCGCCATTGAAGCGGGAACGCGGAAAGCGAATTTACCGTTATTATCACAAATCGTTCTTGGTTTTTTGGCAGGAGCGTTTATTGCACTTGGATTTTTATTGGACATTCGCGTAATTGGCAACGTTCCGCCGCAATGGGGAAGCTTTGCCAATTTTTTAGGGGCGGCGGTGTTTCCGTTAGGGCTTGTGCTGGTGATTATTGCAGGCGGCGAGCTGCTGACGGGGAATATGATGTCAATGACTTTGGCGGCGTTAGCAAAAACGATTACGTTGGGGAAGCTAATCAAAGGCTGGTTTTGGATTACTGTAAGCAATTTCCTTGGCGCGGTCTTTGTCGCCTATTTGTTTGGCCATGTCGTCGGTTTAACGGCGGAAGGTCCGTTTTTAGCCAAGACGGTTGCCATTGCCAATGCGAAGCTTCACGATACATTTATACAGGCGTTTATTTCAGGGATTGGCTGTAACTGGCTGGTGACGTTGGCGGTTTGGCTGTCATACGGCGCGGAAGATATTGGCGGCAAAATACTTGCGATTTGGTTTCCGGTCATGGCGTTTGTCGCCATCGGCTTTCAGCACGTCGTCGCCAATATGTTCGTTATTCCTGCGGCGATTTTTGAGGGCCATGCGGCATGGACAGACTGGTTCCGAAATTTCGTTCCTGTCTTCCTTGGCAACGCCGTTGGCGGAAGCATCTTTGTCGCGTTATTATACTGGTTTGTATATGTGAAGGACCATGCGAAACAAAACGTTGCTCATGTGAAAGTAGTCAAAAAAGAAGCAAGATAATAACAGTGAAATACCTGATGCTGCGAAAGGCGCAATCAGGTGTTTTTTGTTATAATAAACATGCAAAACGGACATAAGGGCATCATGGAGGAAATAAGGTGAAAGAACAAACATTGCTTGGCGGATTTGCCATCAAACAGTTTCAGCAAGATTTAATCGGCTGGTTTGAAAAAGAACAGCGCGACCTGCCGTGGCGTAAAGATAACGATCCGTATAAAGTATGGGTGTCAGAAGTGATGCTTCAGCAAACAAAAGTGGATACGGTCATTCCGTATTTTCAAAAGTTTATCGAGCAGTTTCCGACGCTTGAAGCGCTTGCGGAAGCGGATGAAGAAGAAGTGATGAAAGCGTGGGAAGGGCTCGGCTATTACTCGCGCGTCCGCAATTTGCATGCGGCGGTAAAAGAAGTGAAAGAGCAATACGGCGGAAAAATTCCTGCTAACCGCGAACAATTTGCGAAATTAAAAGGGGTCGGACCGTATACGACCGGTGCGGTGCTAAGCATCGCCTACGGCATTCCTGAACCGGCGGTCGACGGCAATGTGATGCGGGTATTATCACGGATTTTTCTTGTCTGGGAAGATATTGCTAAAACAGGAACGAGAAAGCTGTTTGAAGCGATTGTCCGGCAAATTATTTCACGCGAAAACCCTTCGTATTTTAACCAGGCGTTGATGGAGTTAGGGGCGCTTATTTGCACACCGCGCAACCCCGCCTGCCTGCTCTGCCCGGTGCAGGCGCATTGCCGCGCGTTTGCCGAAGGAGTGCAGACAGAGCTGCCGGTCAAAACCAAAAAAACGAACGTAAAACAAGTGCCGATCATCGCTGCGGTGTTGAAGGACGAAAATGGAAAGGTATTGATCCATAAGCGCGGAAGCGAAGGCCTGCTCGCGAACTTATGGGAATTTCCAAACTGTGAAGCGGCGGACGGACAAGCGAGTCCAGAAGAGCGTCTGGAAGCATTTTTAAAGGAACAATATGGGGTCCAGGCACAGCTTGGCCAACCGTTCCTTGCACTAGAGCATGCATTTTCCCACTTGATTTGGGATATTACGGTTTATGACGGAAAAATAGCCGGCAAATTTACTGAAACGGAACAGCTGAAGCTGGTGGGTGAGAAGGAGATCGAATCGTACGCGTTTCCCGTTTCCCATCAGCGCGTTTGGGAAGAGTATAAACAGAAAACAGGCGGATTGTTCCACCCGTTTTAGTCATACGTCTGTCTCGTGCCTTGTGTATACGTGGCTTCGCTGTTTCTTAGCCCGCCGCGCGCCTCGATTTCTTCGATGATTTCACGATGGATCGTCTGGCCTTCCGCGTTTAAATATGGAGCGATTTGCTGAAAGGAATGATGGAAATAAGCAAGTTCGCTGTCCGTCCATTCCGATTTTGGAATCATGGACAGCTCTGTCATATCACGACCAACGTACATGATAAAAGCCCCCTTTTTTTTCTAGTTTTAAAAAGTACTTATTCATTTATGCATAAAGGAGAGAAAAATATGAGCGAAAAAGTGGCGGTAGTTACAGGAAGCAGCCGTGGAATCGGCAAAGCGATTGCCCTTCGTCTTGCAAAAGAAGGATATGATATTGTTGTAAACTATGCGCGCAGTAAAGAAGCAGCGTTACAAACGGCACAGGAAATCGAAGCGTTAGGACGAAAAGCGCTTGTCGTGAAAGCAAATGTGGGCAAAGTCGAAAAAATTCAAGAGATGTTCGCGCAAGTGGATGAAGTATTTGGACGTGTGGATGTTCTTATTAATAACGCCGCCTCAGGCGTGCTGCGGCCGGCGATGGAACTTGAGGAGTCGCATTGGAATTGGACAATGGATATTAACAGCAAAGCGCTTTTATTTTGCGCCCAAGAGGCGGCAAAACGAATGGAAAAAGTCGGCGGCGGCAAAATCGTCAGCATCAGTTCATTGGGGGCAATCCGCTATCTGGAAAATTATACGGCTGTCGGTGTTTCGAAGGCGGCGGTTGAATCACTGACGCGCTATTTAGCGGTCGAACTAGCACCGAAAAATATTTCTGTCAATGCTGTATCAGGCGGTGCAGTCGACACAGATGCGTTGAAACATTTTCCAAACCGTGAAGAGTTGTTGTCTGACGCTATCGCAAAAACACCTGCCGGTCGCATGGTAAAACCAGAAGATATTGTTAATGCAGTAATGTTTTTGCTGTCCGATGATGCAGAAATGATCCGCGGTCAAACGATCATTGTGGATGGTGGAAGATCTTTACTTTTGTAATTTGAATGGATAAAACTATCGCCTCCTGGGCACAGTAAGTCACGTGGAGGTGATAACAGTGGCAAAACAACAACCAAACAAAACAGCTGCAGGCACTAACATCCAAGAAGTAAGACAACAAAACGCACAATCTGCACAAGCAGGCCAATTCGGCACTGAATTTGCTGCAGAAACTAACGTGCAACAAGTACAACAACAAAACGCGCAAGCGGAAGCTCGTAAAGCGCAAAACTCCAGCAAGTAACATAGAAAAGTGAAGGCGAGCCGTTTAACCGCGACGGGCAAATGTTCTTCGCACGCAGGGGTGCTTGTCACCCCGAGAGAGAAGGTTATTTGACCCCGAGCGGTTTGCGAGCCGAGCTAGACAGTTAAAAAAGCGGAAGCGGCGAGAATAGCTCTCGAAGCGAAATGTTCTTCGCCCGCTGAAGTGCTTGCACTTCAAGGGAGAAGGTTATTTTGCGCAAGAGAGCTAGCCGCTGAAGTTAGGCAAAAAAAAAAAGCGGAGGCGGCGCGAAGCCTCTGCTTATTTCATGTTGCCTCACCGCGAAAACGCCAACGTAAGTTGCAACTGCAATATGATCGGAGCGACGACAAAAGTTGCCACAACTTTACATATATAGTCAAAGGAATTTACAAGCCCTTCCCCGAAATATATAAACAGCTAGCGGCTGCACAATATGGAAAAGTGCTTACAGTTTTGACGCACGCTTACCAGCGGAATCACAGGGGAAGGGAGAAAACGATCATGGAGTTGTTTGAACGTTTAGTGAATGAACAATTAAAAACAATGGAGCAGCTCTTGTTTCTACAGTCGGAAATCGAGCGCTGCCAAGAAATTAAAAAACAATTGATCGAACTACAGCAAGAAGCAAAACTTCAATCGATTCAGGAAGAAATCCAACAGATGAAACAACAGTTAAAGGAAATTCAACAAACGTTTGAAAGGCAAACGGAAGAAGTTATTCTTTCTTATCAAAACCAGTATCGCCGCACATGCGAGCCATCTTCAGCTTGGTAGGATGGCTCTCTTTTGTTTTCAATTATCTGTCCAATCGTTATAATAGGAAAGAGAAGTTCCCATGAGAAAGTAGGGAGAATGATGTCTGGATATCCTGTAGATGGAGAGATTATTCAAATCCATAGTTATAAACATAATGGGATGATTCACCGTATATGGGAAAAAACATTGGTGCTAAAAGGAGCTTCTACATATATTATTGGGGCGAATGACAAAACACTGGTGACGGAAGCGGACGGCCGGACATGGGTGACGCGCGAGCCAGCCATCTGTTTTTTTCATGCTAAACATTGGTTTAACATTATTGGGATGGTTCGCGATGACGGGGTTTATTATTATTGCAACTTAAGTTCGCCATTTGTATGGGATGAGGAAGCGCTCAAATATATCGATTATGATTTGGATATTAAGGTATTCCCGGATATGACATATATTTTGCTTGATGAAGATGAGTATGAATGGCACCGCAAAGAGATGAATTATCCCGATGTGATCGACCGTATTTTAAAAAATAACGTAAAAAAGCTGATCAGCTGGATTCAAGAACGAAAGGGCCCGTTTGCGCCTGATTTTATTGACAAGTGGTATGAAAAGTTTCAGTCATATCGAAAGTGAATAAAAAAGAAGAAAGCAAAAAGCCTGTTCGTCGCCGCAAACAGGTTTTTCTGCTTTTAAGGGGGATTTTTATGGAAAGTATTCGCCGCTATATGCAATTTGTCCGCCCATACAAGTGGTATATTATCGCTACAATGATCATCGGCATTATTAAGTTTGCGATCCCGCTTCTTATTCCATTGCTGCTGAAATATGTGGTGGATGAAATCATTGGAAATGAGGCGATACCAATGTCGGTGAAAACCACCCGGCTTTGGTGGGCGCTTGTGATTATGTTGGTTATTTTTGTTCTAATTCGTCCGATTGTCGAATATTATCGGCAATATTTTGCCCAGTGGACGGCGAGCAAAGTGCTGTATGACATTCGCAACCAGTTGTTTACACATATGCAAAAACTAAGTTTTACATATTATTCGAATCACCGCACCGGTGAAATTATTTCGCGCGTCATTAACGATGTCGAACAGACAAAAGATTTTATTATTACGGGACTGATGAATCTCTGGTTAGATATGGCAACAATTATAATTGCACTTGTTATTATGATGAAGATGGATATGAAATTAACGCTTGTTTCCATTAGTACGCTGCCGATTTATGCATTTTCAGTAAAATATTTTTTCGGGCGTCTCCGGCAGCGGACAAGAATGCGCTCCCAAGCTTTGGCAGAGCTTCAAGCTTATTTGCATGAGCGGGTGCAAGGAATGTCGGTCATTAAAAGTTTCGCGATCGAAGAAGCGGAGCAGAAGCGGTTTTCTGCGCAAAACAACCATTTTTTAACGAAGGCGCTGATGCATACGAGCTGGAACGCCAAATCGTTTGCGGTTGTCAACACGGTCACCGATATCGCTCCGATCGTGGTGATTATTTATGCTGGTTACCAAGTGCTGCTCGGCCATATTACCGTCGGAACGATGGTTGCTTTCGTCGGATATATCGACCGGCTGTACAGCCCGCTGCGCCGTCTTGTGAATTCGTCAACGACCTTAACGCAGTCGTTCGCTTCGATGGATCGAATGTTTGAGTTTTTCGATGAGCCGTATGATGTTACAGATGCGCCAAACGCGGTCGATTGTCGAGAAGTAAAAGGCGATATTGTATTTGATCACGTTACGTTTGCTTATCATAAAAATGGAACGCCGGTGCTGCGCGATATTTCGTTTTCCGTGAAAGCAGGGGAAACGATCGCCCTTGTCGGCATGAGCGGAGGCGGAAAATCTACGTTAGTAAGCCTGATCCCGCGCTTTTATGATGTGACAGAGGGGAGGATTTTATTGGATGGCATCGATATTCGCGATATACGCGTGCGCAGTCTTCGTGATAAAATCGGCATCGTTTTTCAGGACAGCTTTTTATTCAGCGACTCAGTGAAAGACAACATTTTGCTCGGAAAGCCGGATGCGACGGATGAAGAGGTCATTGCCGCCGCAAAAGCCGCCAATGCTCATGATTTTATTATGAGCCTGCCGGATGGATATGACACAAAAGTCGGGGAGCGCGGCATAAAATTGTCCGGAGGGCAAAAACAGCGGATCGCTATCGCCCGCGTCTTTCTAAAAAATCCGCCTTTGCTTATTTTCGATGAAGCGACATCGGCGCTCGATCTCGAAAATGAGCATTACATTCAAGAGGCGCTGGAACGGCTTGCCAAAAATCGCACAACGTTTATTGTTGCCCATCGCCTTTCGACGATTACGCATGCGGATCGCATTTTCCTTATTGAAAACGGCAAGATTGTCGAAAGCGGCACCCACGAGGAATTAATGGCGAAACAAGGGAGTTATTACCATTTATTTACAATCCAGCAACTCCATCAATAAGTAAAAGAAAAATATTTATATTATTGGAAAATAAAAGATAAAAACGGTTTTACGCACTGTAAGACCGTTTTTTATTATTGTTCCATCTATTTCGATAATTTTAATTTTTTATAATATTATATTGTATTATGAAAAATTGCGTGGCATAATTTTAATTAAAATAAAAATATTTTATCAATTCGGTTCAATCGGGATAGGAGGTGAAATAATGGCAGATGCACGTGTGCTGGAAGTGAGAGGGTTAAAAACGTCTTTTTTTACGGATGAAGGAGAAATTCCCGCCGTTGATGGCGTTGATTTTTACATAAATGAAGGTGAAATTTTAGGAGTCGTCGGCGAATCGGGATGCGGAAAAAGCGTCACCTCGCTGTCGATTATGGGCTTGTTGCCGAAAGGGGTCGGGCGCATTATCGATGGTGAAATTCTTTTTAAAGGAGAAAATCTCGTTCATGCCTCCGAAAAACGGATGAAGCAGATTCGCGGCAATGGAATCGCGGTGATTTTTCAAGAGCCAATGACATCCTTAAATCCGCTGTTTACGATTGGCAATCAGTTAATAGAGGCGATTCGAATACATATGAAGGTGAGCAAGAAAGAAGCGAAAGCAAGAGCCGTCGAGATGTTAAAGCTGGTCGGCCTGCCGCGCGCGGAGCAAATCATCGACGAATATCCGCACCAGCTCTCCGGCGGGATGCGCCAGCGTGTGATGATTGCGATGGCGATGGTGTGCAATCCGGCGCTGCTCATTGCCGACGAGCCGACTACGGCACTCGATGTGACGATTCAGGCACAAATTTTGGCGTTGATGAAAGAGCTGAATAAAAACTTTCACACCTCGATCATGATGATTACACACGACTTGGGAGTAGTCGCTGAAATATGCGACCGTGTGATTGTCATGTATTCGGGAAAGATTGTGGAAGAGGGCGATGTGCGGACGATTTTTAAAAATCCGAAACATCCGTATACGATCGGCCTGATTCAATCGGTTCCCGACATTCGCGACAAAAAAGAACGGTTATATTCCATTCCAGGCAATGTGCCGAAGCCGGGGTCGGTTCGCCAAGGATGTCGGTTTGCGGCAAGGTGCGAGCATGCTTTTTCCCGTTGCCTTCAAGAAGATCCAGAACTATACGAAGCAGGAGAACGCGGCCATCGCGTCCGCTGTTTTTTGCCGCTCGGAGAGGAGGGACAAAATCGTGAGCGAGCCGCTGTTGCAAGTGAAAGGGCTTAAAAAGTATTTTCCGATTACGGGAGGAGTGTTTGGCAAAAAAGTTGGCGAAGTGAAAGCAGTCGATGATGTTACTTTTACCGTCTATAAAGGGGAAACGCTTGGCATTGTCGGGGAAAGCGGCTGTGGCAAGTCAACGACAGGGCGGATGCTCCTCCGTTTAATTGAACCGACAGCAGGGTCGATCATTTTTGAAGGAAAAGAAGTAACGACATTGCCTAAAGCAGAATTGCGGAAAATGCGGCGCGATATGCAAATGATTTTTCAGGATCCTTTCGCCTCTTTGAATCCGCGCCATACGGTGGAAAAAATTTTGGAAGAGCCGCTAATCGTACATGGAATAGGCTCCAAAGAGGAGCGGAAAAAGCGCGTTCGGGAGATGCTGGAAGTGGTCGGGCTTGGACAATATCATGCCAAGCGCTATCCTCATCAGTTCAGCGGCGGGCAGCGGCAACGCATCGGCATCGCGCGCGCTTTGATGACCAATCCGAAGCTGATTATCGCCGATGAGCCAGTGTCTGCACTCGATGTGTCGATTCAGGCGCAAGTATTAAATTTACTAGAAGATTTACAAAAAGAATTTGGACTTACCTATATTTTTATCGCCCATGATTTAGGGGTTGTCCGCCATATCAGCGACCGCGTCGGCGTGATGTATTTAGGACGCCTAGTGGAATTGGCCGATAGCGATCAATTATATCAATCGCCAAAACATCCGTATACGCAGGCGCTTCTTTCTGCTGTGCCGATTCCGGACCCGGAGTATAAAAGAGAACGCCAGCTTTTATCAGGAGATTTGCCAAACCCGGCCAATCCGCCGCAAGGATGCGCGTTTCATACGCGCTGCAGCGCTTGCATGGATATCTGCAAGCAAAAGCGGCCGGAGATGAAAGAAGTAGAAAAAGGGCATTACGTTGCTTGCCACTTGTATTAACAGGATGGCAACCAACGAAATGATAGAAATTTCATTTAAGGGGGAACAAAGAATGAGGAGAAAAACGTGGATGACATTGCTTGCCTTGATGCTTGCGGTGTCAATGGCGCTTATCGGCTGCGGAAAGTCGGAAAAAACAAGCAGCGGCGCAAAAGACAAGTCATCATCACAAGATACGCTCGTCTACGGACGCGGCGGCGATTCTGTCTCGCTTGACCCGGCTACGGTTACGGATGGGGAATCGTTAAAGGTAACGAAAAATATTTTTGACACGCTGTTAGACTATAATGACGAAGATACGACGGTAAAACCGGCATTGGCGACTGAATGGACGATTTCCAAAGACGGGCTGACCTATACGTTTAAGCTCCGCAAAGGTGTGAAATTCCATGATGGAACGGATTTTAACGCTGAAGCGGTGGTCTTTAACTTTGAACGTTGGGCCAATGGCAACGCGGACAAATTTCCGTATTACGGCTCGATGTTTGGCGGTTATAAAAACGACGAAAGCCATGTCATTAAAGAAGTAAAGGCAGTGGACGACTACACGGTTCAATTTGTGTTGAAGCGTCCACAGGCGCCGTTTTTGAAAAATATTGCCATGCCGCCGTTTGCGATCGCCAGCCCGGCAGCGATTAAAAAATATGGAGACAAATTTGGGGAAAATCCAGTTGGAACCGGCCCGTTCATTTTTAAAGAATGGAAGCGCAACGAGCGCATTGTTTTAGAAAAAAATAAAGATTATTGGGAAAAAGGGTATCCGAAGCTGAATCAATTAATCTTTGTTTCCATTCCAGATAACTCTGCGCGTCTCAATGCGTTGTTAAAAGGTGAAATTGATTTGATGGAAGATTTGAATCCATCTGATTTGAAACAAGTGGAAGGAAATAAAGATTTTCAGATTTTCAAACGTCCGTCGATGAACGTCGGTTACGTCGGGTTGACGGCGACGAGAGGGCCGTTGAAAAACAAATTAGTCCGTCAAGCATTGAACTATGCAGTGGACAAAAAGGCGATTATTGACGCGTTCTACGCCGGCCAGGCGGAACCGGCGAAAAACCCGATGCCGCCAAGCATTCCTGGCTATAATGATGCCATTCAAGACTATCCGTTTGATTTAAATAAAGCGAAAGAATTGCTCGCAAAAGCAGGATATCCAAACGGCTTCGAAATGGAGCTATGGGCAATGCCGGTGCCGCGTCCATATATGCCGGACGGAAAAAAAATCGCTGAGGCGCTGCAAGCGAATTTTGCGAAAATCGGCGTCAAAGCGAAAATCGTTACGTATGAATGGGCTACTTACTTAGATAAATTGGCCAAAGGAGAAGCCGATGCATTCTTGCTTGGCTGGACCGGCGATAACGGCGACGCCGACAACTTCTTGTACGCGCTGCTCGACAAAGACAGCATCGGGAGCAACAACTATACGTATTATTCGAATGATGAGCTTCATAGAATTTTAGTTGAGGCGCAAACAGTCAGTGACGAAAACAAACGAAATGAACTGTACAAAAAGGCACAAGAGATTATTAAAGAGGATGCTCCATGGATTCCGCTCGTTCACTCGACACCGCTGCTTGCCGGCAAAGCAAACATTAAAGGGTTTAAGCCGCATCCAACTGGCTCCGATAAATTTACAAAAGTCGAATTCAAATAACGATATGCGGAGGGGAAAGGAGTGCATCCTCCCCTCTTTTTCATGATCGGCAAAAGGAGGGAGAGAAGTGCTTTCATATGCAGTCAGAAGAATACTCATGGTCATCCCTGTATTGTTGGGAATGTCACTTGTTGTTTTTTTCATGATTCGCGCGATACCGGGCAATCCCGCGCAAGTTATTTTAGGACAAAAAGCGACGAAGGAAGCGGTTGCCGCGTTAACGCATAAGCTGGGCTTAGATCAACCTTGGTATGTGCAGTACATTAAATATTTAGGCAGCCTGCTGCATGGAGATTTAGGAGAGTCGATCCGCACCGGTGCCGCGATATCGGATGAAATTTGGCCGTATTTAGCGGCGACGCTAGAGCTGTCGCTTGCCGCGATGATCATCGCAGTCGTCATCGGGGTCAATGCTGGCATTATTAGTGCTTGGTTTCAAAATTCCTGGTTTGACTATATCGCGATGGTGCTGGCGCTTATCGGCGTTTCGATGCCGATTTTCTGGCTTGGCCTGATGGAACAGTGGGTGTTTGCGATTCAGTTAGATTGGCTGCCGACATCAGGAAGGGAAGACGTGAGAAATCCGATTGAGCCGATTACCCACCTGTATTTGCTTGATACGCTTCTAGCAGGAAATACGGAGCAGTTTATGCAAGTCGTGCAGCATTTAATTTTGCCAAGCGTCGCCTTGGCGACGATTCCAATGGCGATTATCGCCCGGATTACGCGCTCGAGCATGCTCGAAGTGATGAAATCGGATTACATCCGCACGGCAAGAGCAAAAGGGTTAAGCATGTTTTGGGTCGTGTATAAGCATTCATTGAAAAATGCCATCATTCCAGTGTTGACCGTTATTGGTTTGCAAACAGGCCTATTGCTTGGCGGCGCGATTTTAACGGAAACGATTTTCAGCTGGCCTGGCATTGGACGCTACATTTACGACGCGATTGGCTATCGCGATTATCCGGTTATTCAGTCGGGAATTTTGGTGATCGCTACCATCTTTATTTTTATTAACTTAATCGTCGATCTGCTTTATGCGATGATCGATCCACGCATCAAATATAACTAAGGAAGGGGGAAAGCGGATATGGCGGAACTAGCACGCAATCAAACACCGATGCATACGGTGCAAGAGAAAACAGAGTCTGCTTCCCTATGGAAAGAAGGATGGCGCCGATTTCGCAAAAATAAAATTGCTCTTATCGGACTTGGCATCGTCGTCTTTTTTATCTTGCTGGCCATTTTTGCTCCACTGCTGGCACCTTATGACTTTAAAGAGCCAAATTTAGCAGAGCGGCTGCAGCCGCCGTCATCGAAACATTTATTTGGAACGGACGATTTTGGAAGGGATATTCTCTCGCGTGTCCTTTACGGGGCGAGAATCTCGCTATGGGTCGGTTTTTTCTCTGTACTTGGCTCAGTCATTGTCGGCTCGCTGCTCGGTATTATCGCCGGGTATTACGGGCGCTGGATCGACGGCATTATTTCGCGTTTGTTTGATATTATGCTCGCCTTTCCAAGCATTTTGTTGGCTATTGGTATTGTCGCCGTGCTCGGGCCGTCTTTGCAAAATGCATTAATTGCGATTGCCGTCATCAACATTCCGAACTTTGGGCGCTTGATCCGCTCGCGCGTCTTAAGCATTAAACAAGAAGAATACATCATGGCGGCAAAAGCAATCGGAATGAGTGATACGCGCATTTTGTTCCACCATGTTTTGCCGAACAGCATGGCGCCGATTATTGTACAGGGGACGTTGGCGATTGCGACGGCCATCATTGAAGCGGCCGCTCTTGGATTTTTAGGATTAGGGGCGCAGCCGCCAAACCCGGAGTGGGGGAAAATGCTTGCTGATTCGAAAGACTTTTTGACACAGGCGCCATGGACGATGATTTTTCCGGGGCTGGCCATTATGCTTACGGTGCTTGGCTTTAACTTAATGGGCGACGGGTTGCGCGACGCGCTAGACCCGCGCATGAAAAGTTAACGAAAAAGGCTATCTCTCCAGCGGAGATAGCCTTTTAGTCATTGACTAAAGTTTTCGCTAAGGAAGAATCATGATGATAATGATGGAAGCTGTCAATCAGCTTATCAAGACGTTCCAACTGCTCGCTATAATCGATAATCGTGCCAACCAACGAGAAAAGATAATATTCGTGCGATTGATGGTGATGCGCATAAAACGCCTCAATGAGCCGCATTCTTTCATGATGTGTTTCATTGACTGTGTCAGTATGCGGCAGGTGTTTTACTTTGCCAATAAACTTTAATAGTATTTGTTCGTGATAATGAAGCAGGCAATCTAACTGTGAACGGATGATTTGCTGGAATTCGAGCGGCATGTGATACAGTTCGTTTTCAAAACGATGGAGAAGTTTTAATGTCTCGAGCGCTCGGTTAGTCGCGACGATCATTTGCCTGTATAACACGAGCTTTCGCGATTTTTGGAAGCGATTTTTACGAAAATACGTGCGCTCTTCTTTATACATTAAGTAAAGATGTTCAAGCTTTGTCATATTTTCTTTCATTTTTTCAATATCTTCTTTTAAAATGTGATGTTCCGATGCGTGTCTCGTATGGATGCGAATCCACTTTAAAATGTTTTCCGTGTTTTCGGTAATTTTCTCATATAGTTTCTTTTCATATTTTGGCGGTAGAAAGATTAAATTGACAACAAAAGCAGCAAATATGCCAAGCATAATGGTGAGAAAGCGGATAACGGCAAATTCGATAAACTGTTTATCCGTATATTCCATAATCGCAATAACCGTAACCATCGCCACTGAAATGGTAGATTCTAGGCGCATTTTTAAGCATAGGGCGATCACAATCATCAGCGTAAGGCCGATAATAAATGGATCGCGTCCAAATAACAGGACGGCGATGATTGCCAAGACGGCCCCGATGATATTCGCCTGCACTTGTTCGACCAATGAAAGGTAAGAGCGGTAGATTGTCGGCTGCATCGCAAACACAGCCGAAATTCCCGCGAATACGGGAGAAGGCAAGTGTAGCAGTGCTGCGAGGAAAAGCGCCAATGTAACGGCGATTCCCGTTTTAAAAATGCGGGCACCGAGCTTCATAGTATCTTCAAACCTCTCCTCTTTCGTTCTCGTAAACAATTTAGTACTATACACGCTTTTATATATGATATCAAGCAGGAAATATACATGGAATATATGAACCTCTCTGCCTAAATGTTTCGCATGATAGAAGGGGAATGTGTCCGGGGATTTTGGTTCAAAAATGGCAGGAGAGATTCTCTTGTGAAATGGATGGTGGCTGTTGGCATGATTGGTCGTGTTGGCTGCGCCGCGCCTGTTACGATGAAGTCCTTTTTGCATGAAAAAATTGTTTCTTTGCAAATCAAGGAAGGGAAGTTAGGGAAAAGCGTCACTGTCAACGATTTACGCAAAATAAGACGTTTGCTAGAAACATGAAATGAAGCGAAAAAAACAAACAACGGATAACAAGGGGTGCAAATATACAATAACATTTATCGATGCAAAAGGTAAAAAAATAAATATGACAATCTTTGATGATAGGCTAGTAAGGGCACAGCAACAATATACTATGAAACGATCGATAAAGAAGTGTCGGCAGGAGAGAACAATGGATGTAAGAGCAAATCAAAAAAGAGCATCCCGCCGTGAGCAGGATGCTCTTTTCGTCATTCCGTCGAAATCGAAGGGTCTGCTTGTTCTTTTGTCGGGATGATTTGGAAGAAATGGTCTTCTACGTTTTTAAGAAGCGGCTGTAATGATTGCGCTTCTTCGTGCTGATCATGTTCTTTTAACAGTTCAATGTATGTCGATAACAGTTCTTCGACATCTGCTTTGCCGCGTTCGTTTAATGGCTCGAGGCGTACTTGCGCTCCTTTGGCGATGCGGCGCTCTAACGCCGCTTTGGTTAAGCCCATTTCAGGCTGATGGCGCAAGTAGACGACACCGCCTGTCATACCGGCGCAAATCCATGGGCCTGGGTCGCCAAGGACGAGACCGCGTCCATTTGTCATGTATTCAAAAGCAAACCCTTTAATATTGGAGCGTGTTCCGATGTTTCCGTGTTCTTCATCTGGAAGCGGAACGGTTACTTGGCCGCCGATGATCATATCGGCGCCGGAGAGGCGGATGCCGGCACGTGCATCGGCGTTTCCTTGCACGACGAGAAGCCCTTTTTGCGCACCGTATCCAAACCCTTTACCGACAGACCCATTATAAAATTTTCCGTCTTTTCCTTTTGCTTTAAAAATCAAGATGCTGCCGCCAAATGAGGTTTTTCCGACGCCATCTTGGCCGCCGCCGTCAACATGAATGTGAATACCATGAGTGTTATAAGCTCCAAGGCCGTTCCCTGGGATCGAGCCTTTCGTATAGCACAAGGTGACGTTTGGCAATTTTTTGTACGAACCATCCAGACGTCCGCGCACGCGGTGGCATGAAACACGGCTGCCAAGAACGCGCTGTTCCGATGTCACAGTCGTAAATTCACGGGAGCGGTGCAAATCTTCTGCATGATAATCGAGATATTCCGCTCCAGCGGCCACGAGCAATGCTGGTTCTTCCGCGTTTGCGGCTGCTTCTTTTGGCGCTAGCTGCTCGACCTCGAGCACTTCGAGCAGGTTTGCTAGATTCATTTGCCCCAGCCCTCTTGTTTGTTCCAATAAGTCAGAGCGGCCGACAACATCTTGCAGACGAGTAACCCCGAGAACGGCTGTTAACGCTTTTAGCTCGTTTCCAAAAGCGGTGAATAAGTTGACTAATCCTTGCACCGCCGCCTCGAATTGCCGCGGTACGAAACGGCGCAGCCCATGCTCTTTTGCTTGTGCTACCGATTCAATTTGCGTAGCAATGCCGACGTGGCACGTATCTAAATGACAGCCGCGGCAGGTCGTGCAGCCGATCGCGATCATCGATAATGTACCGAAGCCGATGCGGTTTGCCCCAAGCAGCATCACTTTAAGAACGTCCAGCGCGCTCTTGATGCCGCCGTCTGCCCAAATTTCGACTTTATGTCGTAAGCCGGCTTCTATGAGCGCGTTATGGGCCGCTTTTACTCCGATTTCCACCGGCAGGCCGACATGCTGCAGGGCATGGATGCGCGCCGCCCCGGTTCCGCCGTCAAAGCCGCTTAATGTAATAATATCCGCCCCTGCTTTGGCGATGCCGACGGCAATCGTTCCAATGTTTGGCACGACCGGCACTTTAACGGCAACTTTTGCCTTGTCGTTTGCTGTTTTCAACTCGGCAATCATTTGCGCTAAATCTTCGATCGAATAAATGTCGTGGTTATTGGACGGCGAAATTAAGTCGGAACCGATTGTCGCGTTCCGCGCTTCGGCGATTTTTGCCGTCACTTTTGAACCTGGAAGGTGTCCGCCTTCGCCTGGTTTTGCCCCTTGGCCGATTTTAATTTCGAGCAGATTCGAAGAGTTCAACAGCTCCGCGTTGACTCCGAAACGGCCGGAGGCGATTTGCTGGCCGCGCGTACGCGGGTATTTGCCGAGCATATCTTTAATTTCGCCGCCTTCGCCGTTGAGGCTGACCATATTTAATCGGTCTGCCGCTTCCGCATAAGCACGGAACGCCACTTCATTTTGCGAGCCGAACGACATCGAAGCAATGACAAACGGCAGGCTATGTTCACCGACACTAATATCGACTTTTTCGACCGGAACCGGCTTGTTGGATTTTTTCATATCCAGCAAGTGGCGAATGGTTGTCGGCGTTTCGCTTTCCAGCTCGTTTGCTTTTTCCCGGTAGCTGTCATACGATCCTGTTTGTGCGACTTCACCAATCGCCTTCCAAATGCGCGGGAAGAGGTGGAACGTTTTTCTTGGCTTGGCGTTTTCGTTGGCGTAGTCTTCGGCGCGGGCGATGGCGTCTTGTTTTAGTGCCGCGAAATCGTATTGCAATGAATCTGAACCAAAGAAGTTGATGATGTTTAACACATCGGCGATTTCATCATGCAGTCCGATCGACGAGAAGAGACGGCTGTAACCGCGCAATTCATGAATGCCGATGGTAGAAATGACTTTTTCTAATCCTTTATTCAGTGCTTTAAATAAGTTTACTACAGGCGTAATCGATTCTTCTGCCGCAACCGTCGCAAACATGAGATACGGGCTGATGGCGTTTGCTCCTAACCCATAGGCGACGATCACATCGTGAAGAGAGCGAATCGCACCGGAACGAAGCAAAAGCGAACAGTCGCGGCCCAAATCTTGTTTTGTCAGCGCTTGATCAATCGCCGATGTAACAAGCAACGGGTCAATCCATAAGTTTCCGTTTTGGTGTGCCTCTGCATCGTCTAAAACGAGCAAGGTTTTGCCGGAACGGACCGCTTTACATGCTTCAGCGGCAAGACGCGCTAGCGCTTCTGGAATTGTTTCTTCGCTTGTAAATGTCGTTGACAAGATGTGCGTTAGCTGTTTTTCTTGGAACGAATGAACGATTTGATCATACGAAGGATGGCCTAGTTCCGCTAAACAATCACTGCCGATTTTTCCCTCGATGAGAATCGGCGAGCCAAGCTCGATTACATAGGAAGATTCTGCTTTTTTTACGAGAGATGGCCGTTTTCCGATGACGGTTCTTGTGGAGAAATGTTCCATCTCACGGTCGCGGTCAATCGCCGGATTGGTGACAACAGCGACGCTTTCTTTAATAAAGTCGGCAAGATTTTTGCGGTTCGGATCAATCGCTGCCAGCGGCGCGTCATGACCAAGTGAGCGAATCGGCTCCGCACCTTTTTCTGCCATTTGCTCTAACAGCTGAATATGCTCCCTGTCCCAGCCAAATGCCGCATATTGCCTGTTATGCACTTTAGTCGGAGCGGGGGAAAATGTATAGTTTTCTAGTTTCGGAATATCGAGGCGTTTTCGAAAGTTTGCGATATCAAACCGCCCTGAAAAACGAGTGTATACTTCTTCTTGGAATTGCTCATATTCCAACACTTGAATGGCTCCGCTGCCGGACCACATCAAACCGATTTTTTCCCCCGGCGCAAGCGGTTTGGGGTCGCCAGTATATTCGCATGTCGGGATAATTCCCGGTTCGGACGTAAACACAAACCGCTTTTCCGTTTCTAATTTCCACAGCGGTCGCAAACCAAGGGCATCGACGCTGAATACTGCTTCGTCGGCGTAGCGGGAGATAATCGCCGCCGGCCCTTGGGCGAAATGTCCCCACGCCTCGCGGATGTATGCATATAAATCTTGCAAGTGTGGCGGATATTTCTTGATTTCATTCAAAATAGGCGGGAATAGTATATCCATCGCTTCAAATAAGCTATAGCCATAGCGGCAAATAAGCGTTTCTATCGTGCGGCTTAAATCTTGGGAATCGCTGCCGTCTTTTGTCAGCGGAACGCCGATCATCACCGCTTCCTCGCGCAGCTTTGCGATCGTGTTGATTTCTCCGTTATGTCCTAATACGCTAAACGGCTGAACGCGGAAAAAGTTAGACAGCGTATTGGTCGAGTAACGGTTATGCCCTAATGTCATGGTCGATGCGATAAACGGGTGGGCCAAGTCATGATAGTATTTTGGCAAAATATCTCCGGCTCCCATCACTTTATAGACAACGTGGAAATTGCTTAAAGAGGCGACATGGACATGTTCATCTTGCTCGATGTCAATAGCGAGATCAAATAACCGTTTCGAAAGTTGCATCTTGTCGTTTGGCAGCAAGGCGATTTGCCAAAATACCGGTTCTTGTCGAAGCGCGATTGGACCTAATGCGTTCGATGAAGTGACTCGGTCCGATTCAAAAATCAATGAGAAACCATAACATTTACAAAGCTGTTTGATTTGTGCTTTGACATTGTCTACATCTGCAGATCGATGGATGAAAACATGGCCGACGGCAAAGCTTTCGTCATTGGCAATCTCCGGGTTTTGGCCGGCATTTGCGAGTTTTTCCATCCACAGTTTTCTCGGAATATCCATATGAATGCCGACGCCGTCTCCTTCGCCGTTAATAAAGCCGGCGCGGTGGTTCATTTTGACAAGTGCATCAATGCATGTCATAATGTTTTCGCGCGTCGGGATGCGCTGCTTTTCAATGGCGGCGACAATACCACAGGCGTCATGCTCGGCCTGATGAAAGTTTTTGAAAAGATTCGGATTCCAGCGTTGTTTCATATGCAAGTGGCGTGATCCAGCGGGAAGGAACCCGCCTTCGCCGTTCACCTCCTGTTGTATTCCCTAAACCTCTGTACAACGGAATCGGCATGCTTTAGCGCACTGCATCTTCGTATAGATGCTTCCTCTTGTTCCGCTAGATTTTCATGGACAAATACGTGTCCTGTCAGCCCGTTATAAAACCGATCCCCGCTTCATCTTGATAATGTCAGTGACGGATTTCCGAATGGTAAGCGGCAAATCACGTCTTAATTTTCAGAATTTATAACTTATCATACCATGTCGGAAAGTTCAAATCAATTAATTATTCACTTTATTGGATATATTATTCACAAAATTGTCAAGTTTTTTATTGTGTGTTTGTAACCGTTTTCATATAATATAGCAAACCATCCAGAAGAGGATCTTTCCTGGATGGTTTGTATAATTATGCATTTTTTAATTGTTTAAATGCGTTTTCTACCGCCTGAAGCGTATATTCAATGTCGCCTTCTGTATGTGCGAGCGTGACAAACCACGCTTCATATTTCGAAGGAGCGAGGTTGATGCCTTGTTTTAACATGAGTTTAAAGAACTTCGCGAACATTTCGCCGTCGCTTCGCTGTGCTTGTTCATAGTTTTCGACTTTTTCGGTCGTAAAGTAAACGGTAAGTGCGCCTTTTAACCGGTTGATTGTTACTGGAATGCCATATTTGTCGGCATGGTGAAGAATGCCTTCTTCTAACATCGCACCAAGTTTATCAAGGTATTCATACACGCCGTCTTGCTGCAGTACTTCAAGGCAGGCGATGCCGGCAAGGATAGAAGCAGGGTTGCCTGCCATTGTCCCCGCTTGGTAGGCCGGACCGAGTGGGGCGACTTGTTCCATAATGTCTTGACGGCCGCCATAGGCGCCGATCGGCAGACCGCCGCCGATAATTTTGCCCATTGCCGTTAAATCAGGTTCAATCCCTAATAAATTTTGCGCCCCGCCGTACATAAAGCGGAATGCCGTGATGACTTCATCGTAAATGACAAGTGCCCCTGCCTGATGAGCGATCTCATTGATCGCTTCTAAAAAGCCAGGTTTTGGTGTAACGATGCCAAAGTTGCCAACGATCGGTTCGACAAGCACGGCGGCGACTTGGCCTCCCCATATTTCCATCGCTTGTTTGAATGAGTCAACATCGTTGTACGGTACAGTAATTACTTCTTGGGCAATGCTTTTTGGCACGCCGGCAGAATCTGGGGTTCCTAACGTCGACGGACCAGAGCCGGCAGCGACAAGGACAAGATCGGAATGTCCGTGGTAGCAGCCAGCAAATTTAACGATTTTATCACGGCCGGTATAGGCGCGCGCAACGCGAATCGTCGTCATGACCGCTTCCGTCCCTGAGTTAACAAAACGTACTTTTTCTAAGGATGGGATCGCTTCTTTTAGCATTTTCGCGAACGTAATTTCATGAGGAGTTGGAGTGCCATAAAGGACGCCTGTCTCTGCAGCGCGCTGAATCGCTTTCGTGATGTGTGGATGGGCGTGGCCTGTAATAATCGGTCCGTATGCCGCCAAATAGTCAATATATTTGTTGCCGTCGACGTCCCAAAAATAAGCGCCTTGCGCCCGCTCCATGACGACCGGCGCTCCGCCGCCGACCGCTTTATACGAACGGGATGGGCTGTTTACGCCGCCGACGATATGCTTGAGCGCTTCCTGATACAATTGTTCCGATTTCGTAAAATTCATGTTCTAAAGCCTCCTGTGATCCTCATAGTCTTTTACCTTCCTATTCTAACATATTTATAGTGATTGGAGCTTTTTGGCGCTTCGCATGGTGGTGATTGGACGATACACGAATGGAAAATGATAACAAAACAAAAAAGATGAAATATCGGCGTGTTTATGTATAATGCAATACGTAGCGAAAATCATTCCGCTTTACGAAAAAAGGAATTTCATACCTTTTTCTGTGTCTATATACAGGGAGGAGAACTATGAACGCCATCGAAGTGGAAAACTTACGAAAAGAGTTTAAATCGTATTCAAGCCGCTCCGGCTTAATCGGTGCGTTTCGCGATTTATTTACGCGAAACCATAAAATCATTCGTGCGGTGAATGATATTTCGTTTACCGTAAAGCAAGGGGAAATCGTTGGCTATATCGGCGAAAACGGCGCAGGAAAATCGACGACCATTAAAATGCTGACGGGAATTTTGACGCCGACGGCGGGAAAAGTGATCGTCAACGGCATGAATCCGCATAAAGAGCGGGAAAAGTTCGTGCGGACGATCGGTGTGGTATTCGGACAGCGTTCCCAATTGTGGTGGGACATTGCGGTGCAAGAATCGTTTCGGCTCTTGAAAAAAGTGTATCGCGTTTCCGATGAAGATTATCGGCAACATATGGAACATATTATTGAGGCCCTAGATATCGGCCCGCTCTTGGACAAGCCGGTGCGCAAGCTGTCGCTCGGGCAGCGGATGCGCTGTGAACTGGCAGCGGCGCTCATTCATAATCCGCCGTTGTTGTTTTTGGATGAGCCGACCATTGGCCTCGATGTGCTTGTAAAACTGAAAATCCGCCAGTTTTTAAAAGAAATTAATGAAAAATACAACACGACGATTTTATTGACGACACATGATATTTCCGATATCGAAGCGTTATGCGAGCGTGTCATTATGCTTGATGAAGGCAAAATCATTTACGATGGTTCTCTTAAGCGTCTCAAAGAAAAATGGGGAGAAGGAAAGCAAATCCAGTTTACGTTTGCGGGCGAAATCACGTTTCATGCGTTACGAGAACTAACGAATGGTCTGCAAGTGATATGGAAAAAAGGGGAGCAAGACAATGTCTGGACAGCACAAGTGCCTTCCGCGTTATTGCCGGAAGTGATCAGTCGCGTTGTCTCCCGCTATTCGATTCAAGATATGAACATTAATGAAATTTCTACAGAAGAAATTATCCGCAACATCTATGAAGAAGGTGTTGTGCATGGATAAATATATTGAGATGATCCGCATCCGCTTTTTAATGATGCTTGCTTACCGGACCAATTATTATACGGGCATTCTTATTTACACCATTAATATCGCCGCGTACTATTTTCTCTGGTCAGCGATTTACGGCAGCAAATCGACGATGCAAGGAATGTCGATGGCTCAAATGACCACGTATGTCGCCATCTCATGGATGGCGCGGGCGTTTTATTTCAATAATATCGACCGTGAAATCGCCATGGAGATTAAAGAAGGAAGAGTGGCGACAGAGCTGATTCGTCCTTACAGTTATCTCGGAATGAAAACGATGCAAGGATTAGGGGAAGGAATCTTTCGTTTGTTGTTTCTTTCTCTTCCGGGAATTTTTCTTGTCGCTTTATTTTTGCCGCTTCGTTTTCCAGCCGATGTTCATACATGGATGTTTTTCACTTTGTCGATTGCCCTTAGTTTTGTTATTAATTCAGAATTAAATTTGCTTGCCGGCATCATAGCATTTTTTACCCTTAACAATGAAGGGTTATTGCGGGCAAAGCGATTTGTGATCGACTTGTTTTCCGGACTTATTTTGCCAATCAGCTTTTATCCAGATTGGGCGCAAGAGGCAATGAAATACTTTCCGTTTCAAGGAATTAGCTATATTCCGAGTATGATTGTAACAGGAAGTTTTCAAGGGCAAGCAATCCTCCATGGCCTTTTGTTTCAGCTTGTATGGTGTGTGCTGTTGCTCATCCCGATTCAGCTGTTGTGGCGAGCGGCGAAAAAACAGCTTGTCATTCAAGGAGGGTGAGTCGTGTTTTACGTATCGATCTTTTTTCAATATATGGCACAATACATGAAAACAAAGCTGCAATATCGTGCCGATTTGCTGGTGGAGTTTATTTCTGATTTGATGTCACAAGCGGTCAATCTTGTTTTTCTTCTCGTTGTGTTTGGGCATACGTCGTTATTGCACGGCTGGACGCGCGATGAAATTTTATTTATTTACGGCTTTTTCTTAGTGCCATATGCGGTGTTCGGAGCATTTTTTAATTTGTGGGATTTTAATGAGCGCTATATTGTGCGTGGAGAAATGGATCGCGTGTTGACGCGCCCGGTGCACAGCTTGTTTCAAATTATTCTCGAGCGGATGGAACTTGAATCGTTGCTTGGCGGAGTAACGGGCATCATCATTATGGCGTATGCAAGTGCGCGTTTATCTCTTTCGTTTCATTGGTATGACATTTTGATGTTTATTCTGTTTGTTTTAGGGGGAGCGTTTATTTACGCGGGAGTATTTGTGTCATTGGCAACTATTAGTTTTTGGTCTGATGCTCGTACATCGATCATGCCGATGATGTACAATATCAGCAACTACGGGCGCTATCCAATTGATATTTATCATCGCGTTATCCGCTATATTTTAACGTGGATTTTGCCGTTTGCGTTTGTTGGCGTATATCCCGCATCGTATTTTCTTGGTAAAAAAGAATGGTACGGCTATGCATTTTTTACTCCAATCATGGGTGTTATCTTTTTTGCGATTGCGGTCGTTTTATGGAACGCAGGAGTAAAGCGATATCGGGGTGCGGGGAATTGAGAAAGAGGGTGAATCCAAAAGGAAGTAAAAATTCCTTTAACGGATCCGCCCTCTTATTTTTTATAGGGTATTACGGAGGTTAATAATGACAGACCGTTTTTTCGTTTATTGGATGTTGTTGTGTGAGCAAACTGTTAACAAAAAAGACAAATTTCTCTTATAGTTGATACTTGATAAAGTTTGTGAAATAATGGACAATACATTTGTGAATAATTTCACAAATTGATTTTTGGAAAGGATGACAGACAACGATGAAAAGACAATGCATGAATCGAGTGGCGCTTGTAGGAACAGGATTCGTTGGTTCCAGCTATGCGTTTGCCCTTATGAATCAAGGAATAGCGGATGAACTAGTGTTGATTGATGTGAATAAAGAGAAGGCGGAGGGCGACGTGATGGACTTCAATCACGGAAAAGTATTTGCGCCGAAGCCAATGAATATATGGCATGGAGATTATCAAGATTGTCGAGATGCCGATTTGGTGGTGATTTGTGCAGGTGCTAACCAAAAACCAGGGGAAACAAGACTCGATCTTGTTGACAAGAACATAAATATCTTTAAAACGATTGTCGATTCTGTGATGAGATCAGGGTTTGATGGCGTTTTTCTTGTTGCAACGAATCCAGTAGATATCTTAACGTATGCTACTTGGAAATTCAGCGGCTTACCGAAAGAACGGGTGATCGGCTCGGGAACGATTCTGGATACGGCAAGATTCCGCTTTTTGCTGAGTGAATACTTTCAAGTAGCTCCAACCAATGTGCATGCGTATATTATCGGAGAACATGGGGATACAGAGCTGCCTGTTTGGAGCCGTGCGGAAATTGGAAGTATTCCAGTTGAGCAAATATTGTCGCAAAACGATAGCTACCGAAAAGAGGATTTAGAAAATATCTTTATCAATGTTCGTGACGCGGCATATCAAATTATTGAGAAAAAAGGCGCGACGTATTACGGCATTGCGATGGGGCTAGTCCGCATTACACGCGCTATTTTGCACAATGAAAATGCGATACTCACCGTTTCCGCTTATCTGGACGGCCAATATAACGAGCAAAATGTTTATATCGGCGTACCTGCCATTATCAACCGAAACGGTATTCGCGAGGTAATGGAATTGAAGCTAAATGAAACAGAACAACAGCAATTTCATCATAGCGTAACCGTATTAAAAGACATTCTTTCCCGTTATTTTGATGAGGTAAAGCAATAAATACTGACTTAGAATAACAACAAGGTGAACATCATGTGGATACAACATTACAATCCTTTTCATAATGCGTATCTTTCTGCATTCATTGCGGCGCTTCCAATTGTTTTATTTTTATTATGTTTAACGGTGTTTAAGATGAAGGGAATAAAAGCCGCTTTTCTCACTCTTTGTTTTGGATTAGTGACAGCTGTTTGGTTTTTTCATATGCCGGTTTCAAAGGCGCTTGCCGCTTCCATCTATGGAATCGCGAACGGTTTATGGCCCATTGGCTATATTGTGATCATGGCTGTCTGGCTATATAAAATCGCTGTGAAAACAGGGAAATTTGACATTATCCGTGGGAGTATCGCAAACATTTCTGAAGATCAGCGGCTTCAACTGTTGCTCATTGGTTTTAGCTTTAACGCATTTTTAGAAGGAGCCGCGGGATTTGGTGTTCCGATTGCTATTTCTGCTGCTTTACTTGCTGAACTCGGGTTTCATCCATTAAAAGCAGCTGCTCTTTGTTTAATTGCCAATGCTGCATCTGGCGCGTTTGGAGCAATTGGAATTCCGGTTATTGTCGGAGCACAAATGGGGGATTTAACTTCGATTGAGTTATCTCGCACACTTGCATGGATTTTACCATTTATTACGTTTCTTATTCCGTTCTTATTAGTGTTTATTTTAGATAAATCGAAAGGTATTAGAGAAACATTGCCTGCTCTTTTAGTGGTAAGCGGAAGCTATACCATTGTACAAACATTGACAATCATTGTATTCGGTCCTGAGTTAGCTAATATTTTAGCAGCACTTGTCAGTATGGGAGCACTAACTATTTTCTTAAAAAAATGGCAGCCGTCACAGATATATCGGGTGAATCAGGATGGGAAAGTTGTTGAAAAATCTAAATACAGCTTGAAAAAGGTCATCCATGCATGGTCTCCTTTTTATATTTTAACGGTAATCGTTATTATATGGAGTCTGCCGAGTTTTAAAGCTTTGTTTGCTGAAGGTGGAATGTTTCATCAAACTACGCTTTTATTTAAAGTGCCGTTTTTGCATGGAGAAGTTGTAAAAATTCCTCCGGTGGCGCCGACACAGACTGCGTTAGATGCAATATTTAAGCTGGATCTTGTGTCAGCAACAGGTACAGCAATTTTATTAGCGGTGCTGTTCACAGGTATGTTTAGCAAAAACATTACGTTCGCCGAAGGAGTACAAAGTTTAAAAGAAACATGTAAAGAACTATGGATTCCTGTATTAACTATTTGTTTTATCATGGGATTTGCCAACTTGGCTAACTATGCGGGTTTATCCTCTGCGATTGGTTTAGCATTAGCAAAGACGGGAAATGCATTTCCGTTCGTTTCCCCGTTATTAGGGTGGCTTGGTGTGTTTATAACAGGATCTGTCGTGAGCAACAATGCTTTATTTGGCCATTTACAAGTCGTTACAGGAACGCAAATAGGGACAAACTCTTCGTTATTGCTTGCTGCCAACACAAGCGGGGGAGTTATGGGAAAACTCATTTCTCCGCAATCTATCGCGATTGCAACAGCCGCGGTGCAAGAGACTGGCAGAGAATCTAACTTGTTTAAAATGACGATCTATTATAGCTTGATCCTGCTATTGTTTGTGGGAGTCTGGACATATGTTCTTTCGATCATTAGAATTTAGATAATGATAGTTTGTTTATTAAGTTAAGCACTGTGTTGTGTATAGTCGAAAAAAGATGATTCTGCGGCCTTTTTCCGATTTATATACCTGGAAAAGGCCGCAAAACGTTTAATTTTACATTACTTGCTCCATCTTTTTCGTGTAAAGCGAACGAATCAAAAAATAGTAACCAAATTGATTAATTGGTTTTGTTAATGAAACTGTTGTCGTTTTATCGCTATGTTGGGCGGCAAACATAATTTGTTTTCCTTTAAAAACCGTCAAATCGAGGTAGATTAATGTCGAGCAGTACAAGATGAGGACGGAACTTTATAAATTCCTTTTTAATATCGTCAAACTGTTCCGCATATGTGCGCGATATTCATATTTTTCCATACGCTCCTTCAGCATGGATGCGATTTTATCATCGTCTTCGACAATCAAAATCGTATGCATTGTTTTCTCCCCTTCATTCTTTCATTAATCTTTTTTTATTATATCTAATCCACTTATTATATGAATAATCGGCTTTTTGTTTTTGTATATATGGTTATGGACAAGTATGCGAGGTGGGAGCGATGGAGTACGTGTTCATTGGAATTGTAGCGACGGTGTTACTTGCCAGCGTTGCGTCTATTTGGACGACAAGTATAAAAACGACCCGTCGTATTTCCTTAGAAAATTTATTTGTTCTTATCCAATGGTATATCACAATGATGCTAGGTTTCGCTCTGATATATATGGTGCTCCAAATTAATGGGCATAACGTATTTGCTCCATCTGCCAATCAAACAGCTAACGAATGCTTTTCTATCCTTCAAGACAGCCTTTATTTAAGCGGGATGACGTTATTGTCAGTCGGATATGGAGACATTACGCCAATGGGGATTGGAAGATGGCTTGCCATCATTGAAGCTTTGTTAGGTTATATTATGCCTGCTGTGCTTGTTGTTAGAACGATGGTTGACTGGGATAAGCGGTAATCGTTGCAATTTATCATTCCTTCCGTTACGCTAAAAGAAAAATATATTGCGGAGGGAAAAGTATGGCTTTGCAAATTGGCCAACAGGCACCGGATTTCACATTGCCGGCAAGCAACGGGGAAATGGTTTCCCTTTCGGATTTCCGCGGTAAACATGTCGTACTATATTTTTATCCGAAAGACATGACGCCGGGGTGCACGACAGAAGCATGCGATTTTCGTGATCATTACGAGCAGTTTGCCAAGTTGGACACGGTTATTTTAGGGGTTAGCACCGATCCGCTCGAGCGGCATAAAAAGTTTATTGAAAAGTACGAACTGCCGTTTTTGTTGCTTGCTGATGAGCATCACAAGGTAGCGGAAATGTACGGCGTTTGGAAGCTGAAGAAAAACTTTGGCAAAGAATACATGGGCATCGAGAGATCCACGTTTATTATCGATCGCGACGGCAAGTTGGTAAAAGAATGGAGAGGTGTCAAAGTAAAGGGTCATGTCGAGGAGGCGCTCGAGTATATTTCTAAAAATTTGCATTAACGTACCGTTAATTGGGTAGAAGTCCATACAAAACAAAAAAGGCTACGTATAATGGATAGTAACCTCCTCAAATGAATGAAAGGGTGACATGGGTGCGGAACGTTCTTCCGCACATTTTTTTTTGATGAACCTCTCCTACCTTCATTCCATGAAGAGGCAGGAGTTTCTTACCATCTCCATCAAAGAAGCTTCCGCGTGGAAGAAGGCGGCCTCCTTCCACTCGATGAATGCATCGGAAGCCTTCTGGATGGGTCAAGTAAAATATCGCCTTTGCACCGATAGGGCGGTCCAACCCTTCTACTACCTCTTGCTTACGCAATCCGTAGATATGTCAGCTTCGTTTGCACGTCCCAATGAACAAAGGTGCCATGCAGCGCCTTGCTTAAGATATTTCTCGCGCCGTGAACGTCACGATGTTCCTCATACCCACACCGGCACACAAACAGGCGGGAAGACACTTTTTGTCTCTTTTGGCAGACAGGACATGTCTGCTTGTATATTCTTTCTTGTGTTCCGCTCTACTCCTTTGACGTTTCCGATATACACATCGGAGGCGGACTGCTTTAAGCACCAGTCGACAAACTGTTTCGTCGTTTGATGCAACGCATCCGTAGCTGTCTTTCGGATTTGGATAATACAGATTTTTTCGCCTGTTCGTACTTTTCCATTGACGGGGTCCTTTTTGACACTTGGATTGACGACGCTGAATCTCCGCCAGTTTTTTATTCCGCAACCGGTGAAGGGAGCGTACTTTTCTTCCGGTGATGAGAATAGCCTGACCGTGTTCGCAAAATGCTCCAATGGTATGCACTTCTCCAAGATCGACTCCAACGGCCTTTCCTGGTTCATACGCTTTTTCCTTTTGTCCATCTTCATACGTCACGGCTAAATAAAGACCATGATCAAAGCAGCATTCGATTTCTTTGATCGTTCCCTTTGGTAGATGCGACGCATACACGACGATCGGCTTTTCCCGTTTTCCGTGATGAATGCCCATGGACAATTCGATTTTTCTGTTTTCATACACTTTGAATCCATCTTTTGACCATTTCGTAGGGAAGTACTTCTTTATTCTTGTAGGGGTAGCGGGCAGCATGTCCTTGTTGGATGGCTTGGTGCGCAGCTTGCCTTGCGAAGAGATATTTGTGGTAGACCGCTTGAACCGATTGGCTGTGAAGATGGAACTTTCTTTTTGTTTGCTTTTGGTGATCCAACATCCATGTTGGAGGAAGTATTCTTTGGCTAAGCGGAGGCATTCGTTCCACACACGGGCGGATTCCCGATTGCAGAGTACAATCGTTCCAAATCCACTTTCGATGCCCGGAAGAATACTTTTTGGCCACGAAGCATGAGAATCCCTTCTTTTTTTGCGTGATAGGATAGTTTGATTATAGCACATATGTTCGTTTTTGGGGGGATCAAAGACTTCCCGATTCCTCTCCCTTCTTTACTCCGTTTAGAGGAAGGGAGACTTTTCGGGAAAAATGTAAAAAAAATATGGCGGTTTCATATATTAATGGTATGAATATTGACAAATGATATAAAATACTTGTAGACTAATTATAAAAATTATAAAATAATAATTCTTTTTATTTTGTTAGGAAGCGAGGTGCATGACGGTGTCTGACAACCAACAGTTAAAAGAAGCGCTTGATATGTTAAAGCAGACGGGCATACGCATCACTCCGCAACGTCATGCGATATTGGAATATTTGATTAATTCGATGTCACACCCGACAGCAGATGAAATATATAAAGCGCTGGAAGGAAAATTTCCAAACATGAGCGTAGCAACCGTCTATAACAATTTGCGCGTTTTTAAAGAGATCGGATTAGTAAAAGAATTAACGTATGGTGATGCATCAAGCCGCTTTGATTTCGTCACATCAAACCATTACCACGTTATTTGTGAACAATGCGGCAAAATTGTCGATTTTCACTATCCAGCGCTGGATGAAGTGGAGCAGCTCGCTGCACATGTAACCGGATTCAAAGTGGATCATCACCGTATGGAGATCTACGGAACATGTCCGGACTGCCAGAAAAACGGACATCGCCAACATTAAAAAGCTGATAGCAGGGAAATAGCTATCAGCTTTTTCTTTTTTTTCTGTTATACTTTTCATCAAACTCTTTACCCTCTAACTCCGGATCTAATGTTAACGGTTCGCTGCAAAACATACATAAGTCTACTCTGCCAAGCATTTTTGTCACTTTGCCGCAAGAAGGGCATACCACCTGTACAGCTCTTGTTGATAATGTTCCAATCCAAAAATAAACGACCGCGCTAGCGATGATAAAAAGGAGTCCTAAGATCATAAACAGTGTCATTACTAAAGGAGAGGTGCGGAAAAATATACCTATATACATGACAAAAATGCCGACAAAGATTAAGCTTAAGGCGAATGTACGAATTTTGTTGATTTTGCTTGAATATTTAATGCCCATGCTTGTCCCTCCTATATACACCACTATATCATAAAGTGCAGAAAATCCGTTAATTTTAACATTTTTCTTCCCAATGCATGTTTTTGGCCTGTTGGGCAAAACAATAAAGAGGATTTTTTCGATTTTTGTCGAATAAGCAATGACAGCATAAAGGAGATGGAGGAAACGATTATGGAGGATTTGCTTCGTCCCATCTACCAAGAATGGGCTAGCCGCCGCGATACATTAGGAATTTTAATGATTGAAAAGAAAGTAAATAATTCAGCGGTCACTGATACGTTTGATAGGGTTTTATTAGTAATTACCACTGATGGGAATGCTCCCGTCTTTATGAAACATTATGCATTAGGTGAAGAAAAAGCGGCCTTATATGCAGTTAGTGAAGCAAAGCTAAATGAATGGCTTCTTCTCGGTTCCCATCGAAAAGTGATTGACTGGATATTCAATGGAAAAGTTTTGTTTGACCGAAATGATTATATCCATCATCTGAGAAACCGTATGAAGGAATTTCCGGAGGAAACGCGGCAATTAAAAATGGGGTTAGAATTTGCAAAGCTGATTCGCCGCTATATGGATGGAAGGGCATTTTTTGAAGCAGGGCAATTATTAGATGCATATAATCATGTTATTCATGCGTTACATCACCTAGCAAGACTTGCTGTGATCGAACAAGGATTTTATCCGGAAGTAACGGTATGGGACCAAGTAAAACAAATAGATGGACAAATTTATAAGTTGTATGAGGAGCTTGTGAGCAGTGAAGAACCGTTGCAAAAACGGTTAGAGCTTTTATTTTTAGCAAACGAATTTTTGATCCATTCACGAATTTCATCAGGAGCCGCCCATTTGTATAAAGTGTTAGGTGAGAAAGAAGGGGCGTGGAGCATTGCCGAAATTGTAGAGCATCCGGAGCTTTCCCCGTATTCGGTAGATCTTATTATCATGTTGGAATATTTAGCAGAGAAAAAAGTTTTGTCCGTGAAAGAGATACCGACAAAAAGTCGTCATATATATCATCGTTATTATTCAGTGCAAAACGAATAGCAGGAAGAGAACATGCATTTTTTGCATGCTGGAGGGCGACGTTTTTGTTTTTGAAAACATGACAGCCTTGCTTTTCACCGGTAAAAGGGCTGTTTATTTTTTTGTTATCATAAAAAATAAAAAATGTTATTGACTTACAAAAAAGGAGATGATATATTATAAAACGTCGTCGCAACCGCGATTGTTGCGAGACGTTGATAAAAAAACAGTTGACAACAGAGAATGAAAATATTAGAATGAAAAAGTCGTTTTAACGGAAAATGTTCCTTGAAAACTGAACAAAACGAAGCGTCCACATAGAAAAGCGAAGGCGAGCGTTTAACGCCGGAAGGAAAATGTTCTTCCGACGAGACATGCTTGCATGTCGACGGAGGAAGGTTATTTTCCGCAAGGCGTTGCGAGCCGGAGCTGGACAATGCGAAAAGCGGAAGCGCCGCAACGTCTTACGGTGTCGGTGCTGAAGCTAAAAATCAGCCAATCAACTTTCTATGGAGAGTTTGATCCTGGCTCAGGACGAACGCTGGCGGCGTGCCTAATACATGCAAGTCGAGCGGACCGAACAGGAGCTTGCTCTT
>NZ_JABVYQ010000009.1:0-93730 GCF_013357975.1 Parageobacillus sp. VR-IP
CCGTATTATCCGCAGGCAACTCCGGCATGTACGCATCGACCCGCATGCTTTGGGACTTGGCCCGCGAAGGAAAGGCGCCGAGATTTTTAGCGAAATTGGATAAGCGCGGCGTGCCCGTCAATGCACTCATCGTTACTTCTTCTTTAGGAACGCTTGCATTTTTAGCTTCATTCTTTGGCGACGGGGTTGTGTATACGTGGCTGCTTAATGCCTCGGGAATGGGGGGATTTATCGCCTGGCTTGGCATCGCCATCAGCCATTACCGCTTCCGCAAAGCGTATGTGGCACAAGGAAAAAGTCTTGATGATTTACCGTATAAAGCGAAATGGTTTCCGTTTGGTCCGATCTTTGCCTTTGTTCTTTGCTCCATCGTCATTTTAGGGCAAAACTACCCAGCGTTCATAGGCGGGACGATCGACTGGTATGGAGCGCTTGTTTCTTATATCGGCTTGCCTCTTTTCATCATCGTCTGGCTCGGCTATAAGTTCGTGAAAAAAACAAAAGTTATTTCATTACAAGAATGCAATTTAGAGATGAAATAGAAGAAGTGGCATTATGTTAAGAAAACAGAAACCTCCGTATGTAATTTTACTTCTAATCGATTGTATGAAAATAACCAAGTTTGGTTAATGGCCATTTTTGTTAAACACGTTTTGCTTTCTGACCTTGTCAGAGAATGGAAGTGTTAGCACCTTTCATTCCCTGACAAGGAAACAGATGATCATTTACACCGTTTTCACACATTACTCTAAAACGACTTAATTTCAAAACATTTTCTAAATCCTTTTATCAAAACACGGTAATCCGTTGAACCAGAGCCAAAGTTTTCTCTTTCAACTCGGAAATGTTCTTTTGCAACACCTATCCCTTATTGGTAAAGGGAGGAACCATGTTCGACAAACTCCTTCGCTTTTTGTTTCATCCCTTCTTCTTTTACCGCTCGTTGCAAATCATGCGAAATTTTCATCGAGCAAAATTTCGGTCCGCACATGGAACAAAAGTGGGCGATTTTCGCTCCTTCCGCCGGCAATGTTTCATCATGATATTCTCGAGCGCGATCTGGATCAAGCGAAAGGTTGAACTGGTCATTCCAGCGAAACTCAAAACGCGCCTTGGATAGCGCATCATCCCGCTGCTGCGCGCCTGGATGTCCTTTTGCCAAATCAGCGGCATGGGCAGCGATTTTATAAGCGATGACTCCTTCGCGCACATCTTCTTTATTTGGCAGGCCTAAATGTTCTTTCGGCGTGACATAACAAAGCATGGCCGTTCCATACGCGCCGATGATCGCCGCGCCAATCGCCGATGTAATATGGTCATATCCCGGAGCGATGTCGGTCGTGAGTGGGCCTAGCGTATAAAACGGCGCTCCTTTGCAAATTTCCACTTGCTTGTCAACGTTTTCCTTAATTTTATGCATCGGCACATGCCCCGGACCTTCAATCATCACTTGCACATCATGCTTCCACGCGATTTCCGTCAATTCTCCAAGCGTTTCTAATTCGGCAAACTGCGCTTCGTCATTGGCATCGGCAATCGAGCCTGGCCGCAGCCCGTCCCCAAGCGATACAGCGATATCATACGTTTTTAAAATCTCGCATATTTCTTCAAAATGCGTGTATAAGAAGTTTTCTTCATGATGGGCTAAACACCATTGCGCCATAATCGAGCCGCCGCGTGAAACAATGCCGGTTGTCCGGTTGACCGTCATCGGTATGTAACGAAGCAGCACCCCCGCGTGAATCGTAAAATAGTCTACCCCTTGTTCCGCCTGCTCGATCAACGTATCACGGTAAATTTCCCACGTTAAGTCTTCGACGACGCCATTCACTTTTTCGAGCGCTTGATAAATCGGAACCGTCCCAACAGGCACTGGGGAGTTGCGAATAATATATTCTCGCGTCGCATGAATATGTTTTCCCGTCGATAAGTCCATAATCGTGTCTGCTCCCCAGCGCACCGCCCAAAGCATTTTTTCTACTTCTTCTTCAATGGATGATGTTACTGCGGAGTTGCCGATATTCGCGTTAATTTTTACATGAAAACGACTCCCGATAATCATCGGCTCACTTTCCGGATGGTTAATATTCGAAGGAATGATCGCTCTGCCTGCGGCAACTTCTTGGCGCACGATTTCCGGATCTATATTTTCGCGAATCGCAACAAATTCCATCTCCGGCGTAATAATCCCTCGTTTTGCGTAATGCATTTGCGTAACGGTTTTTCCTTTTTTTGCGCGCAGCGGTTTTCTCTCGAAAGGCAGAATAATCTCTGATTGTTTCCCATTACGGAATCCGTTATCTTCCGGTTTTACTGGACGACCCTCGTATTCTTCAACGTCCCCCCTTTCTAAAATCCAGCGTTTTCTTAGCGGCGGCAATCCTTTTTGAATGTCCGGCTGAAAATCAGGATCGGTGTAAGGACCAGTTGTGTCATAAACACGAATGGGTTCATTTTCGATGATTCCTGTTTCTGTCTTCGTCGGACTTAACGTAATTTCCCTCATTGGAACACGAATATCTGGACGTGAACCTTCGACATACACCTTTTTACTAGCGGGAAACTGCATAAAAGACGGAATGTTTTGCATGTAACTTTTCTCCTCCTTCAAAATAGTGGTGAGGACCTGAAGTTACACCAAAACGCAGGGCGAGGTAGGAGACCTATACGGAAATAAAAATCGGGTTCTCTAAGAGAACCCGATGGAATGCAAATAGCGAAACGTACGCAACAAACACATACACTTCCGCTATCTACTTCCCTACGCTGGCATAACCCAGATCAGGTTCAAAGGGTCAAAGAACTTAAGCGCGTTCTTTTCTCAGTCCAAGCTATTGGACTCCCCTAGTAGATAAGCGACAAAGCCATTTAATTTTTCTTAATATTAACACGTTTATCAAGTAATGTAAATAGTTTTATACCGTAAACCGCTTTAACATCGTTTGCATATCTTCCGCCATTTTGCTTAACGATGAGGCGGAGGCAGCAATTTCTTCCATAGATGCCATTTGTTCTTGTGTCGCCGCCGAAATATTCGCTGCTCCGTAAGAAGATTGTTCCACAATCTCTGTCATGTCCTCAATGGATGTGGCTACCCGTTGCGCGTTTTCCGTCATTTGCTCGATCGCTGTGGATACTTGTTCGATTTGGGCATTGACTTCGCTGATGGATTGGCGGATTTGTTCAAACGATTGTCCAGCCGTTTGCGCAACATCGAGCCCTTGTGATACTTCGCTAACTACTGTTCCCATCGATTCGATCGCTTTTTCTGTTTCTTCTTGGATATAGCCGATCAGCTGCGAAATTTGCTGTGCGGACTGAGCAGACTGTTCCGCCAATTTGCGGACTTCATCCGCCACAACGGCGAACCCTTTTCCTTGCTCCCCGGCTCTTGCCGCCTCAATCGCCGCATTTAAAGCAAGTAAATTCGTTTGCGAAGCGATGCCTGTAATCACTTGCGTAATTTGACCGATTTCATTCGAACGCTCTCCAAGACCTTTGATAACTTGTCCAAGCGATTGGACATGCTCATAAATAAACTGCATTTGCTCTTGCATTTGCGAAATCGACTGTTTTCCGGATTGCGCTTTTGCCGATGTTTCATTTACGTTCGTTGATACGTGCTTCGTATTCGCCGCCACTTGCATAAGCGTATCGGAGATATCGTTCATCGCTAACGACGTTTCTTGCACCGTCTTCACCTGCTGTTCTGAATTTAAGGAAATAGTTTCCATTGTTGACGCAATTTGCTCCGTTGCTTTCGTCGTCTGATCTACGATGGCTGTTAACTGTCCGGAAAATTGCGCCATCTCGTCGGAATGGCGCTGAATGATGGTGATGACTTCCTGCCACGCTTTGGCCATGTTATTAAGCGAGAGCGCAATCGGCTTTAATTGTCTTACTTCATTCATAGGAACACGTGTGGACAAATCTCCATTTGTCATTTTGTCTAAATGATAATTGATAATAGCAATGGGGGCGATAAATCGCCGATAATTCAACATAGCGGAAATGACCCCAACAATGGCTCCAAGTAATACCGTAATCGAAAATGTCCGCCAAAACGCCGCGCCATGGAGGCCATTTCCTAAACATACACCAATGATTATTAAAGCGGTACCAGGAATGACAATGAACATCGTGCGTAAAATATAACTATGTAACGACAACCCTCTCCCCCCTTTTTTTTCTGTATATAAACAAATTTCCTATTAATTATATCATTTCCTTTTATTCTATTGAAATAAATTTTATGAAGAATTTCCCAATAATAAAACTCATATAAAAGGCATATTCACTTCTTTTTTTGTTTTTTAGTATAATAATCACAAGCCATAAAATATTAACCTTTATGTCCGGGAATTATTTTTTCATTGCTGCTCTCGCCTTGAGCACTTATTTTCTCTACTCGTTTCCAAACACGCAAAATGCCTATCCGAAGCGAATAGGCATTCCTTATTTTCCGTATAATAACAATTGCGCAATGCCAATAAAATATTCTGACTCACGAATAATATGGTTCAGCACCACTTTTGCCGTTGGATTTTTGCTTACAACTTTGCTTTCTGTTTTTATTTGTTGACATAGCTTAATAAAATCAAGGCTTTGCCGCAAACAATGAGATACTAACTGCAGCACTTGTTGGTAAAGCTGATAAGGAACGTAATATCCCGTGCGAATGACCGACTCAATGTACCTTACTACTTGTTGATGTGTCGCAGAAAGCGCTTCTTCCCATTTTTTCAGCGCCTCGACATAAGATGGCTCTAAGCCGCTAACAAGCTCGCGAATAACAACCGTATGCTCCTCCTCTTGATGCTTCCAAAATTCCGCTTCGTCTAAAATACGCAGCGGCATTTGCTGACCATAATAAAATTGCATATCTTCCCCCTCCCCCATTTTCATCTTTTTCGTTTTATGTGTATGGGAAAAAGAGGAAAGATATGCTTATCCTCCGCTAGTATACTTCGTTTACCTTTGTGTCATGCTCTTACGCCTTCTCTAGCGTTTATTGTTTGATCCCTATGTATTTCCTTCATTCGTCTTTTTGCCACAAGATGATAATAAACATAGCAAGCAACGATAAATGGGATGCCGCAATATAGAGCCATGCGCTGGTTTGGAATAAACGCAAGACTGATAATAATGACTAGATTGGATGCAAAAGCAAGAAGCGGAACAAATGGATAAAGCGGTGTTTTATACTTTAGTTCACGAACGTCTCCACCTTGGCGAAGAAATGCTTTTCTTCCTAAATAATTGGATAAAGCGATCGACGCCCACACCGCCACAGCGCCAAATCCTGCAATCGACGTTAACCAAACATACACCGTATCTTCCGCGTAAATGCTGCATAATAAGGAAAGACATCCAATTACCATACTTGCGATAAGCGCGTTAATCGGAACACCGTTTTTCGATAGTTTGCTAAAAAACGGGCTAACCATCCCTTGGCGTGACATCGACCATAATACACGCGATGTGGCATATAGGCCAGAATTGGCAACCGATAACACTGCCGTAATAATAACAAAATTGATAATGTCCGCCGCATACGGGATTCCGATACTATCAAACACAACAACGAACGGGCTTTCAACTAAACCTGCCTTTTCCCACGGGAACAGCCCGGCAAGCACAAAAATAGCTAGAACAAAGAAAAGCAAAATGCGCCATACCGTGTTGCGAATCGCTTTTGGCACCGTTTTTTCCGGCTCTTTGCTTTCTCCCGCCGCAACACCAACCAATTCCGTTCCTTGGAACGAAAAATTAACAACGATCATTGTCACAAGAATAGCACCAAGCCCCTTTGGAAATAGCCCACCATGGTCCGTAAAATTGGAAAGCATTGGCGCTGGTTGGCCGTTTTTCATGCTAATAATGCCAAACATCGCAGCTAATCCCAAAATAATAAACAATATCACTGTTACTACTTTAATACTTGAAAACCAAAATTCAACTTCCGCAAAACTGCGTGTCGATAAGGCGTTAATCAAAAACAACAGCACCGCAAAAATAACGCACCAAACCCAAGATGGAACGTCTGGAAACCAACGTTTCATCAAAATACTTACCGTGAGCAACTCAATCCCTACCGTAACCGACCAGTTTAGCCAAGACAGCCAACCGATGCAATATCCTGTTGCTGGCGAAATAAACTTTGTCGCGTACGTTTGATAAGACCCCGCGTCCGGCAATGCCACGGCTAATTCCCCGAGACATAGCATCGTTAAATACATAACAAGCCCGCCGAATAAATAGGCGACAATTGCTCCTCCTGGTCCTGCTTCATGTATCGTGTAACCCGAACCTAAAAATAACCCTGTACCAATCACTCCCCCAAGCGCAATCATAAATAAATGCCTGCTTTTTAATTCTCTCCGTAATTCTTGTGGTTGCTGCATAGCCAATCTCCCCTTGTCGTCCATCTATTTGTAAGCGCTTCACAAAAATTAGAAAGAATATTTATATTTATTTTAATATTAACATCAAAAAAAGAAGAAATGCAAAAACTTTTTTGTTAGAATATTAAAAATATAAACTAAATATTTATTCTATCGCTCATAAAAGTATATTTACAATATTTATTAACTTATGTATATAATTTTCAAAACATAAAAATAGACATAAGCAACTTATTTGAAAAACTTGTTGCCTATGTCTGATTCGATCATGCTCATTGACCTTCCTTAATTATTTGCGCAAGCAATTGGTGGAATTTTCCCCAGCGCTCTCGGAAAAAGGACGATATCGCTCATCTCTCGATAAATATAACCACCCTTCAATCTGGGATAAGATTTGCTGTTTGACATCCTCTGTAAGCTAACTAACCAAGAATCGATCGATCAGATCTGTCAATTTTTTCTCCGCTGTTATGAAAAATAACCAGTCATTTTTTTACAATTATATCCTGTGTAATAAAAAATGAGTGTCTATTGTCTTAGACACCCTTTTTTATGTTCATTACAATATCCAATTATGCCGGCTTCTCCGTTGTCACATACGTTCCAGCAATAAAGTCATGGATCGAGCGTTTGTCTTCGCGCGCCGCCACCATAATTGCGCTAATAATCACCCCGATGCCAAGTGTGATGACATAAACGAGCCCACCGACAACGGACCGTAAAAACATCGTTCCGATTCCGACTTTTCCACCATTGACTTTGGCGATGCGAATGCCTAACAGCCTTTTTCCTACCGTATATCCAGACCAAACCGCTGGCACTACTAAAGCATAAACAATGTTCGCCAATGAAGTAAACCAGTTTTCCTCCCAACTGTTCGTAATCAAATATCCGATCAACGAAATAGGAATACCGACAATGATGCCATCTAATAAATTAGCCGCTAACCGCTTCCAAAATCCCGCCGGGTTTTTCACCATTAATATGCCATCCCCCTATCTTTTCCTTCATTACTAATAATGTATTCACTCCTAATGGATCCGATTCATGGAAGTGAGATTTTCTTCAGGATACTTGATCACCTTCTCATTGGCAACAGTAATTTACCATAATTTTGCCACCACCACCGAAAGATCATCCGGAAACTCCCTTTTTTCTTCAAACTGGTTATGAATAAATTTTATCATGGTTTTGCTGTCTAAATGAATATGCGGCTTTAATTGTTCACGAAACCTTTCGATATTTGTGCAAACTGAACGGCTGGCTCCTTCGATCGCACCGTCCGAATACAACACCAGTGTTGCTCCCGGCTCGTAATGCAGCTTACCGGTTTCTACGTAAAGATGCGGCAGTAACCCAATCGGCGCACACCCCTGATCCAGCTCCTCCACCAAACCGTTTCTCTGGAATAAAAATCCAGGAGGGTGCCCTGCCGAAGCGTACTCAATAAATCTTTCCTTCGTATTTACCAGCACATAAATAGCTGTAAAATAATACATCATTCGTCCATTTTCATGATACAGCTGCCGCATATGTTTATTTAACTCTCCAAATACTTCTTGCGGATCAATACCTTTGCGAATCACTCCGTTGAGTAAAGAGCGGACCGACATACAAATGAGCGATGCGGCCGTTCCTTGTCCCATGACATCCATCAAAAAAATTCCATATCGTTCTTCATCGATTCGGTACCAGGCATACATATCGCCCCCTAATTCCCGTGAAGGAATATACATTCCGTAAATATTAATACGGTTGGCCGTCAACGGTTTGCTTAGCACACGTTTTTGCACTTCCCTCGCCAGCTTTAAATCTGCCTTTACAGTGACTGCCGCTTTTTTGTTTTGCCGCATGTCGGCAAGCAAAAAAAGATAAAAAATAATCTTCCCCTCGCGGTTGTGAATGGCCGTAACGGTCGTTTGCTGAACATAGGCTTTCCCGTTTTTCCGCCGCCACCGCATCTTTCCGGCCCATTTTCCTTTTTCGATCGTCGTTTTCTTCACAGTGCTGTAAAACCGCTCATCATAATAGCCGGCACACAACACATGAAACGACTTACCGATGATATCCGCTCCATATCCTGTTATGTTCGTAAAAGCGGGATTAACCAATTGAATCACTAACTGTGCATCAGTAATCAATAGCGCCTGCTGCGTATGTTCATATACTTTTTCTGCCATCAGCAACTGCTCATCCATTTTTTTTATTTTAGTAATATCGGTAATAATTCCACTTATCATCGCTACATTCCCGGCTTCACCGAAAACAGGAAACGCTTGCTCCAGAACCCAGCGGACCATCCCGTTTTGCTGATGGACAATGCGGTATTCCTGCTCAACACTCTCCCCATTCCAAAGAACGGACCTCGTTTTTTCCAGCTTTTCCTTATCTTCCAAGTAAACGACTTTTTTCCATAGCTCTGCATCTTGATAGAAAGCTTCAGGCGGCAGCCCGTACATCTTTTCACAGGATGCGGAAATAAAAATAAACCGCCTCTCCGCCAAAGTTGCGATCCAATACACTTGATCCGCTTTATTGCAGAGCACGTTTCGCTCTTCGAAAAGCTGCAGTAATTCCTTTAATGTAAAACCTTTTTCTTTCTCTATTTTTTCTAAAAACTTGCCAATCATATGTTGTCATTCTCCACGAAATAATGTATTGCCTCTTTTTCTGTTTTAAACAGTTTAATAAAAGAAGAAAACTTAACGATACGAAAAATTTCCTGAAGGGAACCTTGAACACCGGCAACGACCAGCTCTTTTTGCTGTTTTCTCGCCGTCATCACTCCATCGGCAATAATGCCGAGGCCCGCGCTATTAATGTATTTCACTTGCTCCATATTTAATATAAGATGGTCGGCTGGCTCTTCAATCAGCTTTGCCATCGCTTTGCGAAACTGTTCCGTATTGTTTAATGTAATGTCTTCGTTCCAAGTGAAAACATGAATAGCTCCATGTTTCGTTCTCATCATTCTATTCCCCCAACCATCGCTCATTTTTCTTGCATTTGCACATATAAAACAAAACATAATTTCCTCTTTGTTTGACATAAACGTGGTCAACAATATGAGCAATTAGCTGCAATCCTCTGCCGCGCGAGCCTCTATTGACCCCATCCTCTCTTTTGATGGCAAATTTCTTTCCGCGTTGTTTCACGACAATAATTAAATGTTGCCTTTCCCCTTTCCAAAATACTTTAAAAGGCAGTTGATTGGTTTTTTGGCAATATTCATACGCGTTTGTGCATGCTTCCTCCGTCGCCAATCGGAGAAACAGGCAATCACGCGATGAAAACCCCATGCCACTTGCTATCCGTTCCGTAATCTCCATGGCTTTCACAATGTCCGCATCTTTCGTGACCGAAATGTTTTTGATCATTGTTCCATTTTTCATCTGTATTCCTCTTATTTCCATGTGTTACATGACACCTTTGCCTGCAAAAGTGACAACCTCCAAACATATAGCTCGTTTCCTTCGCAAGGAAAAACATCTTGAAATATTATTTCATCGTATTATTGACGCCTTATATGACTAAAGATATAGTTCTTATTTACTATAAATATTATAATATAAACTTTATTCAATTCCAATTCCTGTATAAAAAATAAAAAAGGAACATCATTTCATCGATCTTGTACCGAATGATGTTCCCAATTGATTTTCTTTCCGATGGTTTAGCTGATAAACAAGAGCAATAAGCTGTGAGCGGTCGTTCACCCCAATTTTTTGGAAAATATTTGTGATATGATTTTTCACGGTATGAATGCTAATAAACAGCTGATCCGCGATTTCACGGTTGCTGCATCCTTGAACCAATAAATGGAGTACATCCATCTCCCGGGCGGTTAGATGTTCCGCAAGCATGTCGATATTCAATTCCTGCTTTGGCATATAATCATAGTTTTGTTTCATCATCATCGTACCGACGCCTATAAGGGCGGTTACATACGCTTCTGCCTCTTTCGTATCTTCTAAATGTTTCATATGTACAGACATTACTCCATGCAGCTGTTCGTGAACAAAAAACGGAATTTCCATTATTGTTCCCAGCTTTGTTGCCTGCAATGTCGGTATATTGTTGGACCACTTACCCTCTGCCTCGAAATAACGATGACAAACATCTTCGTAATATTCTGCAAATTCCCTTTCAGGAGCCGCACCGCCATACACTTTAATGTTTCTGTTCCGGTCCTTTAGCACTGTAAATACAAAATTACCATAGGCCAACTCTGCCACAAAATCAGTCATCATCCGCAAAATTTTCTCATTGTTTTTCACTACGTTCATCGCCCGGCCTATTTCGATGAGCATCGATAGCCTCATGAAATGGCGGTCCATTTTGACGTAAGCAGACTCGCATTTTGTATATAAACTCCAATACTTGATCATAATGGAACCAATCGGAGCTGCGGCTTTTGGCAACGAACTGGTTGTTTCGCTGCCCATCACAATCCATCCTTCTATTGCCTCACCCCGTAAAATCGGGTAGGCCAAAACAACTTTAGGTCTAATTCCGTGTGTGACAAAAAACGAAAAGCGCGGATCTAATGCCGCATTTTCAAAACAAGAGACACTAGGTGGATATGGGGAGTCTGACAGCGGAGGAAAAGCGGTTTTGAACGGTTTTCCACACATCCGTTCTGCTTTCTCGCCAACAGCGTTGGCAACCATCCACTCGCGGTCCCGTTGCTGTATGTACAGCAAAAAGTCAATATGATCATCTATTCTTTGCAATAGATGTAGAAAATCATCTACGTTTAGCGAAATCTGCTGCACGCGGTCAGCTGCCGAATCCAGCAAACGAAAATAACGTTCGTATTGTTGTTTTTGTCTGTCGCTGTGAATTAGCTCGCTACATACTAATGACATTTTTTCAATATCATGAAGCTTTTGTTCCACCGCCGATATCGGTTGCTCTATTGCTTGTTCAATTGCCGGAATCCATGCTTCAGAATTAGGAACATGGGCACATTGCTCTCCGATGACCAGCTTCGTCTTCTCCTCAATAAACGCTCCCGCCCAGATCCAATACTCTACTCTCTGTTCCACAAACACCGGAGCAACAATCGCTTTAACTCCCCAATATCCTGTCTGAACAATCATTGGCCGCCGCCACTGCGTACCGTTCTCCGAAATGCAGATGGAAGGACACAGTTTTTCCACTCCATCCGGGGAAAACAACACAAGCTCTGCCAACTCTGTAACATTGGAAACTTTCGTGACTGGCTGATGCTGCAAATCAAACATAATAATGCTTAACCCTGTCAATGCCGCGTATGCATCTTGAACGCATTGCAAAAGACTGTTTATGTTCAATTCCCCCTCAACTCGCTTACGTTTTTATCTTTATGTCCCTATTTATTATTGACAAACGAGTATAAATAAGTCAAGTTTAGGAAATAGAAGAGAAGTTTTACATACGACGGATCCAAAAAACGGAAAGATCAAATTTTAGAAACCCTTCCCCTTCGCTCATTGGAACAAGAAAGCAAACTGCGTGTGCTTAAGCGGATTAAGTAGCACATTGATACAGCTCTCTAAAGGCTACCATGAAATAAGGAAGCAGGCACCACACAAGGTGCCTGCTTCCTCTTTTTGCACGAGCTTTGCTACACACTCGCACTCAGCATGCGTAGACCGCTGACTATATAAAAAACCATCTTTAAAAGGATGCAGCCTTGTTCATCCTCATTGTTTTATGCTGTAACGGCAGATCGAATAACTCAAACAGAAGACAGGCAAAAAACCGGCAACGTTCTTGCTACCATTTTTTATTTTTTATGACATTTGTAAATTGATTTTTTCGTCTTGCTCAATTAACGCATCCGTTCGTATTATGCTTCTGCTATTTTGTAAGTTCTGTTTCTATCAGATTTCTTTTTACATCATAAGTAGTATTTTCTATAATCGTAATTTTCTCGTATTCACCTTCTCTTAGAACGCTTTTGTCCCCTTTCATTAAATAGGTATAGACACCAATAGCAATAAATAATCCGAACGTCCAAGCATTATCCCAGAGAAAGCGAAGGCCTGGAATTAGTAAGCCTAGTACAGGGATGACTACGCCGATCACAAGAGCATAAATTCCGTTTTTATTAAAACCGGTAGCGTAATTGTAACGACCATTAGGTTCATATAACTCTTTAAGATCCAATTGTTTCCGGCGAACAAGCCAGTAGTCTGCAATAGCAATGCCATCAATCGGACCAAGTAAAGCAGCATATGTTCCGAGCCAACCAAATATATAGTTTCCAAAGTTTGACATGATATACCATGGCTGCAACAAAATAGCAAACAGCCCGGTAATAAGAACACCTATTCCAAACGTAATTCGTTTCGGGTATAAATTCTCAACAGCGCGGGCGGGAGCTACAATGTTAGCCCCAATGTTAATGGTTAGGGAAGAAATAACAATCACAATGGCTCCCAAAAGAATAACAAATGGCGGGAACTTAGCAAGCAGTTGTACAGGATCCCAAATCGCTTGGCCGAAAATGACGACAGTTGCTGATGTAACTGCTATTCCAATGAAAGAAAAGACAGTCATCGTAATTGGAAGAGAGAAACTTTGAGCAACCATTTGTGATTTCTGACTTTTAGCGTAACGACAAAAGTCAGGAATATTCAAAGCAAGTGTAGCCCAGAAACCAATAACGCCTGTTAGGGCTGGAAAAAATACTTTTAAAAACTCCCCAGTGGTTTTGAATTTCGATGGCTGCTCTAAAATAGGTCCCCAACCTCCCGAATGAGTGAACGCCCAGACGAGGAGAATGATTGAAGAGATGCCCACGACAGGAGCAGCTATGGAACTTAGTCTTTTAATGGCCTCGGGGCCTTTATAAGCAACCCCTACATTCAGAGCCCAAAAGAAAACAAATACGATAGCCGTATGACCAGGTAAGTTTCTCCAAGCAGAAAATGAGGCTGCTAACAATGTATCAATCGCACCTGTTCCAATCCACGTATTAATCCCGAACCATCCAGCGGCTACAATCGCGCGGGCCAAGGCTGGAATGTGTGCTCCTTTATCTCCGAACCAAAGCCGTGCAAAAACAGGATACGGAATTCCAAATTTTGTTCCGGCATGTGAATTTAATAAAATGGGGATGAGGACAATCACATTGCCGAGAAAAATAGTTCCAACTGCCTGCCACCAGTTCATGCCTAGAGCAATCATACCACTGGCCATAGTATAGGAAGGAATGCATAAACACATACCGATCCACAAAGTAGCAAAGTTTAGGCCTCTCCATGAATGTTCCTTCAGTGTTGTCGGTCGCAAATCATCATTCCACAACTCACTTCCACTCAATCTTTTAGCCACTTCTTCTGTTAGGGTTACAATACCATTTTGTTCAATCTGCGTTTTCATCAAAACCCCCCTTTTTTTAAATCATTTGAAGTCTCATGTATGTTTCGGGATGACGATCTCGATTAAGTTCCGTGCATCGCATACTTCTTGAATGACTTGCTGATTGATTGCTTCAATGGTAACTTCGTCTTGATCACGGCTCTTAATAGCCATGATGTTACCACGTAGGTCTGTTAAACAGGATTGTCCGTAAAACTTCGCCATGTTTCAAGAAGCTTCTACTCCAACTCGATTCGTAAAAACAATATTAACATCCGTTTGCTTTTTCATGATTGCGAGGCTTGTTCCGCGCAGAAATAAGGGCCAAAAATATTTCTTGCAAACGCACAACTTAGACACCTGATTTTTTTACTTTACGTCAATCCTTTGACTTTATGCACCTCAATCGCTTCATCCCCGCGAACATCGTATGATGAATGAACTTAGTTTTCACTTTGTCGCCCATATTCATTTCACCCCTATTACTTGATTTTTTAAGATCAAGAATATTTCTGGCTTCTTCCATATCCTTCTTGCCCTACAAATGTCTTATTCTGAATAATACAGGTTCCACGCGAAAGGACAGTGATGACTTCTCTCCGTACTTTCATTCCCTCAACTGGATTGTAATCTACACCCATATAAGTGGGGCTCTTACAGAAATCGTTCTTTTTATTGATGGATTAAAAAGAACTAGGACAGCATCTGTGCCAACAGTAGTTTCATTTTTAGTTAGAATATTCTGAATAATTAAGTTGCCTTTGTAGTTATGATATCAACGGGCTGATTTAGGCTCAACCTTCCAGCAACAACCGCTTCCGGAGTATATAAAGTAGGATGGCGATTTTCAATCAATGGCTACCGTTTAGAATTTTAGCAAAATCCCACTCCCAATTTCTTTCTGATCCCTGAAGTGGAAGGAATACATATCTGAACTGCCAGTTTGTAAATTCCCGTTTTTCATACGGTTCCACAGTACATCTTTGTGCCATTCCCTCAAAGCATTGATGGCCATACATACTTTGGCATCTTCAAAAACAGATTTTGCTAATGCGCCCCGATCGGGCATGAGGTATTGGCGGCACATCGCTTCCTTGTTTCCGAGCTTCAGCAATCGGACTTGACAGATACGTGAGAACAATATAGGGAGGGGTGCCCTGCCCGCCAGAGCAGTTAATGCAATGACTCTGCCTGCCGGTTTTTTGGAGAAAGTGCTGGGCGACAAACACTATTCTCACTATTTAAACCAATACAGGCCAATTGCTCGATTCATTCCTGGAACCTCTTTCACTTCATCGATGCCTCAGTTTAGCCATTTTGGTACATTTCCTTTATTAGATCGATTCTTTGGTGTTATGAATACTAAAACTTATATATTATTGTATATAATCAAATAACCCCATTCATTGGACAAAATGTAAAATTATTTATATCGTTTGTTATATGTTTTGTATATTTGCTGGAGAACCGACATGGCATCTCAAATGACAGATCTAGGATGCATTCCGTACAATCAATCAATGAATTTCGGCTTTGATATCTGCACAACTTCTAATGGATACTAAAAATCAGGATGTATACTGAATATATCCTGATTTCTGAATACGACAGTTTTGGAGGAACCCTTATCATTCGATTTTTTGAAAAGAACGTTTTTTGGAAGGCGTTAATTTTTCATGACACAAAAAAAGCCCAGCATGTTCGTATCATGCCAGGCTTCTATCTTCGCTGCTCATGATTTTTGTTCTGCCGCCTCTTTATCATTGTTCCGATTTTGATATATTTTTATGATCTCGCATGTATACAAGGAATGACGAACTTGCAAGCCATGCAATTAGACCAAAAATAAAACTTACCCACCAATTGTGTGTAAGTTGTAAGGAAAATAATACCATTAATACACAAATCAAACAACCGATCATTCCGTAAACAGATCCTTGCGCTGTTTTTGCCGCTTCTTTAGATCCATACTTCATGCCAACCATCATCACGGCAACGACCATAACAGCTGGGAATGCCGCAAAAATTCCTCCAATTACTTCCCATGGCAACAGTTTTGCCGTTACATAACTTAGTACAACTGCAGAGCCACCAAATAAAAAGCGGAAAAATAAATCACGTCCATCCATAACGATCACCTTAATAACTTAGAAATATGTTGAAATAAAAGCATAAACAATAGAAACAAGAAACCATCCAGCTAGCGATTGTGTAAGCCCGCGTTTCCAACCTTTTCTCGTACAAAGATAAACGACCGCTATTGCACACATAATATTTATGAACATCCCAACAATAGCCCCTTGGGATAAAACAATCGACTTTTCCACTAACTCGCTGCCTTTTGCATCTAACCGAAGTGTCAATAACGCCGCGAAAAATACAGCGGGAAATGCCGCGAAAATTCCTCCCATTTTTGATCCTAATTTTCTTGAAACGATGGTAGAAGCAACGACCGCTCCTCCACCTAATAAAAATCGAATAATGATTCCACTAACCGATAATATCCCCAAGATGGATCCTTCCTTTCTGTGATGTACAATCCAACATGATGAATATTATTTTTATATATTTATTCGTGATGATTTTCACGTATATATTGTAAACGATGCTAGCCTAAAAACTTATGAACTTTTATTTAATTTTTTGATTGTAACGCTTACACTTCCAAATCTATGACAAATATTTGAACAAAACTTAATGGTTTCAAAGTCTTTTCTTACTTTCAACCATGACGCTCATTATTTTTATTTTTATATAATTTACAGTAAACCTATTTAGCCATCTTCTGAACAACAAAAGTATAGCAACTTATGATGGAAACATTTTTGGTTTGCCTCCTCAATTATAACTACCAAGAAAACAAAACAGCGCTGACCCGAACAGCATGGACCGTTCAGGTCGGCGCCGATACGAATTGCGATCCGACTTCAATCGCGATCTGCATCACCACGGGATGGTCAAGTTAAGCGGCGGCTCGCCGAGTACGTCAGCCAGCTGCTGCTTGATATCGGCTAATGCCTCCGGTGACGTGGCTTCGGCTCGCAGAACAAGGATAGGCTGCGTATTCGACGGACGCACCAACCCCCAACCGTCTCTGAACTGGATGCGGGCACCGTCCACGTCTACGACCTTGTTAATGCTCGCAAACCGCTGTTTGACCGCGGCGATGGCTTCCGCCTTCTGCTCTTCCGGACAAGGCACACGCGTCTCCGGAGTGGCGTGATATCGAGGCACGTCGGCAAACAACTGCGACAGCTTGCGGTCATCGTTGGAGAGAATGCGCAACAGCCGCCCCGCCGCGTACAGGGCATCATCATAGCCGTAGAACTCGTCATTAAAGAACAGATGTCCGGACATTTCTCCTGCAAACGGAATCTCTGGCCGGCTGCGCAGCGTCGCCTTGATGTGTGAATGGCCAGTGCGATGGAAGAACGGTTTGCCACCAAGCCGTTTGATTTCTTCAACCAACGCCTGAGAACACTTGACCTCAACCGGCGCTTCAGCTCCCGGATAGCGGCGAAGAATCTCGCGCCAGAATAAAATCATCAGTTGGTCGCCCCAAAGAATGTTTCCTTCCTCATCGACAACACCCAGCCGGTCACCGTCGCCATCAAATGCCACACCGAGATCCGCCTTTTCCCGTCGCACCACGTCAATTAAATCCTTCAGATTTTCCGGCACCACCGGATCCGGATGGTGATTAGGGAATGTCGGGTCGGATTCGCAATACAAAGGTATGACCTCGCACCCCCATGCCTCCAAGGCTTTCGGTGCAATCGTCGAAGCGGTCCCATTGCCGCAATCAACCACTACCTTGAGCTTGCGCGCACCCAACTGGATCTTGTCTTGCAGCATTTGCAGATAGGCCGGCTCGATGTCAAGCGCCTCCACATATCCTTCCTTCCACGAGTCGCTGCGGTTGATCCCTTGTGAGCGGAGAATCCGTTCCATCGTCCGCCGCAGTTCCTGGATGCGCTCGCCATAAATAGTAGTTTTATTCATCGCAATCTTAAAACCGTTTTCATCGCCCGGATTATGGCTGGCAGTGACGATGATGCCGCACGGCACATTGGTGTACTCAAGGCTGTAGTAGAACATCGGAGTCGTCACCTGACCGATGTCGATCACCCGGCATGACGCCTGGCTAAGCCCTGCAATCAGTGCACGGTGTAATGCCGGCGAAGAGATGCGGTTGTCATGGCCAACCACCACCTTCTGCTCACCGGCTTGCCGGACCATTTCTGCAAACGCCGCTCCTAACAAGTAGGCAAAATTCTCGTCCAGTTCCTCTCCTGCGCGCCCGCGAATGTCATACTCCTTAAACACGTGCGGCGGCAGAACGGATTGTTTTGCCATCGAAAAGCTCATCGAGAACCACCTCCAATTGCAAGGATTGTGCCATGGCTTCCGTCAATAGATAGGAAAGTGTCGACTCAGCGCCCCGGTTCAGATTCGGCCCGTCCGGGGTAAGGCCGTCACAGCAACTCCCGTCGCTCGGATCGGCGAGGGGGATGCCGAGGTCGTTGTCCCCGTAAAACCAATCGCGACAGCGGCGAACGACTTCTCGGTACGCGTCGTCTTCCAACACCCGATAGGCCTCGCGCGCAGCCAAAGCCAATTTCATCACGTCAATGGGCTGTTGGTCCCAGTCCGCACGCCGATGGCCGTCACACCAACCGTGATTGCCGATGGGACGGATGACACCGTCGCGGCCGCTCATCTTATCCACTAGGAAGTCGAGGCTCTCTTTGGCTACTTTTAGCGTCTTTGCTCGTTCGTGGTACCGATAGGCCACAAACAGCGCCCACGGCAATAGCCCATTGGCGTAGGTGATTTGCGGCTCAAACCACCGCCAGTCATCAGTCCTGTGCATGCGGTAAGCATCGAGCAAGCTCTGCTCGAACACGTCCGCTAGATTTATAAGGTCGGCCTCGGCCACACCGGAAGGCAAATCCGATCCGTCTCTGTGCTTAGACAACAGCAGGCAGCAAGTTGCGAGACCCCAGGCCTGGCCGCGCAAAAACTGCAACTCGCCGCTGGCCGAAAGCGCCCGGCGCAGGATCTCGGCGACCACGCGACGCCGGGCAGCGTCTTCGAGATTCAAGTACGCCGCTGCCGCCGCCCATAGGGAGCGGCCCAGACAGTCATCCGAGCGCGACTCCGATTCCGGCATCCGGTTAAAATAAAAGTTGTTCTGAAACCAGCCGTCCTCCCTTTGCGCCCAAAGCAAGAAGGCCAAGTACCGATCCAGCAGCTGGTATAGTCTTCGTCGTTCCACGGACTCATCGTCTCTAAGCAGATCCAACCACTCCATGCACGCCCAGATGGCGCGCGCGTTGTCATCGGTCGAGTAACCTTCTTGCCTGCGCGGGATGCGCCCGAGGCAATGCTCGAGCAACCCCGTGTCGTCAGTCATGCGTTCCAGATGATCGAACTTAACGACTGACGGGGACAATAGGCTTCACCTCTCCTTCACTCCGCTCTGCAGCCTTTGCATCATCGTCCGTTTCGCTGCAGAGCTTCGCAAACAGTTTCAGGTATTGTTCGCCAACGTGTGGCCAGTGCGTCGCTGCACCGATCTGTCTGACCTTCTCCTCCCATTGCCGCATAGTTGCTTCATCCGCTAACAGCCGCCGCAGTTGCCGTTCCCAAGCGGCAGTGTCGCCATACGGCAACAACAGTTCCTCACATCCGCGCAGCAGGTCACGGGCATGTTCATATGGCGTCGAGAGAACCGGACGACCCACGCCAACCGCATAGGCCAAGGTGCCGCTGGTAATTTGCTGCATTCCCGGATATGGGGTGACGTAAAGATCACACGCTGTCAAGTAGTCGATCAGTTCCTCCTCGCTGAAATAGCGATCAATCATCCGTACGTTCGCCTCCAGCCCAAGGCGACGGATCATCTCCTTTAACTCCTCGCGGTAGGCTTCCCCTTCGCGCTTTTTCACTTCAGGGTGTGTCTGTCCTGCAATGACGTATAGAGTCTCTGGCACTTCGCGGACCACTCCCGGCAAGGCAGTGATCACCGACTCGATGCCTTTGCCGCGACTGAGCAATCCAAAGGTGAACATGACCTTGCGCCCCTCGAATCCCAGGCGGCGGCGGAGGAGATCCCGATCCTCGCCACTCGGCTCCGGTGCACCATGCGGAATGTAGAAGATTTTACGCTCCGGCAAGTTAAACGCTCTGGTCAGATACGAAATCGCCTGACGATTCATAACCACGATAGCGTCGCTCGCATCAGCGATTTGTTGCTGAATACGGCGATAAGGCGGTTGAGGATCGGCAAAGATGGTGTGAAACGTCGTGACGAGCGGCTTCTTCAGGGCATGGACGAAGTCGAGTATGTATTCACCCGCTTCGCCTCCGAAAATGCCAAACTCGTGCTGCAGGACCACCACCGAGACATCGCTGCGGTTGACCTGTTCCGCCATCTGCGTGTAAGCCGCACGGTCCTGCGCCGGTAAAGGCCAGAACTTCGGATCGTTTCGATAGGCCGAATCGCCATCGGTTTCGTTATAGAGTACAATCACCGGATCAACATCGCGCCGTTCGCCCGCGATGCGCACGCTGTTGAGAAGATGCTCGGTGAATGTGGCGATGCCGCAACGACGCGGTGGAAATGTACTGACGTATGCGATCCGCTTCATGCCTGCATCACCTCTTTCGGTTGGTTGATAATGGAATTATTGAATACCTCGCCGGCAGGCGCCACGGTCCGATACCCGAAAATGCTGTTGCTGAGACGGCTGCCCTCACGCACGACTGAACGATCCCAAAGGATAGAGTGCGAACAATGCACTCGAGCACCGATGCGGCAGTTATCACCAATCACCGCGTATGGACCAATCACCGCCTGGTCTCCTATCTTCACATTGTTCCCAATCAACACTGGCGGCACCAAGAGGGAACCGGAACCGAATTCGACGTTTTCCCCTGTCCAAACACCAGGCTGAACCTGACGCCCTTGCATGGAAAGAGGAAAACGTCGGTCGAGCACATCCCAATGAACCTGGCGGTAACGGGCCGGAGTCCCCATGTCGCGCCAATAGCCTTGGCTTACCATACCATATACGCCGGCGCTTTCCTGAATCAGACGCGGGAACGTTTCACGCTCAATAGAGACCTCACGTTGCGCCGGGATATAACGCATGACTTCCGGTTCTAGTATGTACAAACCGGCGTTGATCCGATTTGACGGCGCCTCCTCAGGGCGAGGCTTCTCAATAAAACGCAAGATCCGTCCGGCATCATCCTGTTCGACTACTCCGTATGAAGAAGGGTCTTCTACTTCTGTCAGCGCAATAGAGGCGATTCCACCATGCTGGCGGTGAAACTCAAGAAGAGGAATCAACTGCGGCAAGTGGACAATGTCAGCGTTGACGACCAGGAACCGCTCATCGAGCAATCGCTCCGCATTCTTGATAGCTCCTGCCGTCCCCATCGGAAACGGTTCGAGAGCGTACTCAATCTTCACTCCCCAGCGCCGTCCGTCTCCGAAGTAACGGCGAATCACATCCGAACAGTGGTGCGCGGCTATAACAAACTGATCGACGCCTTGTTCATGTAGATAGGTGATGAGGTGTTCCAACCATGGGCGATTCGCAATGGGTGCCATTGGTTTCGGCAGATTTTCAGTTAATGGACGTAGACGTGTACCTAAACCTCCAGCTAACAACAATGCTTTCATTTTGTCATCCCTCCCATTAGTTTCAAGCTTCATAGGGTTTACTTAATATTATGAAGGCCGAAACAGATGGATGATGAAAAAAATGAAAGAAATGAAAAAATAGATGAGAGATAAGTTGTTAGCACTCAATATATCTGGTTGCTAATAATAGTATACATAATATTCCATCATGATGGCAAGTAAAATGCTTTTTAGTATAATCGCCGCGGCATCGATGTCGTTTGGGTGGATCACACCGAGTTTGCTTAGTAATGCTACTGCAGTTGCGGAACAATTCTACCGTTTCGCGACTTTAAGTGCCGCCCATGCTGAAACGGACGCAAAATGAAGAGCGTCAGAGGCCATCTTTGCGGTATAATACAATTGTCAACATAATATAGATTAATAGGGATTCATTCGTGATAAAGGAGGAGAAGACGCCATGCCTTATCCGCTCCCACCATACCGCGTGGGTATTGCCGGCGCAGGCGCTTTTGCCGCGTTCTTGGCCGGCGCGCTCGCGCCGTTGCCTGAATTTCAATTGATAGCCGTCGCTGGCCGTACTGACGAAAAGCGCCAGCGCGTGCTGGCCTCCTATCGCCACCGTCGATCCAATGTGGCTGCCCCGCGCGAATATCGGGAAGCGGCCGAACTCATCCGTGATCCGGACATCGACGTGGTGATCTTGACGACACCGCCCCATCTCCACGAACCACTCGGCGAACTGGCATTGATGCAAGGTAAGCACCTATTGCTGGAGAAACCTGGGGCACTGACTTCAACGGCGCTGAAAGACAATGTCCGGCTCGCCGCGAAACAACAGCGCGCGCTCGCCGTCAACCTAGTCTTGCGCTACAACCCGTTGGTGGAAGTGGTCGAATGGATGCTCCGTCACCATTTGTTAGGTCGTGTACATCACGCCAGTCTCCACAACGCCGCACACCGTGTCGCAGCCGGGCATTGGTTCTGGAACCGCGAACAGAGCGGAGGCATCTTCATCGAACATGGGGTTCACTTCTTCGAAGTCGGCCGGCACTGGTTTGGCGAACCTGAAGATGCGCGCGGTTTTGCTGTAACCGAAGCGAACGGCGAGCAGTCACGCGTGTGGGCGAGCGTGATTCACCGCAGCTGCACGCGTCAGGACCATGTACAGGAAGCGCAAGCGCCGACCAAAAGGGCAGGCGCCGAACTCCTGCACGAGTACGTACCGGTTCAGTACTACCATGGATTTACAATGGAAGCGGACGCTCCCGAGTCGACGCGGTGGGAAGTCCACTGTGCTCAAGGGCGGATTGTGCTTGAAGGCTGGATTCCTCAACGGCTGTACGTCGAAGGCATGCTCACGGCAGAACAGGCGGAACAGATCGACGCCCTGCTTGACACCGTGCCTACGCAACCAGCGGCGGACGCTGGCGAACGGGTACGGGCATGGGCCGCATCGCGGTTGTCTCCTAGTGCGTCGGTGTCCGATCGTGCATCCTCATCTTTCGTTTCCCGCCTGCCGTATCAGCGGACATTGTCATTGGTTGATCGGCAAGGATGGTATGAGGCGATGGCTCAGGCCCGCTTCCTGGACTTATGTCGGATGATCCAAGATCCGAACTGGAGCGGACTGGTGACGCCCGACGACGCCGTATCCGACCTAGCTCTGGCCGAAGCCTGCATGGCTTCCGAAGTCTGGCAGGAGGACGGAGTGCGGAGCTCTTCATCCAATCAGACGAGACTGCTTTAGCTAGATTCGCATTCGCACCCGACCATCTTCCTCTCCGAACATCACGACTGTTGGGCGTACAAAAAACAGCCAACCAGGGAAACGCCTGGTTGGCTGTTTCGGTTTTTTATGGTTCTGGCATTGGAAATCAAAACCACGCTATCATCAATGAACATCTCCCACCTACATTTCATTGAGAGGCGGAAACTTCTCACCATCTCCATCGAAGAAGCTTCTGCGTAAAAGCCGTTCTTCTTCTAACGCAACATCGGCCCTGCACCGATGGGGCGGTCCAGCCTTTCTACTACTTCTTGCTTATGCAACCCTTATGTTCTTTTTTTGTAAATCAAAAACTTCCCGATTCATACCTCCTTCTTTCTCCGTTTCGAGGCGAGAGATTTCGCGGGACAACGTTAAAAGCAAAGACTGGAGACCTCTCTTATGTTAATAATAGGAAACAACTATAAAACTACCATATGTCTACTTTGCAACAAAACCAAAGTCTTGTTTCTCCTAACTGCGCAAACTCCCTTTTAACCAAGCGCGAGGACGATAAGGTCCGATTGGAATTTGGATTAAGCTTGTTTTTCCTCGCGAATCGATCTTGTAAAGTTGATCGCATAAGTTCACATCAAATCCGAGAAGTGGGTGACCGCCCATCCCTATGGCAGACGCCACCAAGAGCAGTCGTTGCACGAGCATCCCCGCCTCCATTTGTTGAATGCGATATCCTCTATATCCTAATTCCATTTGGAGGTGATCCCTGTCTCCTACCACATGTAGACAGAGCGGTACTTGGAACAGATTAACATTGTCCATTGACATTCCGTATTGCAGGTAGTGCCGATAATCTCCAGAACGTATCCGTCCTAACGCATGAACAGTACTGTCATAGAAGTAAGCACCATTTGGAACATCTTCAACGTTATAAAAACAGCCATACAGGGAGACACGGGACGATGGATTCTCATGTTCTCCATCTAAATCATTTCGATACACGAAAGAAAGCGTCGCCTCTTGCAACAAAATGGCCAATTGTTCTTGACTCACCTTTCCTAAAACAAAATCCATGCCTGGTGAATATCGCTTCTGGCAGACGGATGCCAGATCATACGATAACCGTTTCACACAAGGCAGAACTACCGCTTGCATCCCACAAGTACCTTTCTTTTCTCCTTTAATCTGCCGAAATGATCGCGGTGATTCCAACATCGATGCTTCATTCATTTTCCTCAGCATCGGATAGTCCATGATCCTCCGCGACCGAATATAGTAATGATGCTGAACTGCTGGCAATTCTCGGCATAATTCAGTGGCAGAAACACTTTCTTCTAAGTTATTATTGTTATCAGACCAAGTGATGGAAGACTCCACAGTTAATGCAATAACCGCATATACACTCTCTTCCTGTCCGGATAGCCCAATCAGATGGTTGATCGCCCTATCAAGAAATTGAAAATACACTGCCGATGCGAAGCCAAACTGTTTCGCCACTTCCAACAGCTGCCCGATTAGCACGCCGGCATCCAGCCCTTGCAGCCGATAAGCAAAATTATTGTATTTAAAGAAATTCTTCCAAAACATTGTCGATACAAAAACAATACCGAAACAAGCCGACACGTCACAACGATTGCCCAGAGCCCTAGTTATATAGGAATCAAAATTACCTTCCCGCAACAATACTAAACGATGGTGTGCCACATCGTAATGGTACACTCCATCTGGAACATCCTTTATCTTCAAATACAAGTATAATTCATTTGGATACAACGCCCCTCCCGAAGGAACAAACCGCCGGTGCAATTGCATTAGGTTTGCCGCTTGTTCCGTGAAATCCAAGGCAAAGTCTGCTTGGCAAAATTGAGTAAGGCCGAAAACGTACCAGAGAAAATGCCCTATTTCTTCTAGATTGAGCTTTCCAGATGCTTCTCTTCCCTCAAGCGTTAACGGTACCTCCGGAGAGAGCGGAACCACTGGCAAGTTGCGGTACAGCTTATAGGCAAGCGGCGCATCTCCCCAATCGACCTCCCAATCTGGCGGTACAATCTTTTCGACATCAAAATGAAGATTGTATAAAAATGTATCCAGATTCATCCTCCCACCTCCTATGGAAACGGATGAGGATGTGGATTAAGCTGTTCAAGCGTGAGCGGTTGTTTTGTATACCCAAGTTCCATAGGTACCCGGAGTACCCTCTCCAGACCGGTCACGCGGGTGAGGTGATGCCCAAATGTCATCGGTAACATTCCCGGAATCAGTACTTTCACACAATATAATCCGTTTCGTTTAATTACGGGTGTTGTCTGGTCCACCACAATTACCTCGAGGTTCAATTGTCGAAACTTCTGAAGAATACCCCGCAGGTCATCAGTCAAGTCCGTACTCTTCGTTTGCCGCTCGAATTCCTCTTCAAACGTTCGCAACGGACGATTGTCATCCAACAAAAATTGCAGGCGCTCCTCCGCTTCCGGTAAACCGTACAGCATGCCATGGTCCTCCATCTGCTGCACTAATAACGGATCGTGTAACATTTTCTCATATTTCTTTCGGTTTGCCTCCAATTTCTCGTCAAGCACAAGCATCATGCCAGCTAACTCGTGAATCGCGCTTTTCACCGCCCGTATGGGGTCCGGATGAGCTCCAGCGGCACAAATAAGATTCAACCCCTTTTGTTTTCTGTTTTTCGCCACTGCCCAGACGCTTGGAATCCCGTGCTCCATCGTCGAGTTGAAAAAATACAGATCATATCCCGCCACTGCACGCACACGTTCGACCATCAACTGTAATTCTTTATCGTTAGCGGAATTAGGGTCAAGACGAGGAAGAGGCAGCTGCGCATACCAAGTCATCAAGAATGAATCACGCTCCACCACCTCCAAAATGGCATGGAAAATCGCTTCCTCTAAACTTCCGCCTAATGCACATCCGTTGGAAGTTTCATAGACAAAGCCATCCCCGCCGCCCAAACTGTAATATGCGAGCAGCTCTGGAACCAAAATCGGACGCTCTTGTAAAAACGAATAACCCCATACCCAATTCATTGGACGATCAGGATGAAACGGTTTGAACGGAAAATCGGGCTGCGCATACTGTTCCTTCGCATGCACTCCTACCTTTAATGGGTTGAGTGCTTGATCTGCTAGGTTTCGGTAACTGTCATAAACCACCGTCCGTTTGCCACGAGGTTCGATACCACAATATCTCTCCAACCCCTCCAAAATGGCGGTTAACTCGCTAACCTCATAGGAATGAGTCCGACCTGCTACTCCCTCGTCACCTATAAACAACGGCATATTGACAACGACATCCGCAAACGGCAGCACGAAATGATGCATTTTACCATTCAATAATCCAGTTCGGTAATCTAGATAGTCTTTGACCAGAACTTCTTTTAACTCCTCGATCGGACGACAGCGGTAATTGTCAGCGCTGATCTTCGGACTTGGCTGCAGCGATATGCGGGCTGCTGCCGGTGAATCGTCGGGTAATTGACCGCATACCGTACATAACGGTTCGGGCAGAAAGAAATGGCATGAGTTCTTTAATGTTTTTAGGTTGATTAGGAACAACCTTTCTTCTAAACGGGCACGACTTCCTTCCAACACACTCTGCGTCTCCGTGACGATCAGGTGAGCCATCTGCAAAAGTCCTGTTCGTGATGCCCATGCATCACGCTGTATTCCTCCTTGCATCGCCATCCTCCGTTGCAGCTCCCACATCTCCTTGCGGTCGTACCCCGCTATAAGGCGTCGCATATCCGCGCACTGGGAGCATCCCGGAGTATTAGGACGAACTAGCGGACCGATCACTCCCTCACCAAATGAAACGAAACCCCGAAGCCATGGAATGCCTAATGGCCGTAATACCTCTTCCGCCTTGTGGTGAACCGAGGGATGCCAAGCATCGTGCAACACCAGAGCCAAACCCGTTTCTTCCGGAATTCCTTCCTCGAAGTCGATTTGCCGAACTACCTGATATTGAGCGGACAATTTTTCATACACAAAATCTGCCAATACCCCTTCTCCAACCATCAATACGCAAGTCCCCATCAGAAATCCCCCTTTCTTAACAGCACGCCAAACACCCCTGCCAGCTCTTCTTTCAAAAAAGGTTCTATCGCTAAATCAAAGACGAAGAGCTGCATCCTGTTCTGTTCCAAGACCTGCATGGCGGACTGCAAGAGCTCCAATTGTGCCGTTCCTTCACAAGCAGGGATCTCAAGTCTTAATGGCTCTTCTTCGTTTAGAAGAACGGATGAATCCTCTAGCGCTTGTATTCGAAGTGAAGCCGCTTGATTTTGTGCATCCATAAGCGCCTGCTCTAGCGCTTTCCGCAACGCCATTGTGATATTCAAACCAGCGCTTCCATACCAGCGGCCGCCCGTGCCAACCCATACCACTGGAAAGCCTGACACTTTCTCTCCCAAACCAATCATCGGTGGTCCATGCATCGTCGTCAGTGCCTGCAAATAAAACCTGCAATGTTCGTCTTCTACCGTACCCAACTGGACCTGAAAAATAGGTTCCCTTCGATTAACCTGCCGTTTGCTCAGCTCCTCGTCCAAGCACTTTTGCAATCCTCGGCAAATGCCTTCCGCAATCGTTTCCCCTGCTCCGACACCGATAAATTCCTGTGGTGTGATCACACCAACTTCTTTTTCGCGGTTTAAAGATGACGTAACAAGTAAATCTATCATTGGCGATACATACGATTCAATCCCAGTCAACCCCGCTTCCCGCCGTGCCTCCTCATGTGTGAGACCTGCACAGACAACTTCCGGAAGCAGCTCAGCCGGTCCCTCCGATAGCGGGTTCATAGCTTGAACGCGGCACTGGGCCAACGGAAGCTGCTTCAAGCCGCCTTCCTCCCATATATGGAAAATTCCTGATTCTGCGGATGTCAATTGATTGAAATAATGAAACAATCTACTCGGATCATTGCGGCTCGAATTCTGTTTAAGCCTCCAATCCAGATCTTGAACCAATCCAGCCTCCACACGTCCAATCGTCACCAGTGGATGCTTTATGAACGAATGCCAGCCACCTTCCAATGTCTCCAGATCGAGAAGGAAAAACTGATTTCTCTGTTCCGATTTCGTCACTCCTGTAACTTTTTTGAATAATTCAAATACTATCACATTTGCCAACATCGCTCCCGCTGTGGTAGAAAAAGTTTGTAACGGCCGGTCTTCGCGAAGCGCGGATCGGTGTATGCGTCGCCATGCGGACTCCCAGCATCCCTCAGAGTCCGGATGCACTAATGGACCCGCTAGCCCCACTTGCTGCAAAGATATGGCGGGGAGAAACCCCTTTTTCTCCTCCCTACAAACGGCATGAAGAGCCCGCAGCTCCTCTACATTGCCCTCCTGCGAGACATACAAAATCCACTCAAATGGCTGCACAACTTCTCTCCAGGAACTCCCCTCCGCTCCTTTCTGCAAGGCTATCTCCTCTATTTTTACTTCGGAGTCCGTTTTGCGGGCATTCTCCACCAGTTCCTTCAACCGCACCCGATTAGTAGGCATCGAATTTGTAATCAGAACATGGAACTTAGGCAATCCTGATTCGATCAACGCAGAAACCAATGAGACCAAAAATGGGCCAGAGCCGATTGCCAATATTTTAGATTGACGATATACTTGAAAACGGAACGCACCGGAATCGACGAAACTTTCTATAAATTCGATTTGTGAAGCATACTTTTTGAGGATCTTGCTGTCCAATTGATGCGGACGGTCTTGGCTCACATCCCGAACAAAGCCGTTTTTGTACAGAATTTCTGCAATTTCATACACCCTGTTCCGATATGAGGTCGATAATCCCTTCGTCAATTCTCCCAATGTGTGCTCTCCGTTAAACATGGGCATCAGTTTTTCAATCCACTGATAGATTGTTTTGCCTTTCATACGAAAAGAACTTGAGTTATTCCTAAAATATACGCCACCGTTTGGATCAGGGATAAAAAATGTGTCTTTTTTCACCTTCAGACGCGAGGAAGCGTTTAGATTTTTCATTCTACCCCTCCGTATCCGTGAGTTGTTCCTAAATGCGTAGTATCATTTTATGTACATCTATTTGTCCTTTATGTTCATTTCATAAAGCGGGGCCCCTGCAGAGAATTACGCAGGGGCAGTCCATTCTTCTTAGGTAATCACCTTTTTGTGCTAGGGGACTAGAAAGTTCCGCCAAAACCTCCTCCCCAGCAATGGAAGCAGCTAAAGCAGTTGAAACAACGGCCAAAACACTGGCCAAAACAACGGCCAAAACACTGTCCAAAACAACGGCCAAAACAATGGCCAAAACAACGGCCTCCGCAACGTCCTCCACAGCGTCCACCGAATTGACGAGCATCATCAACCAAATAGGTCTGGGTTTGAGGATCCCAAACCATCACCTCACCCGCTGCGAAATCATCCAACCCTAACATTTGAAGTTCATCTTGGAAATTATACATTTCACACCATCCTTATTAAATTTTTTTGTAGTTTCTGGCGACTTAACCAGAGACAGGGATGAGAGTAGAACGAAAGTAATCAGAAAGATATCTGCAAATTCAGATAAATCCACCGACTACTTCGAGTACTCTCATCAACAAGCTATGTACTCTGTTGGGTAGTTGTTACTGATTGAAGTGCCTATTTTACTGATTGAAGCGCCTATTTCATTGAGGCTTCGTAAAACCGTATGAACCTCTCTCACCCTTATTCCATGAAGAGGTGAGAGTTTCTTGCCATTTCCATCGAAGAAGCTTCTGCGTAGAAGAAGGCGGTCCCCTTTCATCCGATGCCTGCATTGAAAGCTTCCCCGATGGATTCCATAAGCAGCATCGGCATCACACCGATGGGGCGGTTCAGTCCTTCTACTACTTCTTGCTTACGCAATCCGTAGATATGTTCGTTTTTCGGAATCAAAACACTCCTGATCATCTCCCCCTTCACTTCGTTTAGAGAAAGGGGGACTTCTTGGGAAAAATATCAAAAACAAAGGTTTGAGGGAGAAGAGCTTTTCTTTCTCCCTCAAACCTTTATCCTTGTCAAACACACAACTTTATTTCGATTTTAGCACGAGTTTATTTATGCTTTACCATTTCAAGTTTAGCGACACACTCCACATGCGCAGTATGCGGGAACATATCCACCGGCTGCACTTCGATCGTTTGATAGCCGCCGTCTTCGAGGATTCGTAAATCTCTTGCCAATGTCGCCGGATTGCAGGAAACGTACACAACGCGCTTCGGCTTCATGACGATAATCGTTTGCAAAAGCGTTTCGTCACAGCCTTTGCGCGGCGGATCGACAACGATGCAATCGGCGCGGATGCCTTGTTCGTACCATTGCGGAATGACCGCTTCCGCCTCTCCTACGGCAAACTCGACGTTGGTGATGCCGTTTAATTGCGCGTTGCGCTTGGCATCTTCAATCGCCTCCGGCACGACTTCCACCCCGTACACTTTTTTCGCGTTTTTCGCTAAAAACAAGGAAATCGTACCGATGCCGCAGTAAGCGTCGATCACCGTTTCCTTTCCCGTTAATTCCGCATACTCGAGCGCTTTTTCATATAGCACTTTTGTTTGTTCCGGGTTAACTTGATAGAAAGATCGAGCCGAGATCGCGAATTTAATATCACCGATGTAATCGTAAATGCATTCGGCTCCCCACAGTACTTTCGTCTCGTCACCCATAATCACATTCGTCTTTTTTGGGTTAATGTTTTGGATAACCGATTTTACATTTGGCACGGAATCAATAATTTCTTGCACAATTTTCTTTTTATGCGGCAACTCTTCCGTGCGGGTAATGAGAACGACCATGACTTCTTTCGTCGCCGCCCCATAGCGCACCATGATATGGCGGAGCACCCCTTTATGCGATACTTCGTTATAGGCAGGGATGCGGTATTTTTCGCAAATTTTTTTCACCGTCTGTACGACGACATCGTTCATTTCCTGCTGGATGAGACAGGCATCCATATCGATAATTTCATGGCTGCGCTCTTGGTAAAATCCCGCGACCAGCCCGCCTTCGCGCTCGCCGACAGGCACTTGCGCTTTGTTGCGGTAGCGCCATGGGTCTTTCATGCCGATGACAGGATGAACGATGACATTTTCCAATTTGCCGATACGCGCCATTACTTCTTTCACATGTTTCTGTTTTGCTTTGAGCTGTCCTTCGTAGCTTAAGTGCTGCAGCTGGCAGCCGCCGCACTGCTTGTAAATCGGGCACAGGGGCGCGACGCGGTCCGGGCTTTGCTCATGCAGCTCGATAAGGCGTCCGTAGCCATATCCTTTTTTCACTTTGATGACTTTGATTTTCGCCTTCTCGCCCGGCAGCCCGTTTTTGACAAAAACGGGAAATCCGTCAATTTTAGCGACTCCTAAACCGTCATGTGTCAAATCTTCAAATGTCACATCATAATATTCATTTTTAGCTACTGGAGCTTCGACTTTGGTCATCATCCTTCACCTTTCGCGAAAATTGCTGTCATGATTGTAGCACACAATTATGTGCAGCACAAAAAGAGAACAGGGATTAGTACCCTGTCCTCATTTGCTCTGCTTTTTCTTTAGATACCAATACTTCCAAATGCCGGTACAAATTGACGAATTCCCCTGGAAGCATGCCGCCGAACTCTCCGTCTAAATTTAACTGCATCGGCGACATCACTTTAATGCGGTTTGCTTTCGTGTAAATGAGATTTGGGTCGTTAATATGTTCGCCGCGCGCCGCGAGCGTTACAAGCCGGATAAACTCAGCCAAATTCGTTTTCTTTAAAATAATTAAATCAAACATGCCGTCATTCAAAGACGAATCCGGCGCCAGCTTTTCAAAGCCGCCGACCGAGTTCGTCAGCGACACTAAAAAGAGCATAATTTCGCCTTCAAATATTTTGCCGTCATATTCAATGCGCGCTTCTGTCGCCTTGATCGACGGAAGCATCTCGATTCCTTTTAAATAGTAGGCAAGCTGGCCAAGCATGGTTTTTAATTTGCTTGGCACTTCATAGGTTAATTCGGTTAAACGGCCGCCGCCGGCAATATTAATAAAATAGCGGGTTTTCCCTTCATTCATGACGCAGCCGATATCGATCGGAACAGCTTCCCCGTTGGCGATAATGTCGCATGCCCTTTCGATCGAACGCGGCACGCCGATCGCGCGGGCGAAATCATTCGTCGTCCCGACTGGAATAATGCCAAGCTTGGGGCGATAATCTTGATCGGCAATCCCGTTAACGACTTCGTTGATCGTTCCGTCCCCGCCGGCAGCCACCACTAAGTCAAATTCGCGCTCCACTGCTTTGCGGGCCGCTTCCGTCGCATCGCCCGCCCCGGTTGTCGCATGGCATGATGTTTCATATCCCGCTTTTTCCAATTGTACTAATACTTCCGGCAAATGCCGTTTAAATATTTCCCGGCCTGATGTTGGATTGTAAATGATCCTTGCACGCTTCATCGTTTCATCATCCTATTTTATTAATGTCAATTCCACTATTTAACATAATAGCGGAATCGCCCAGCGGTTGCAACGATGACATCTCTCCATCAAGAAAGGGCTGCTCTTCTCAGCCCCTTTGATTATTGCCCTGCTGTTTTCCGTTGTTCCGCCGCTTCTTCATTCACTTGGGCGCCTGACGGTTCCACATTTCCTTTCGCCGCAAAGTTTTCTAACAATTGTTTCACATCGATCCCCGCGGAAGCTTTCAATGTTTCCTGCAGGCTGGCCATTAAGTTGGTCGCATAGCCGGTGATGCGGTTCGCACCGCCGTTTGTGCTATTAGAACCCGTATCGACAATCGTAATTTTATCAATATTGGCAAGCGGGCTCGCCACTTGTTTTGCGTATTCTGGAAGCATTTTGATGATCATGTCGAGAATCGCCGCTTGACCATAACGCTCGAACGCTTCGGCGATTTTTTGTTTTGCTTCCGCTTCCGCCAAACCTTTCAGACGGATAATTTCTGCCTCGGCTTCCCCTTTTGCTTTTTCTGCTTCCGCTTTTGCCAATCCATCGAGGCGGATGCGCTCCGCTTCGGCTTTCGCCATTGCTTCGATCCGGTATTTTTGCGCGTCCGCTTCAGCTATTAGCTTCGCTTTTTCCGCCGCCGCGGCTTGCTCAATCGCATAGCGTTCGGCGTCCGCTTTTTTCTTCACTTCCGAATCATATTGCCGTTCGCGGCGCAAAATTTCTTTTTCTTCCAATTCGATTTGCTTTTGCCGCTCAATAATTTTAATTTGCATTTGCTGCTCGGTGACTTCCTGTTTCGCTTTAGCTTCTTCCAAATGATACGCCTGATCGGCGCGCGCTTTGGCGATATCTTGTTCCCGGCGGAATTCGGCAAGCTTCAATTGATTGATTTTTTCCGCTTCCGCGATTTCCGTCAGGCGCTCGAGCTCCGCTTTGCGCGCTTCTTTATCCGCTTCTGCGCGTTTAATGCGTGTTTCTTTTTCCGCTTCCGCCGTCGCGATATCGGCGTCGCGCTTCACTTGGGCGATGCGCGGTTTTCCAAGCGCGTCTAAATAGCCGTTTTTATCGCGTACATCTTTAATCGTAAACGAAACGATGACAAGCCCCATTTTTGCCAGGTCTTGCGAGGCGACGCGCTGCACTTCTTGCGAAAATTTATCGCGGTTTTTGTAAATTTCCTCCACCGTCATCGAACCGAGAATGGAACGAAGATGGCCCTCTAGCACTTCCTTCGCTTCATTTTCCATATCCTGGCGTGTTTTTCCTAAAAATTGTTCCGCTGCTGTGGCAATCTCGCCGATCGAACTGCCGACTTTAATGATGGCAACGCCGTCCGCCATGACGGGAACGCCTTGTTCCGTATACACTTCCGGCGTTTGCACGTCTAATTTAATAGAAAGCAAGCTGAGCGGTTCGGCCTGCTGGAAAATCGGCAGGACAAACGTGCCGCCGCCGCGGACAATTTTAATTTTATTGCCGGATTCATCGACATGCACATTTTTGCTTCCTAAATAACTGCCTGTCACAATGAGCGCCTCATCTGGGCCGACCGTACGGTAACGGGTGATAAAAATGGCGATTAATCCGACAAGAAGCAGCACAACCACTCCAATGACTACTAACAATGGCGTCATTCCATATATCCCCCTTTATGTAATGATGAAATATCATATGGATCGTGCTTCGCCACCACGGCGACGCCGTTTTCCATTTTCACAACGATCACTTCCGTTCCGGAGGCAATTTCTTCGTTGTTTATGCTTTTGGCCGCTTTCGAAACCGCGCCGCTTTTGCGCGTCAATAAAATTTCGCCAAATCCATCACACGGAACGGTGACGATCACTTTAGCAAGCGAGCCTTCCAAGTCCGTATCGAAATAATTTAATGATGTTTCTGCCGACCGAAGCGGAATAAAGACGAAAAAATGCAAAAGCAATACAATAATGAGTGCAATTCCCCCGCTCATCGCCGCAATCAACCAGGAAGGCAGCTCCGTATATCTTTCTAACAAAAAACCGGATGCGCTGCCAACTGTGAAAAATGATAAAACGAGTTGCGGGCTAAATAACGGATGATCGGGCAGCTCGAAAACGCCATCCACCACATCGCTAAAGAAAATATATAAGAGTGTCAAGCTCCCGCTTACAATCAGGACAGCAAGATACACCGTTTCCAATGGATAGCCGAACACCCCCGTTTCCCCCTTCCCTCGTCATTTACCTTATCATACGAAAGACATCTTGCTTTAGTTTCATCCATTACATTTTTTCGACAACTTTCCTCATATTTCCTCTATCTTTTTCAAAAAATACCGTTTGCACGGTACAAACAAGGTCCGTTTACCACACACATCGAATGTCGCTACATACTAATCGTTGTTTGCTTTAACATGGATAGGCAATTGCAGCGCGCTCTTTGGATGTTGCTTTTTCTTTCTCCATGCGGCAAATAAAGCCATTCCATAAAACGCCATGTAGGCGAAAAAGCGCGGGCGACCCCTATGCCCGCGCTTTCCTAGAGGCGATGCATTTCTTCCTACACAGTGATGACAACCACCAGCGCTTTTTCATTTTCATTTCTATGTCAAAACTTCTTATAATAATCCATTTTTTAATCACTCAAAAAACGGGAAATTAAGCTATTTGCCCTATATTTACATAATATTCGAAAAGTTTAATTATCATTCCTGCAAGCCAAAAGTAGTATGATGCACGGTATAAACGGTTGTTTCAAAAAAAATAGCCTGTCCGTCCATGCGAACAGGCATCAGTGGATATTATTATGATTCGCTGTCTCCTCTCGCCCGCAATGTAATGGAAGTTGTTTTCTTTTCTCCATTGCGATAAAAGACAACCCTCACTTTCTCACCAATTTTCGTTTTCGTATATAAATATCTTCGCAACGCACTGACGCTGTCTACCTTTTGCCCATTCATTTCGACGATGACATCTTTCGATTGAAGTCCCGCATCCGCAGCTGGAGAGAACGGTTCTACCGCTGCCACCGCCGCTCCTGCCGTTACGCTGCCTGGCAATTGCAGCTGTTCTTGTCGCACCTCATCGGAAAGATCGGCGACATCCACAAGCTGCACGCCAAGATACGGACGCTTTATTTTCCCATATTGCATCAGCTGTTCCACAATCGGCTTGACATCTTCGCTTGGAATGGCAAATCCTAATCCTTCCACTCCCGTTTCAGAAATTTTTAAACTGTTAATTCCTATCACTTGCCCCGCACTATTAATAAGCGCGCCGCCGCTGTTACCCGGGTTAATCGCAGCGTCGGTTTGAATCACGTTTAACTCCCATTCGCCAGCAGAAGTAGAAACGGGCATGGTTCGCTTTCCGCTCACAATTCCTTCCGTCACCGTCCTCGATAAATCAAGGCCAAGCGGATTGCCGATCGCCGCAACTGGCTCCCCGATCCGCAACTTGGACGAGTCACCAAAACTTGCTACTTTGGTGACGCGGCTGCCATCAATTTTTAATACCGCTAAATCCGTTAGCGGATCGGCTCCTACAATCTCTGCTTTCACCTTTTTGCCATCAGCCAGCGATACTTCTACTTTGTTCGCCCCTTCAATTACATGGTTGTTCGTGACAATATACGCGGTATTTCCATCTTTTTTAAAAATGACTCCCGAACCGGTTCCCGCTTCCTGGTCTTCTGTGCGATCAGAAAAGAAATCTTCCTGCTTTTGAATGTTCACGACACCGACAACGGCATCCGTGACGTTTTCAATTGCGGTTATCATATTATTGGATACGCTTCTCGTCGGCTGCAGCGGGAGAGCCTCTGTAGATGTAGAAGTGCCGGTCTGTTTCGTTTCTCCTGCAGATGACGAAGGTGACGAAATGCCAACCTTCGGCGCAGCGTATAACGTAATCGCACTGCCAAGCACCGCCCCAGCAAGCGAAGCGGCAAGCCAAGAAAAGAAACGGCCTTTTTTCGGCGGTCGAACGGTTTGTGACTCATATGGTGGCATCATATTCATATCCATCGTTCCTTTCTCCTTTCTTCATCTGTTGTTTTATTCCGTGGCGACAGGCAATGGCCGTTTTCTTTTGCGATGGCGCTGTGCCACAAGCAATCGAAGCGACACATAAATTCCTGATAGCGTTAATAAAATAATTGCCACAGCGGCGATATCAATCGCCCATTTAACATTGAAGGAACCAAGTCTCCCCTCATGCAGTCCGCGAATGATGCCAGCAAGCGATTGTACAGACCCGCCCGCTTCCCGTACCTGTCTGCCCTCTTGGACATTGTTGAAATGCTCTGGTGTCGATGAATTCGGGGAAAGGAATTCGCGATGTTCTTCCCTTTTTTGCTGACCAATCAGCCACGGCTCTGCCAGCAAAAGCCCTGTCACTGCCTCCGTTAACAAGAAAATAGAAGTAATTAATCCTTTTCACTATACGATTCCTCCTTTAATCTCGTCGGAAAACAGTATAAGCAAAAAAAGTGAAAATATGGTGAAAAATTGATTTTTGTCAACCCGTTTCGCGTTTTCATCGATTTTTCACGAACATCTGTTATGATTATTCATAAGGAGAAACGGAAATGAGAAAGGAAGAAAAGACGATGAAAATCTTGCTTGCTGAAGATGACTTGTACCTAGGGGAATTAATCGTTCACCTGCTAAAGAAAAAAGGTGTTGACCATATCGATTGGGTGCAGGAAGGAGAAGAGGCATACGATTACGCGCTTGCCTCATTTTACGATGTATTGGTGCTGGATTGGATGCTGCCAAACGGGGACGGTGTGGAGATTTGCAGACGGCTTCGGGAAAACGGCTACACGGGCGCCATTCTGATACTAACGGCAAAAGATGCGGTACAAGACCGCGTAGAAGGGCTGGAGGCGGGCGCCGATGATTATCTCGTCAAACCTTTTGAAATTGATGAATTAATGGCTCGCCTTAAAGCGCTGGCGCGGCGCACATTCCTGCCGCTTCAGGAAGACATCGTGCATTTCCATGGCTTCGTGTTAAACCGAACGAGCCATACCCTTCACCGCGGCAACGAAGAAATATTATTGACTCCGCGCGAATTTCAAGTATTAGACCTTCTTTTACAAAACCGCGGACACGTCGTACCGCGTGAAACAATCCTTGACCGCGTATGGGGATGGGATGCCGATGTGTCGATGAAAACGATTGACGCCACCATTAAACTATTACGGAAAAAGCTAAAAGGAGAGATCATTCAAACAGTGCGCGGGGTGGGATATAAAATTGATAAATAAATGGAATGATTGGCTGCAGAAAATCAAAAACAGCGACCTGTTTCACCGCACGCAATGGCGCCTGACCGCATTATATAGCGGTATTTTGATGGTGTTTCTCACTTTATTTATCGCAATTGCTGCTTTTCTTTTTTATTTGGTTGCCACCAACGACCAAGAACGGCGGATCATTAACCTGGTCAATCAAGAACAAAAAGCGGTCGAACAGTTTCTGTTGAAACAAAGCGATTTTGATTTTTTTGACGAGGAAAGCGTCGTATTATTAAACGAGGATCAATTCTTTTTTTACGTCGTAGGCACGGATGGACAACTGATTGCGGGAGATGAGGTCAACAAATATATGAGGCCGTTTTTATTAAAAGCCTTGCAAGAATCAAGGATAAATGAACATGTGCCTACTTATGTAACAGTCGATATTCCTAAACAGCTGGCTGCATTTACCCGCCTTCATTCCCATGAATTGCGGCTTTTGACCGCTGCACGTCCCGTTGTTCTGCATGGAAATGTCATTGGCATCTTGTATGTCGGCGTGGATGTCACATCCTTTTTTAACATCTTTCGCTGGCTATTAGTCGTTTTGATCGGTCTAGCTATTTTATTTATCGGCGTTGCCGTTGTATTAAGTTATTTTATGTCCAAACGGGCGCTTATCCCGATTCAAGAAGCGTATGACCGCCAGCGGCAGTTTGTCGCTGATGCATCCCACGAGCTGCGGACGCCGCTTAGCGTCATTTTTTCCTCTGTCGAAGCACTCGCAATGGAAGAAGAAGTAACGAAAAACGAATTTGCGCACAAGCTGTTAACGCGGCTTCGGGAAGAACTCAAACGGATGACAAAGCTTATCAATGACTTATTGACGTTAGCGCGCGCAGATGCAAAACATGCCTCCTTGCAGTTGGTCAAAGAAACATTTGATTTCCGCCCGTACGCTGAACGCACGCTCCAGTTATTATCCGAATTAGCGGCAAAAAAACAAATTCAAATGCATCTTCACGCTCCCGAGTCAATCATCATTACCGCCGATGCGGACAAGCTGACACAGCTTTTATATATATTGCTTGACAACGCGATCAAATATACTCCCGATCACGGCGAAGTCTCTTTATCTCTTCGCCTGGAGCCTTGGAAACAGCAGAAACGGCTGACGATCTCGGTAAAAGACACGGGAATCGGCATTCCTCCTGAAGCAATCCACCGCATTTTTGACCGCTTCTACCGTGTCGACAAAGCGCGCTCGCGCCAACAAGGCGGTCACGGGCTCGGCTTGTCGATCGCCAAATGGATCGTTGATGCGCACGGCGGTACGATTGACGTGCAAAGCGAAGTCGGCAAAGGAAGCGAGTTTATCGTCAAAATCCCGTGCTAAGCGTCTTCCGATCATGGAAGGCGCTTTTTTTATAAAAAATTTTTTGCTTTCGTTTTTTCACCTAATTTTCTCTTTTCTTTTTTACAATGCAAACTGCACGAGGGAAAAACCAAAAAACATTCCCCTTTACGTCCATGTCCGCGATCTTTTTGAAGCGATGGCTTTATTCGCGGACAAGCGAAGCACCGCAACACCGTCCACACCATATGGAAAAGGAGGTGACAGCGTGCATGGAAAAAAGAACAACTGTCCTGCTTGCCGTTTTGTTTCTTGTGGGATACGGGGTGATGCATATGATTCCGTTTTGGTTTGGAAGCCGCTTGATCATTTTCGATATGGACATGCCTCATTACGGCGGACCGTTTGCCGGGCATCGCCATTTTGCCTTCTATCAAGGGCCAGCGGGCATGATGACTCCCCATGTCTGGATGATGTTTGGAATCCTTGTCTTTCTTTTTCACCTATCGTTGCTTGTCATCGGCTGGGTATGGTGGAAAACGGCAGGATCTTTTAAATGGCTGGGATTGGCGTTGATGGCGTGGGGGCTCATTGGCTTGCTGCCGAAATGGGCATTGATCGCGTTGGCGTTTGTCGCTGCTTATCTTCTGAAAAAACGCCAACAGCAACAGACAAACTCCATCGGATCATGGCCAACGCCGTCCATTCAAGCGGCACATATTTTAGATGAATGGGAAAAAAACATAAAAAAGGAGGATTCGTAACATGGGATTATTCCACCGTGTCAAAACGATGATACTTGCTGATTTGCATAAACTGGTCGATCAATGGGAAGACCCGATCGCCATGACAAAACAATACTTACGCGAACTCGAGGAACATATTCAACAAGGCCATCAAGCCCTCACCCAGCAAATACTCGCCGAACAGCGTTATGAAACGTTGATCGCGCAAACGAAAGCGATCATCGAAAAGCGAGCTCGCCAAGCAACATTGGCACTCGAACGGAACGAAGAAGCGATAGCGAAGCTCGCGCTGCGGGAAAAACTATTGTATGAAAAAAAATTATCCGCCTATGAGCAACAATACAAAACGGTGAAAGAAAAAACCGCATACGTGACAGAACAATTAAAACAGCTACAGGAAAAATATGACGAGCTTTCAGCAAAACAATTAGAATTGATCGCACGTGCCAACGCCGCCAAAGCGCTGAAACAGATGGATGCCTCCCTCGCTTCCTTCCATCCCGATCACGCGCTGCGCGGATTCGCGCGCATGGAAGAACGTATCCTTGCTTTAGAAGCGGAAACCACCGCCGCCCGCCACTTCTTGGCGTCTAAACATTATCGCCCTTCCTCTCTGGAAGAAGAGGTAGAAAACGAACTGGCCAAATGGAAAGAAGCGCAAGCAAAAACAAACTAATCAATCCCCCCTTTTTATATAGATGGGTGGCTGATCCCCAAAACTTTCGGGATCAGCCACCTCTTTATTTCTATTCTTATTGCTGGCAACACAACCGGCTCGTACCCTTGTCTGTAGGCCAGCTTGATAAAACAGATCGATGTAGCTGTTCAATTCACTTTTACACTGCATTTCATTATTACATCCCCTCTTGTTACTACGCTATTCTCTGCGATATATTCTAAATCTCCCGCTTTATCAAGCAGATTGGTAATAACAATCGGGGTTACGATTTCTTTATGTTTTTGCTCTAAACAATCGAGGTCTACATTCAGTAAAGGGTCTCCCACTTTCACTGTTTCGCCGGCGCTTACCGCGACTTCAAATCCTTCCCCATTTAGCTCTACAGTCTCTAATCCAATATGAATAAGTATTTCTAATCCTTCCTCTGAAACGAGGCCGACTGCATGCTTCGTAGGGAAAATTTGCACAACCTTTCCGTTAATAGGGGAAACTACTTTTCCGTTTTTCGGAATAATCGCCAAACCGTCTCCCATCATTTTCTGGGCAAATACAGGGTCAGGAACTTCTTCTAGCGGTATTGCTTCCCCATCAAGCGGGGAATGTATTTCCACTACTCTCGTCTCTATTTTTTTACTAAATAATTTTTTCAGCATATCTCAACCCACTTTCTATCCGTTTTTAAAATGTAATTTTAATGAATAAAAATAAACAAACGATAGAGAGAAAAAATACTAATGTACTACCGAAAAGTCTCACACATGCTCCTTTATGTTTGAGCTCTATCTTTCCTTCTTTTAATAACGTTGGTTGTTCTTTTCTTTGTTGATGCAAGCCGAATAAGAGAATGATGCTGATAAAGAGATTGCCAATAAGCAATTGAGATGCGGCTACCATCCACAATATCACATATGATAACTGGACATATTTTTTGTTTTCTAAATCATTTACCGCTACTTTGGTTAATACAGCAAAAAAAGGATTTAGCATCGCTATAACAAACATAATGGTGATGATCGGCTCGCGGATTACCGGAGTGAAAAAGGTTTGGTTCGTATGAAGCGTCACTAAGTACAGGTAAGTGACAAAAATCAATGGTACTGTGTAAAAAAAGCAAATAGCTGCTTTAAAAAATACAGTGCTTTTGGACATGATGGCCTGAGAATTCCAAGCTAAAAAATTTTTCGATTTTCTCATGACGATTCACCAGTTTTTTCATTGATTTGCAGTTGCTTGAGATAATCGACATAGTGACTAAAAAGCATTTCTCCTATAATAAAAAAAGAAGCAAACGTGTTAAGTTTAGTGCCATCGCTTAATTCGCTGCTCGAGCTATTGGCATACAAGTTAAAAGGAGCCATCCTTGCCAACCGATTATTTTTTAAGTTTGTTACTGAAATAAATGGTATTCCTTTCGCGACCAATGACTGTACTGCGGGAAAAATCGTCGGAGTATCTCCAGAAAAAGAAATAATAATGACTAAATCATCTAGCGTCAGGTCTTTAATTACCATTTCAAATTCCGTTTGCGCCTGAATGACATGCAAATATTTTTGTACGGCCAGAAACATTCGTTGTAATTCAAAGGCACAATCTAATTGCGCCGTACCGGTTCCATAAATAAATATTCTTTGCGCGCGATGGATTAATTTGCACATTTCAGAAAAATCTTTTGTCTTGATATATTTTAATGTTTCGAGAATATCGTTGCTTAAAATTTCGACTTGGCTTTTATCGCTATTGTTCCCTTCTTGTTCCTGCCATTTCAGAAACACACGAAACTCACTATATCCGCTAAACCCAAGCTTTTGGGCCAATCTTAAGATGGATGAGCGCGAAACATTGCACTTCTCTGCTAAACTGTTGATTCCTAATTTGTGGCATTCGCTTTTATGATTTAAAATATACTTTAAAATATGGAAATCGGTCTCATTTAGCCGATTATAATGTTTATTAATCAATTCTTCGATTTTCATTGTTTGGCCCTCCTTCCTTTAAAAAAGTTTACTAAATAACTATTTCTTTTTAAAGGAAGGAGGAGGAATGAAACAAAAAGACGAAGTGCTATACTTTTTGTTTCGTATTCTTTTTAATGCAATTCTGGCCAATATCCTTTATTTGCTTCGATTAAATCATCTAATATTTGTTTTGCTACTTTCGCGCTTGGTACTGTTTTAGATAGTGTTATAGCTTGCCATAATTTTTGGTAAGATCTTGTTATCCATGCTTCTACCACTAACTTTTCCACAGATACTTGTTGTTCCATTAATCCTTTCTGAAATTGCGGGATTTCCCCGATCGATAGCGGTTCAGGCCCGTTGCTGCCGACAATGCATGGAATTTCCACCATTGCAGTCGGGTCAAAATTAGAAATAGCCCCTTTGTTCTCTACAATAAGCAACATTCTTTCATGAGTGTTATAGGCAATGGCGCGCGCTAAATCAACAATGTATGAAGCGTGTTCGTCAATATGAAGAGCGCAGCCTTCTGTTGATTGGTTTTCAATGACTTTTTTGCATTCCGTAAATACAAATTTTTCGCGTCCATCCATTACTTCATTTGCTCTTGTATAATTCGGGTTAGAATTTTCCACTACTTCATCTGGGAATAAATAGTATTTTAAATATGTGTTCGGCAACGTATCCGGATCTAATGCATATACGTCTCTCGCTTTCAAGAATGTATCTTGCCAGCTAGCATCAACATGCTGATTGTCCCCGCCGTCGTTTACAAGGTATCCGTACTTTGCAACATGCTCCTTTAACTTAGGCATTAAATCATTTCCTTCTTTGTCGCGAATATCTGTCCACCATCCAAAATGGTTCAATCCATAATATCTTACCGTCATTTCTTTGCGGGATTTTAATCCTAAAATCCGCGCCATACGTTCTTCAATCGAAACAGGCATATCACAAATGTTAAGTATTTTCGAATGAGGACGGAGACGGCGCATTGCTTCAGCTACAATCGCTGCTGGATTGGAATAATTGAGCATCCATGCGTTAGGCGAATATTTTTCCATATAATCAACTAATTCTAATACTCCTCCAATTGAACGCATGCCATATGCAATTCCCCCAGGCCCACATGTTTCTTGGCCTACCACGCCATATTTCAACGGAATTTTTTCATCTAATTCACGCATAGCGTATTTCCCAACCCGAATGTGGGCCATGACGAAGTCAACGTCGGTAAACGCTTCTTCCGGATCAGTAGTAGCGAGAAACTCAATTTCTGGAGCTTTTTCTCTTAAAATAACTTCACATGCTCCGGCAATGATATCTTGGCGTTCTTTATCAATATCGTACAATTTTAACTTACGAATAGGGAATTTGTCCAAGTTATCCAATAACATTAGCACAATCCCCGGAGTAAATGTACTTCCCCCGCCTGCAATCAAAATGGAAAACTTTTTCATTTTTCTTCCTCCTTTTTATAGTGAGCGCTTTCACTATTGTTATAGCAAACCGAAAATATGGGAACAATGGATTCCAGCCATTCTGGACCTAATCACACTTTCCGTTCTTTTTCCCATTAGATAAGAATTTTCCCATCTTCTTCATGATGAGATGATCGTTACGATCCGGTTTTAAATCCTTTTTCTTCCAGGGCTTTCTCGAACTGCTCTCGCACTTGCGGGACGGATAAACCAACGATCACTTGAATTGCTTTGCCATTACGAACGACACCATGGGCCCCTGCAGACTTGAACACACTATCCGGCGCGACTTTTGATTCATCGTGGACACTGACGCGAAGGCGTGTGGCGCAATTGGTAACCGACACGATATTTTCAGGTCCACCGAGCGCATCTAAAAATTGCAATGCTTGAGCTGTATAGCCTTTGTCACTGCCTTTTTGGTTGGCTTGTTTTTTTGCTTTATAATCTGCTTTCGTATATAATCTCGTCTCTGATGAATCATCCGCTTCGCGTCCCGGCGTCGCAACATTAAATTTAAGAATCAAATATCGGAAAACAAAGAAGTAAATAATCATAAATGCAAAACCGATTGCCCATTGGATGAGATAAGTCGTGCTATGATATTTGAATAATGGAATCCAGTTTGCGGTAGCTATTTCTAACAGTCCTCCACCCATATTTCCTACAACACCGAATGCGTACATCACCGCTGCCATCGTGGCTGCTAAAATTGCATGAACGGCAAATAACCAAGGTGCCACAAACAGGAAAGTAAATTCAATCGGTTCTGTAACTCCAGCAATAATAGCCGTTAAAGTAGCAGAGATTAATAACCCTGAAATCTGTTTCTTTTTTTCTGGTTTCGCAGTAACATACATCGCTAATGCAATACCCGGAATACCAAAGATTTTAGACATCCCATGCAATGCAAATCCGCCTTCTGGAAACATTTCTTTTAAAGAATGGGCAGATGTTGCATAATCTTGTAAATGCTCCATCCAATACTTAGCGATTCCTCCCTCAACAACGGCAGGACCAAAAACAAACGGACCGTAAATGAAGTGATGTAACCCTGTCGGAATAAGGATACGCTCTAAAAATGTATACAACCAAACCCCAAACACTCCTGAGCTTGCCAAAAACCCTTGTAAAGATGCGATGCCGTGCTGTACGATTGGCCAAACATATGCTGTAATTAAAGCAATAGGAAGCATCACAAGGAATGCAATAATCACCACAAATGATGAACCTTGAAAAATACCAAGGAAATCAGGAAGTTTCGTATCGAAGAAACGGTTATGGAGCGCTACGACAATGGAAGATATAACAATCGCTCCAATAATGCTCGTATCTAACGTCTTGATTCCCGCAATCATGGTCAAACCGCTGACTCCGCCAACTTCCTGACTGAAATCTACACCAAATTTATCTCCCCAAAGAGTTAATATCGCATTAATAAAATAGTTGAAGGTTAAATAAGCGACAATCGCTTCCATACAAGCTCTCGCATGAGCCTTTTTTGCCAGCCCGATCGGGATACCGATAACAAACAATAGCGGCATTTGCCGAAAGACCGCCCATCCGCCCTCTTCTACTACCGTCCAAAACTTGTACCACATTCCATTCGGATCAGCAATGGACCCCATGATATCAGGATTTTTAAATAAGATGGTTAAGCCAACGACTATACCAGCGAACGGAAAAAGCAATACCGGTACAAACATGGCCGCACCAAACCGCTGAATTTTTTGCATCATGTCCACTCACTCCCCCTTCTTAGGCTTTCATTTGAAAATGCAATGAAGATGCATCTTTTTGATAGCGCTTTCTTTTTTTCTTTATAACATGATTGTTTTTGATAAAACAATAAAGCCGAAGCAAGCTGTTCGTTTTCACTTCTCTTGTTCCTTTTCCCAGAATTCAAGAAAATTCCCGAAATGAGCAGCTATATATGGAATACTAGAGCTATTGCCCACCCCCACTTTTAAGAAAAGAAAACAAAATGGCCTTTTCCGTATTGGAAAAGACCTTATTTCCGATGCATTTTAAACTGCAAAAACAGCTCGTTATAATATGCGAGCATCCGTTTTCCTAAATTCTTGTACACTTCCAAATTCCCGATGGAGTCAAAATCAGGATAAAACCGTTTATCTTCGGTGATCTCCTTTGACATATAATCAAGCGCTTTTTTATTTGGCGTCGAATAACCGACATACTCCGCGTTTTGTGCGGCGTTTTTCGGGTCAAGCATAAAATTGATAAATTTATGCGCCCCTTCAATGTTTTTCGCCGTTTTCGGAATCACCATATTATCAAACCATAAGTTCGATCCTTCTTTCGGCACGACATAATCAAGCTTATCATTTTCCGCAATAATTTCCGCCGCATCTCCTGACCAGACGACACCGATCGCTGCTTCTTCATTCGCCAAAAGCATTTTAATTTCATCACCGACAATCGCTTTGACATTCGGCACGAGGCGATCTAATTTTTCTTTCGCTTCTTTGAGATGCTCCTTGTTCGTATCATTCAGCGAGTAATGCAAGCTGTTTAGCCCCATGCCGATCACTTCGCGCGCGCCATCTACCAATAAAATTTGATTGCGCAAATCCGGATCCCATAAATCATTCCAACTGGTGATTTTTTTGCCGCCAAGCATGCCCGGATTATAGACGATGCCGACCGTCCCCCAAAAATACGGAACGGAATAACGGTTGCCAGGGTCAAACGACAAATTTAAAAAGCGAGGGTTGATATATTTTAAGTTTGGCAATTTGGAATGGTCGAGCGGAATAAGCAGACCGTCCTCTTTCATTTTGCTGATCGCATATTCCGACGGCACGGCGACATCAAACGTCGCGCCGCCTTGAGCGATCTTCGCCATCATTGCCTCGTTCGAGTCAAACGTTTGGTAAATCACTTTTATGCCTGTTTGCTTTTCAAATTTTTTGATGAGTGCGGGATCAATATAGTCTCCCCAGTTATAAACGGTTAACGTATTTTTCCCCACATAGCCTTCCGTCCGATTCAACGCAAGCGAAACATAGTAAAGCAATAGTGCGGCGCCAAATACAGCAGCAAAAAAGATGGTCAGTTTTTTCATCTACGCCGCCCCCCCATTCCGGATACAGCACTTTTTTGGCTGATGAAGTAATAGCCGATGACAAGCGCAATCGTCAATAAAAACAACAACGCCGACAGCGCGTTAATCGACAGCGAAATGCCTTGGCGCGCCCGCGAGTAAATTTCTACTGACAGCGTAGAAAAGCCGTTTCCGGTCACAAAAAAGGTGACGGCGAAATCATCGAGCGAATACGTCAGCGCCATGAAAAAGCCGGCAAAAATCCCAGGAGTAATATACGGCAGGACGACTTTCGTCAGCACATCCCATTGATTCGCTCCTAAATCGCGCGCTGCGTCGATCAACGTCGAACTCATTTCCTGCAGTTTCGGAAGCACCATGAGTACTACAATCGGCACGCTAAACGCAATGTGGGATAATAAGACAGAGGTAAACCCAAGCTGAATGCCGATCATCGTAAACAAAATTAAAAATGAGGCGCCGATGATGACATCGGGACTGACGATCAGCACGTTGTTTAACATCAATAATATTTGCTTCATTCGCCAGCTTTTCACGTAATAAATCGCCAATGCCCCCAGTACCCCAAGAATCGTGGAAATCGCTGATGACAGAAGGGCGATGGTGATCGTATTCAGCACAATAATCCATAGCCTCGTGTCATGGAGGACTTCTTTATACCAGTCTAGCGTCACTCCCTCAAAATCATGCATCGTACCGCCGCTGTTAAATGAATAGTAAATTAAATACACAATTGGCATATACAAAATGACAAAAACCACTGCTAAATATACTTTTCCCCATTTTTGATTGCTTCGCATCGCTTCACCCTCGCTTCCGGTTTCCTGTCACAGCGACAACGGCCGCCATGGCGATAATCAGAAACACCGCAATCGTCGAGCCCATGCCCCAGTTTTGCGTGACAAGAAAATGTTCTTCGATCGCCGTGCCAAGCGTAATCACACGGTTTCCCGCAATAAGCCTTGTGATCATAAACAAGGACAGGGACGGGATAAACACCGCCTGACATCCTGCTTTTACTCCATCAAGCGTCAGCGGGAATACAACACGGCGAAACGTCGTCCACGCCGAAGCGCCAAGGTCGCGCGCCGCATCAACAAGCGATGGATTCAATTCCTCAAGCGCATTAAAAATTGGCAAAAGCATAAACGGAATAAAGATATACACCGATACAAACACAAAACTAAAATCAGTAAACAAAATTTGCTTGGCGCCAATGCCGACCGCCGCCAATATGGCGTTTGCCAATCCGTAAGTACCAAAAATCCCGAGAAACGCATACACTTTTAACAATAAGTTCACCCATGTCGGCAAAATCAGAAAAAGCAGCCAAAGCTGTTTATGCTTCGTTTTCGTCAGAGCGTACGCGGCCGGATAGGCAATCAACAAGGAAAAGAGCGTCACCAACAACGCATACCAAACGGAACTCGCCGCCATTTTTAAATAAATCGGCGTAAAAAACATTTTATAATTGGACAACGTCCACTTTCCTTCAATATCAAAAAAGGAGTAATACACGATCAACAGAATCGGCGCGACGACAAATATCCCTATCCAAACGACATACGGCAATAAATAAACGTTGCGTATGCTAGTTTTCATCGATTTTCTCTCCATCCTCCTCGCTGATGCGCATAACATGAATCGCCTCAGGGTCAAAATAAAGACCGATTTCTTCGCCGACTTCCGCTTTTTTCGTCGAATGGACAAGCCACTCATTGCCATCCTCGTCATAGCAGCACAGCTCGTAGTGCACGCCGCGGAACAACTGCGAATCGACACGCACTTGCAGCTTTCCTTGGGCGCGCGTCGTTATTTGCAAATCTTCCGGACGGATGACGACATCGACCGGTTCATTCGGACGAAATCCTTTATCAACGCACATAAACCGCTTTCCCGCAAATTCAACGAGGTAGTCTTTGAGCATAACTCCGCGCAAAATGTTGGACTCCCCGATAAAATCGGCAACAAAACGGTTAACCGGCTCATCATAAATTTCTTTCGGCGTGCCGCTCTGCTGAATCTTCCCTTTGTTCAGGACAAAAATTTGATCGGACATCGCCAATGCCTCTTCTTGATCGTGCGTGACAAAAATAAACGTAATTCCTAAACGACGCTGCAGTTCGCGAAGCTCATACTGCATTTCCGTGCGCAGCTTCAAATCAAGCGCTGACAGCGGTTCATCGAGCAGAAGCACCTCTGGCTCGTTGACGATCGCGCGCGCAATCGCCACCCGCTGCCGCTGTCCGCCAGACATTTCTTGCACACTTCGATTCTCGTATCCTTCCAAATTGACAAACCGGAGTGCTTCCATCACTTTTTCACGAATCTCCGCTTGTTTTTTCTTTTTGATCCGCAACCCGAACGCCACGTTTTCGAACACGTTCAAATGCGGAAACAAGGCATAATCTTGAAATACCGTATTGACCTGCCGCTTATTAGCCGGAATATGATTGACCGGTTTTCCATGAAAATAAATCGTCCCTTCCGTCGGCTCCGTAAACCCCGCGATCAAACGAAGAATCGTCGTCTTCCCGCATCCCGACGGCCCCAGCAGCGTATAAAATTTGCCTCGTTCGATATCAAAGCTGATGTCATCCAACACTACTTGGCCGTCATATATTTTCGTCACCCGCTCAAAGCGAATGATCGCCTCTTTTTCCATCAGCCCTCACCCCTTGTTTCGAAAATAAAATTTTGTATATCATTCCCTGCAAGAAAGACCAAGCTCTTCCTACATATTTTCTTATCAATCACTATTAGAACATGCGCACCATAAAGGTGCAATAAAAAACTCGTTTCTCCTTAGCATCGTGCTAGAGAGAAACGAGAATGCACAAATAGGTCATAACGTGATATTGACATTATGAAGGAAAGACTGCCAGAACCACTATCACAATTGCTCGCAGGTATGATAAAAATGAACAGTTACCATTTATCATATCACGCTAGAACGATGGCTCAATTTCTTACGATATTAGCACGTTTTCCATTTTTCGTACTTAAGATAAAAACAGAGGTTGGCCAGATGATGCCGATTTCTTTTAATTCCCCATAGGTAAGATAAAACTCACCTGCTTTCGCTTCCATCGTATCCCAATTTCGGTTTTCAATTCCTTATAGTTAAGATAAAAACCTAAAAAACGTTGATGTATCAACGTTTTTCCAATGTCGTTATGTTCAGTATACGTCATTTCGAAAATTCCGTCAATATACGAAAACGCCGATGGCTGTAGGGAGATAAGGAAAAAATGTCGTCAATCCCCCACGCTTTTTGCACGATTGGAGGTCGACGACAAACAAAGGAAGTGCTCAGCGTTCGAAAAGAAGGCGAAACATGCCGAAACCTTGGGAGTTTCGTCCGCCAATACCTACGCGATACAAAAAGGTTAAGTTGTCTGGGGACGAACGAAGGCGATAATATCCGAGCCAAGCGGTAATATAAAATCCTTTAAAAACCGTTACGACTTTATGCTTTTCGGTTACGCGAATCGGTTCGATAAATAACCGTTCTTTTGGCGGAACGCCGTAATACGCTTCATATTTATTGCGGAAATTTAATTCGACTAAATGAGAAAATACTTCATCATATGGACTAAAAAATTGCGTTTTTTTGCTTCCGTCGACGGTTTCGTACGTGCTGTAAACCGTTAGCGGCGAAAGCATCTCTATTTCAATTTCTTCGCTTTTAATCTCTCGCTTTTCTACGTCAATTCGCTTTACTTCCACAGGCTGTCCACCTATTTGCACATCTGAACGCAATAACAAATATTCCCCAAGCTCTTGCGTTACTTCCGGCAATACGGTGCCGACATGCCAATGGAACTCATCGTAAAACGTAATCGTCTTTCGCTCTAAGTTTAGTTGATGAGAACCGAAAAGACGGCTAAACGTAAACAGTTTGAACGACCGCTTCCCCTTGCGAAATCCGACTTCATGTAAAAAATGAGCGAATGTTGGATTTTGCAAAGAATGATATAGCAATCCTTGCAGTTGTTGTTGATAATGAAGCGGGAGAGTAACCGGCTTCTCTCGCCCGCTCATCGTGATCGTCAATCGCATCGTTTCCCTACTTTCTAAAGGATGAATTCATCTCCACCTTTTTCAATCCCATTTCTTCCCGCATGGAATATTTTTGTGTACGAAAGATGTAAAAAATGACAGAATCTTCATCTGGGGCCATGACGTTTTTGTAGCTCCATTTTCAATTTTTGATAATTGGCGACAGTTATTTCACCCTCGAACACAAAATTTTGTACCCAATGAAGATACTGTTGAAAAAACCATTCACTTTGCCGATGTCATCAAAAACGGCAATCCATTTGTTCCATTGAGAAAACCATGATTGCTTTGTGATTGAAATTTTTCGCCGATAAAAACAAGAAGGAGAGATGCTCTACTCCCTCTAAATGTTTAGACAAGTGATAATGAAGATGAGAATACATCTCATCACTCCTTTCCGTGATCGTACAAAAATACAATACGCTCTCCCGTCTTGTTTTCCCAATAATGGGACACAACCGCACGGATGGCTTCTCCGCTCGCTTCAAACAAAATTTCTTCGTAATCGGACACAATTCGTTCCTCGTTGATCTGAAAAGCGAACCGTTCCTTTCTATATTCTTTTCCCGATTCGATACAAAGGGATGTCACATATTTTTCGGGAATCACCGAAACAATCGAAACAGCCTCTGCATGATTGTTAACTAAGCGAAATTCCTCCAAAGAAACGTATTGGACATCAGCGATGCACTCACTAAGCCCCATGCAGACAGTATATACACTTCGGTGTTGCTGTATATAATCGATTAACTGTTGAAACAAAGACTGCTCTTTTACATGGACATAGCAGCGAAAATGCGGAAACCGCAAAAATTCGGTACGGATTTGCGTCCGCGCCCCTTCGCGTCGTTGCTTTGGAACCCATATATTTCCCTTCGTATTGACATGGTTCAATCCCATCCGTATTTTCCGAACTGGGCTCATAATGCGAATCGCCATGTTGACCGTTTCATGATTCACATAGCGCAAATATGCGTTTTCCTCTTTTCCCAAACCAATAATGGCCCCCAATATGCCAAAAAAAGATGTGGGCGGAATGATCGAATAAGTCAAAGGTGATGACGTAGAATAGATTTTGCGAAAATGTCCGAAATCCGCACGAATATCAAATACAAGCACATTCATGTTCTTCATTCCTTGCTATTTGACCTCTACTGGAATTCCCGCAGTTTTCAAACTTTCGATAATATCTTCACTGCACACAAGACGATCATTTTTTTTGATCTCCACTCTTTCAATTTTCTCTTTTTGTTTTTCCATAACACGGATCAATGGTGCAGTATCGAGGATATAATCGGAGACATCGCGGATTTCCTCATCGACTTTTTCTGAGTGCAAAGAAATATATTTATCTAGCTCGCCGATATGAAAATGTTTTTCCTTATAGACAATACGAAGCAATAAGCGGGGAATTTGCCCTGCTTTAGAGCGCGAAATCAAATTTTTCGTGCCATTCCACATCGCATCGAACAACAATTGCACATCTTCTTCCGTCAGTTTCGTATACGCGGCAGCCGTTTCATTGATAACCCCGTAAAAGGCAATAAGGGAATAAGGGAGAACATATTCTTCCCGGAATGTTTTTTGCATCATCCCGCTTCCCGATGCAAAAGCGCCTGTTCCTTTAATATATTCCAATTTGACTGCGTGAAGCGACTGTCCCATTTTGAATTGAACCGGTCCTGTATGGGTAATAGAGCTTTTTTCTTTTGCGTTTTTTTCAATAGGCAGCGTCACGCCAAACAAACGGACATCAATGCACTGACGCAATATCTCTTCATTAATAATCCGTTTCATCTCAGCAAGCGACAGTTTGGATTTATCCAATTTTTCGCCGTCTTTGACTAAAAAATCTTCCGCCCGCATTTTCGCATCTTGGATGTACTCATTTTCTCCCGCAATTTCGCGAACAAAAATTTCTTGATGACAATAATCATATAAATAGTCTCGAATGGTGCGCTTTAGCCGAACATCTGTTACAATGTTTCTTCCCGTTTCTTCATCAATCCTTGGTTTATTCTCATCAACTGGATCCCCGTTTGGATTGGCCCATTGTACATCATATAAAAACAATAGTTCAGAGCGATTTTGCAGCATATTATGCCTCCTCCTTTGCCATTAATGATTCTCTAACCTTCGAAACTAGATTCATGCCGCAAGCAAAATAAAAATTCAATTCATCTACTGACATTTTCCACCTTGAGGATGAAAACAAAAATAAAGTGGAAATTTCCTCAGCTAACTGCTTATGGATAAAATGATAGGATTCATACTCTTCCAACTTATTGATTACTTTCGGAAGCAGCCCTTTTACGGCCCGCTCGTCCATTTTCAGCCCCATTAATTGCTTTAGAAAAGGCTTGCTGCCGTACTTGTTTTGTTGAATGTCGAGAAGCATTTGCGTCAATGAACCAAGCAGAAAAACAGCTTTCTTTTCCGGAGTATCTAGCTGCTTTCCGTACTTTTCAAACAGCACACCAAATTTTTCGCTCATGGCAGTTCCTCCTTTAACCGGCAACACACCAGCCTGCTCTAAAAATACAATTATGGCAATAGCCTGCCTCGTTTTATAAAAAAAAGACGGTCCCCCTGATTGGTAAGCAGGCAATTCTTTGCGCAACTGTTCCATAATGAATTTGGCCAAAAAAGAAATAGAAAGCGACCGCTTTTTGAATACCGACTCGACGATGTGCAAAAAATATTTGTCGTACGAATTATGGAAGAAAGTCCGGATAAATCCAAAATGGAATGAATGATTTCCTTCCGCATATAGATGTTGTTCGACATAGGACTTGGCTTTGAACAGTTCACTGATTCTTGAAGGCAACACATCTTCGATCAAAAGCAGAATTCGTTCCGCACTTTGAATTTTTTGCAAAAATAATAGCTGGATAGAAACGACATTTTTCATATCCTTCAACATGTCCATGACATCTTCTTCCGTGGTCATAAACGATTCGATCTGCTTCTGATGCATCCGTACTCCTTTTTTATGGGAAGATAAATATTCCAACACCTCTGCAAAGCCATTATCCTCTGCAACAGGAACGATCGGCTTGGGGATAAGCAAATAGGAAAATCCATAAAATTGAAAACGAAGATTCTCTTCAATAAATCTTCTTCCTTCTTCAATATATGACTTACAAGAAAGACAAACAGGATAATTTCTCCACGCCTTTTCTTCATCCAATCCTCCGGTGATAAATCCCGGCTTATCAAGCGTATAAAAACGAAACACCGACATTTTGCCAATAACGGTATCTTTCCGCTGCCCGCAAATGGAACAAACTTGATTAGACGCGGATAATTCCAAATCCTTTTCATTGATCAAAAACAGAAACGCATCACGAAACTCGGGAATATCATAGAGATACGACCCGTCCACCTTTAAAGAAAGAATCGTCCTTTTACTAGAAAACGACAACTTGCTTTGTAATTCTTGCAAAATACGGTTTTTTTCTTTTTCCAATACTTCTTGAATGCCACGGAAGAAGCCATTTCTATTGACTTTGCACATTTTCTTAAACCATCCTAACACTTTTTGCTGGTACGTATTCTCTACTGTTGTGATTTTGGCTGTAGGCGAGTAGTTTACCCCGCGGGAAGAGCCGCTGCGAAATAAATATTTACGAAAATCAGATTTTTGTTCCTCTACTTCACAGCCTTTCCAAACAAATGCACCGTCGCTCCCTCTTTGAAGAAGAATATGTATACAATGGGGATAGCCTGGGTTTTCAATAAACTGATCAATAGCTTCTCGGTACTTTCCTCCCAATTCTATACACCCTATTTGCGCTATTGTCTCTATCAACATACCACCCCATCATCATACTTTTTTACTACATTGTACCAAAATAACACAAAAAAAGAGAATTGAATTTTTAAATTTTGCATTTTTCGAAATGAATGGTTATATCAATGAAAAACAAAAAAGAAGAGGCCGCATTCAACTGCCTCTTCTTGCTTTCACTATTAGTAAAATTTACCCATCATAGCTATTTTCCGGCCTACATCTTTTGGCAAACAGGATACTAGCTCGATCGGGGAAGAAATTTAATCATTCATTTAGTTCCTATCCTTATAGGTAAGATAACCGTTTGGATTGGTTAGCTTGCCATCATATTTCTTTCAATTCCTTATAGTTAAGATACAAACTCCTACTTTCAGAATAGTTTCAATTCCTCATAGTTAAGATGCAAACGATATTTTCAATATCATTATATTACTTTTCATTTAGGCTGCAATTCTCCGTCGTTACGATCATCCCAAAAACGGTGATGTATTAACGTTTAAATATACGCCATTTCCAAAACTTCGTCAATAGATGAAAATGCTGATGGCTGCAGAGAGGAAAGGAAAAAAGAAGTCCCGTCGATCCTCTGCGCTTTTTGCACGATTGGAAGTCGACGACATTTTTTCACCATGGATAATATTATTATATGACAGAACGATCATCCGATTTGGAAGAAGACATGACGAGCATGAAAGAACGTTAACCATGTAGAAACATCTATTTGTGTTTCTGTCAATGAAACAAAAGCAATCAGCGAAGCCGTCCACCATGGTCAAGAAGTCCTCACCGCGAAATATGGCGCACTCTTCTCTTGATGTCCACGAACGGAAAGGAAAGGCTACCCAAAGCATGTGTTAAAGACTAGCTACTTGCCCTCTAGTTGGGCGAACAGCGGCAGGCACTGTTTACGATGAAAAAGAGGAAGAAATACGGTCCTTCCTCTTTTTTTGCTATGATTTTAAGCCTTTTGGTGTTACTTTATTTTCTAGCTTCCGTAATAAAAGATCAAATAAAATCGCTAAAATCGCTGCTGGGATGGCACCGGCCAAAATCAAATTTTTATCGGCGATCCGCAGTCCGCGGTCAATGAGATCGCCTAAGCCGCCGGCGCCGATAAAGGTTGCGAGCGCCGCCACGCCGATCGTCAAAACAGTAGACGTTCGTACGCCTGCCATAATCACTGGCAAGGAAAGGGGAAGCTCGACCATCCATAAAATTTGCCGCGATGTCATTCCCATTCCTCGGCCGGCATCGACAAGCGCGGGATCGACGCCAAGGATGCCTGTATACGTATTGCGCAAAATCGGAAGCAGTGCATATAACGTTAACGCAATAATAGCCGGCAATTTCCCGATTCCAAAGATCGGAAGCATAAATCCTAACAAAGCAAGGCTTGGAATCGTTTGAATAATAGCAGCGATGCCGATGATTGGTTCAGCCAGCTTTTTATGTCTTGTCAAGACAATGCCAAGCGGAACGGCGAGTAAAATCGCAATGATCATCGCGATTCCGGAAAGCAAAATATGTTCTTGGAAAGCGATCCAAATCTCTTGTTTTCGTTCTATCAGCGTGTTTAGCAAATCCATTTCTCATCCCACCTTCACGGTTGCTTTTGAAACTCCCATTCCGCCAGCCCGCGCATCATGCTCGATCTCGTGATGACGCCGACAAGGCGATCCCCGTCCAATACGGGGATGGCGCTGACGTCCCGTTGATGGAAAATTTCCGCGACGTCCGTCACATCAGCATCCTTTGTTAGTGTCGTCACATCGAAATCAGCAATGTCCGCCACAAGAAGATGTTCCTGATGATAATGTTTTTCTAGTTCTTTTAATGTCACGACACCAAGAAAGGATTGCTTTTTATCCGTAACGATTAAGCTGTCTACTTTTTTCTCTTTCATAAACCGGAAGGCCTCTGCCAATCCGCGCTTCGGCGATACCGTGGCGATGGAATGGGACATTAAATCTTCCGCTGTCGGCACGGCTGTCTGTCTTTGTGCCAGACGGTTCTCTCCAATAAAGCCGCGTACGAATGAGTTGGCAGGACGGCGCAAAATTTGATCCGGCGTAGCAAATTGTACGATTTCTCCGTCTTTCATAATCGCAATACGGTTGGCAATTTTAATGGCTTCATCCATATCATGGGTGACAAACACAATTGTCTTTTGAATTTCTTCCTGCAATTTCACAATATCCTCTTGCAGCTGTTCACGGCTGATCGGATCGAGCGCGCTAAACGGCTCATCCATCAAAATGATGTCAGGCTCTGCGGCAAGGGCACGAATGACGCCGACCCGCTGCTGCTGGCCACCGCTAAGCTCCGACGGGTAGCGATGTTTAAACGTTGCCGGATCTAACCCGACAAGATCAAGCAGTTCGTCAACCCGTTTTTGATAAGCGGACGGCTCCCATTTTTTCAGTTTCGGTACTAAAGCGATATTTTCCGCAATCGTCATATGTGGGAACAGCCCGATTTGCTGGATGACATAGCCAATGTTGCGTCGAAGTTCCACTGGATTCATTTTTGCAATGTCCTGCCCGTCAATATATATCGTTCCAGACGTCGGTTCAATCAGGCGGTTAATCATCCGCATCGTCGTCGTTTTTCCGCATCCGCTTGGCCCGATTAAAGTGACCAATTCTCCTTTTTGAATTTCGAGATTAATATTTTTCAATGCGACAAAACCGTCGTCATATTGTTTCCATACATTTTCAAAGCGAATCATCCGCATCCCACCCTTTGTTATGAGAAAACATTAATCTATCAATCCTTCTGCTTTCAAAAAGTCAATGGCCGCTTGTTTTGGACTTTTTCCTTCCATATTTACTTGCGCGTTGAGTTCCATCATTTTTTCATCCGTTAAAACACCTTCGAGCTTATTCAAAACTTTCTCCAATCCAGGGTTGGCATCAAGTGCTTCTTGACGGATAATCGGCACAGCGTGATAAGGCGGGAAGTAGTGTTTGTCATCTTTAAGCACAACGAGATGGTATTTTTTAATGCGTGCATCGGTCGTATAGGCGGTAATGACATCGATATCGCCGTTTTTTGCCGCTTCATACTGCAAGTCAGGATCAATGTTGGTAGTTTTCTTAAACTTAAAGCCGTATGTCTCAACTAACCCGTCATACCCGTCGCTCCGCTCAAAAAATTCCGGATCGGAGCCGAATACAAGCTGATCAGATTTCTTGGCGAGGTCGGAGTACGTTTTTACACCCAGTTTGTCGGCAAGTTCTTTGCGCATTGCGAGGGCGTAAGTGTTGTTAAAGCCGAGCGGCTTCAGCCATGCGATGTTAAACTTTTCTTTATACTGCTTTTTCGTTTCTTCATAAATTTCTTCCGGTGTTTTCGATGGATCATATTTGTTTTTTAAAATGTTTAAGTAACCAGTACCCGTATATTCCACGTATAAATCGACATCTCCCTTTTCCATGGCTTGCTGCAGCATAAACGCGCCGCCCAAACTATCTTCTACTTCTACGTCTAAATCGGTGTTCGCCTTCAAATATTCGGCAAGCAAGTGGGTTAAAATCACCTGTTCAGTAAACTTTTTACCCGCGACAACAATTTTCCCTTTCTCCGCTTTTTCGCCAGCTCCGCAGGCGCTTAAAGTGAAGAACATGGCAGCGGATAAAAATAGAAGCAAGCATTTTCGCAATGAAATTCCTCCTTTATGTGATTATGCATGCGTTATTGATATAGATTGCGCTGAAGTGATGTGCAGTGGCAAGGAGAGGCCATAAAATGGGAATAACGGGTGAAAACAGTCACAATAATAGTATATCGTCAATTGGATGTTGTTTACAAGTTTTGTATAGAGCTATATCTTTGCATATTTACCAATTTGCCATGTTGACTCAGGAGCAGATTCCGTATTCTTAGAAATGCTCTGATATACTCCCATATCCTCAAAATTCAGTAGGAATTATGGGAAAGAAAACAAAATAGAGATGCATGAAATAAGGGACGGCAACACAAAATGTGAAAATGCCATCCCGAGTTTGTTGGCAATTTTTATCATTCTTGATGCATCAATCGTCAGCCATTCTTCGCCCGTGTATGTAAAAAATAAAGCGGTATGATGCTTCTAAGCGCCATACCGCTTTATTTTTTACATATGCATATGATGAGAATGGCCGCCGATCGATGGATCGAGCATTCCAAAAATCATGGCAATATGGGCTACTACTAAAAATATACCAACGAAAGTGGAATGATATTTCAACTTTTGTTCCTCGCTCCATCTCCGCCCGATTATGCCTAAATCGATTAGACTTAATCCCAATAACGGAAGGACTCCCATTAAATAGAATCCTACCGCAATGATATCAATCCATCCGCGCCATTCCCCATTCAATGTAAACGGAATGACAGCATTAACAAATAAGTAAATAAAAATTACTAAAAAGTAAACACCAACAATGATGCTGCATATTTTGTTGACTTTACGCATCATTCCATCGAAACGGTGAGTAAAAAGAATGGCTAGCTCCGTTATTGCAATGGTCTCCGCAAGGGCAACGGGAATAGCCATAAATAAAATCAAATTCCAAGGTTGATTCACCGCTAACAGTTCCATGTAATGCGTCATGTTCATCTAATCACCCCCGGCATTTTGTTGACACATCTACATCTATTAACTTTAATCCCAATTTGTGCATTTTCTTTGGAAAATTTAAGAATAATTTATGGCAAAATTCATTGAATCCTCTATGTTGCAAGCGCCAGGTGGAGGAATATAGGAAGCACCGAAAAACGGTGATATGGATGTGATTGCCTCCTATACAACAGATGCATCCATATTAAACCATTTGGATATTGGACGATGACCGGCCTGTTGGCGTCATCATGCGTTCAAGCATGATACATGGGCCAGTGGAATGAGAATTTCGCAGATAAGTGAAAGAGGCTGACTCAAAGGTGAATTCAGCGACCTTTTGAGCCAGCCTCATATAATATGCTTATTTGATTACTGTTACGTTTCTCATGTACTTTACCGCTTCTTTCTCTGCTTCGCTCCATCCATACGCGGGGCACTGGGCCGATTCCCGCCAAGTCCGGCTGCCACGGACAAATGGAATGCTGGCGAGAAGGTCGTTCCATTGCTTTTTGAACGAACAGATTGTGTTGGTAATCGGCCTTTTACCACGTAGAGATACGCCGCTTGAAGGGCAGGCATAACTTTATAGCAGTGGAGCCAATGAATCAGCTCGTCTTTGAGCTCAAGATCATCAGAACCGATGCCGGTAATCTCTATCACTAAAGAGGGAAGTTCCCAGGAAAGCGAGGTCCGCGCACGACAGCAAGCTTCTTCCGCATTTGGGATATGCTTTGCTACCGTTTCCAACTCTTCTGGTTTGACTCGAATCGTCGTCATTGCCGTTCCTCTATCTTTTGGCGAATCTGGGCGATTTCCCTGCTTATTTCATGAAGAAGACCGTCTGCCGTTGCATCCATCATTTTCCGCAAGCTCCCGGATATCGGCTCATGCGCTTTCCCCGTTTTTTTCTGCCAATGCGGGACATTCTCGGCACTTACGGGATAAAATGCTAGAGTCCCATGCCGAAAATCCCCGATTGTTTCTTCGACCTGCCTCTAATAAGACTTAAGACCATCCATCATCGTCTCGTAGTCCTTGCGTTTCACTTCTTGTTTGATCGATTCTGATAAAGACGCCACCTTGATTTTCTCCCCCCATTTATACCTTCTACTTAAATGGTAACATAGGGAAAATCAGGATAAATAATGATATATTCCTGTTTTGCCAGATGGCAATCAGGACTTTTTCCTTTTTCCTTATTGATGATTCTGTCATGTGAAACATGTCAAAGTTCCTCCGAAAACAACCTGTTTGTGGAACAAACTTTTTCATACATGGAACGATCACGTTGAAGAGGATGATCAGAAAGACCAAAATGAAAAAACCAAACAAGCTATGCAGAAACGATGATGATGTCCGTTCCGCCCCATCCAATGGTTGACGAGACGAAATAGATTGTTCTTCGCCGGAAGAAAACAATCCTAGTTTCTTTGCTTCGGCGTAATAGTATTCCTTTCTTTCACGCATATGGATTATCCAAAACATCAATAGGAAGTTTTTTAAAATAAAGTAAAAGCTGGCTGTATATAACAGCCAGCTTTTGATTGTTTATCGTTTATTCATTTCTTCTATTAGCAACTTATTAACAAGCGGCGGGTTGGCTTGTCCTTTTGTCGCTTTCATCACTTGGCCAACTAAGAAGCCAAGCGCGCGGTCTTTACCGTTTTTATAGTCTTCGATCGATTGCGGATTGGCGTCGAGCACTTCAATGACGATTTTGCGCAATGTCGCTTCGTCGGAAATTTGCACAAGCCCTTTTTCTTTGACGATTTTTTCTGGGTCTCCGCCTTTTTCAACGAGCTCTTTAAATACCTTTTTCGCGATTTTCGATGAAATCGTGCCATTTTGAATGAGCTTAATCATGCCGGCCAAGCTTTCCGGCGTCAACGCGATCTCATGCAGTTCTTTTTGCTCGGCATTTAAGTATCCCGACACTTCGACCATGAGCCAGTTGGAAGCCAGTTTCGGATCCGCTCCGTTTGCCACCGTTGCTTCGAAAAAGTCGGCCATTTCTTTTGTCAGCGTCAGCACTTTCGCATCGTATTCCGGCAGGCCAAGTTCTTCGATGTAGCGTTTTTTGCGCGCATCTGGCAGCTCTGGAATCGATGCGCGGACGCGCTCTTTCCATTCGTCGTCGATATACAGCATGACAAGATCTGGCTCTGGGAAGTAACGATAGTCTTCCGAACCTTCTTTCACGCGCATGAGCACCGTTGTTTTCGTCGCTTCATCAAAGCGCCGCGTTTCTTGCTGGATGACGCCGCCGGAAAGCAAAATTTTCTCTTGCCGTTTCGCTTCGTATTCCAAACCCATACGCACGAAGTTAAACGAGTTTAAGTTTTTCAACTCTGTTTTCGTACCAAATTCGTTCGAGCCAATTGGCCGAAGGGAAATATTCGCGTCGCAGCGAAGCGAACCTTCTTCCATTTTACAATCGGAAACGCCTGTATATTGGATGATTGATTTTAATTTTTCTAAATACGCATACGCTTCTTCTGGGGAGCGGATATCCGGTTCTGACACAATCTCAATTAATGGAGTGCCTTGTCGGTTAAAATCGACAAGCGAATAGCCGTCGCCGGTGTGCGTTAATTTTCCGGCGTCTTCTTCCAAATGAATGCGAGTGATGCCAATTTTTTTCTTTTTGCCGTTCACTTCAATTTCAATCCAGCCGTTTCTGCCAAGCGGCTGATCGTATTGCGAAATTTGATACGCTTTCGGGTTATCCGGATAGAAGTAGTTTTTGCGGTCAAATTTCGTTTCAGTCGCGATTTCGCAGTTTAGCGCCATCGCCGCTTTCATCGCAAATTCGACTGCTTGTTTGTTCAACACTGGGAGAACCCCTGGGTATCCTAAATCAATGACGTTCGTTTGCGTGTTTGGGGGCGCTCCGAACGCATTTGGGCTGCTGGAGAAAATTTTCGATTTTGTCTTTAGCTCGACGTGAACTTCAAGACCAATGACCGTTTCAAAATTCATCATGTTTCCCCCCTTATAACGCTGGTTTTTGTTTATGATAGTCGGTCGCTTGCTCGAACGCATGGGCGACACGGTAAATCGTGCTTTCATCAAAATGTTTGCCGATAATTTGTAATCCGACCGGCAAGCCGTTCACAAAGCCGCACGGTACAGAAATACCAGGAACACCGGCAAGGTTTACTGGAATCGTTAAAATGTCGTTTGCATACATTGTTAACGGATCGTGCGTTTTTTCGCCGATTTTAAACGCTGGCGTCGGCGTCGTCGGCCCGATAATGACGTCGTATTTTTCAAATACCTTTTCGAAATCTTGTTTGATTAATGTCCGCACTTTTTGCGCTTTTTTGTAATATGCGTCATAATATCCGGAACTTAACGCGAACGTACCGAGCATGATGCGGCGTTTCACTTCATTTCCGAATCCTTCGCTGCGCGTTTGTTTGTACATATCAATTAAGTTTTTCGCATTATCCGTGCGGTAGCCGTAACGAACTCCGTCAAAACGGGCAAGGTTCGCGGACGCTTCCGAAGAAGCAAGCAAATAGTAAGTCGCTAGCGCATACTTTGAGTGCGGAAGCGATACTTCTTCCCATGTCGCTCCTAATTTCTCCAACACTTTTAATGCATCAAGTACGGATTGGCGAACTTCTTCTGATACGCCTTCGCCTAAATATTCTTTCGGCACGGCGATTTTTAGGCCTTTAATGTCACCGGTAAGCGCCTCTACATAATTTGGCACTTCTACATTTGCCGATGTTGAATCCATCGGATCTAAACCAGCGATGACTTGCAATAAGTAGGCGTTGTCCTCTACCGTACGCGTAATCGGGCCGATTTGATCAAGTGAAGAGGCAAACGCGACAAGTCCGAAGCGCGATACGCGTCCGTATGTTGGCTTCAAACCAACAACGCCGCAGAACGCTGCTGGTTGGCGAATCGAACCACCCGTGTCAGAACCTAAAGCAAACGGTACTTCGCCTGCCGCTACTGCCGCAGCGGAACCGCCGCTGGAGCCGCCCGGCACACGCTCTAAATCCCACGGGTTGCGCGTCAGTTGAAAGCCGGAGTTTTCTGTGGAAGACCCCATCGCAAACTCGTCCATGTTTAATTTTCCAATCGTAATCGCACCGGCTTCATGCAAGCGCTCCATGACCGTTGCGTCGTAAATCGGGTCAAAGTTATACAAAATTTTGCTTGCACATGTTGTGCGCAATCCTTTTGTCACAATATTATCTTTAATGCCAATCGGCATGCCAAAAAGCGTACCGAAATCGTTTTCTTCTTTCGCCAGCTTGTCATCTAACTCTTTCGCTTTCGCGCGCGCGTTTTCCTCATTTAGTGTTAAAAACGCTTGCACTTTTTCTTCCACTTCGCCAATGCGGCGGAATGATTCATCGACTAAATCAGAAACAGAAATTTCTTTTTTATGTAATAAACGATGTAATTCGGAAATTTTATGGTCAAATAATGACATTGCTTCCCCCTCCTTACTCTAAAATCGCTGGCACGCGAAACTGACCGTCTTGGTGATCCGGCGCGTTTTTCAGCACTTCCTCACGCGGAAGTCCCGGTGTCGGCACATCTTCGCGCATGACGTTTTTCATATCAAGCACGTGTGATGTTGGCGGAACATTTTCTGTATCGAGCTCGTTTAATTGTTCAGCAAACGTAATAATCGCGTCCAACTGCTTCGTAAACATTTCTGCTTCTTCGTCCGTAATCGCCAAACGCGCCAAATGCGCTACATGTTTTACTTGTTCAATAGAAATTCTCGACATCTTTTTCACCTCCAATGAGTTCGACCTATCACAATACTATGATGATACCAAACTTTCATCGAATGAAGCAACATTTGCCGCATCCTGTAAAAGAAAACAAAAATGAGGCTAAAAAATAATCAAGGTAAAACCTACTATTGCTTGATAAAACCGAACGTACGTGCTATATTAAAGGAAAGACATTATTTTTTATTTTTCGAAAAGAGAGAAATCGATGACTGATGTACTTCCCCAACAAATATTAGATCGTCTTGGGAATATGGGAGACACCCTGTATCGTCTAAACGACGGACAACAGCGGCTGGAAACGGAAATAAAAGATTTACGCAACGGACAACAACAGCTAGAAAACGAAATAAAAAATCTAAGTGATGGGCAAAAGCGGTTAAAAAAAAGATGTAAAAGATTTACGCGATGGCCAAAAACGTTGGAAAATGAAGTGAAAAATTTACACGATGGTCAAAAATGTTTGGAAAAAGAACAGGCTTATTTGAAATCCGGACTAAAAGAACTGAACGAACTAATGACGGCACTTCTTTACCGGCAAGATAAAACAGATGCCAAACTCGAAGCCCTCGCAATGGACGTACACAACATCCAAGGTGAAATCGCTTCTCTCAAACAAGGCCTTTATAAACTTGAGAAAAAAGTAGATTCCCATTACCAACAACTGAACGAACAGCTAAACAATATTAAGCTTGATGTCGATTTTGCTGTTCATAAAACGACGGATAATGAGCGAGAGATATATAAAAAATGAAAAGCAGGCTGTTTTAGGCATTTATTACCAAACAGTTCTCGCCCTCTATTTTTTATAAAAAGGAGAAGTAGCCAGCATGGATATTATGTTTGACCATATCGTTCACTTTACGAAAAATCCGGAAGAAGCGAAAACCGCGTTTCAGCTTATCGGATTTCACGCAATAAACGGTGGAAAACATCTTTCTTGGGGCACGTATAACTGCTTGAACTACTTGACAGGACTACGATATATTGAATGGATCGGCTTTACGGACTTTGATAAAGCAAAAACTTCCGACAACGTATTAATCCAGCAAATCGTCGCAGACTCCCATAAAGGAGAAGGCTTTTCGCAATTGGCATTCCGCACGGACGATATCGATGCTGTCATCGCCCACATCCAGGCAAAAGGACTAAAGCCGATTGGCCCGTTTTCCGGAAGCCGAAAACGTGAAGACGGTAAAGTATTAAGCTGGTCGATGCTATTTATTAAAGACGAACAAGATGATACATGCCGCTACCCGTTTTTTATTCAGTGGGGCGAACCCGAAGAGGTCCGCACGAAAGAAATGGCTCCTCTCATGCAACACAGGATCGGAATTCCATCCCTTTCGTATATTGGGATGAATGTAAGTAACCTTGATGAATCATTGCAAAAATATTGCCGTTTATTTGATGTGCCGCGCCAGTCTGTAACGGAAAGCAGCGATGAATTCGGCACCTATTCCGAACTTGTTATCGGAAACATAGCGGTCCGCTTTTATGAGGCAAAAAGCCTCGTTATCTCCATCGACAGCGCTCTCATCAACCGTCCGTTTTTATGCGGAATCACCGGAATGCCAGAAAATAAAGTTATCCATATAAAAAATGGGATCTATCATTTTACTTTGTAGCGTTTCATCAAGCGGAATGGCTTCTACAGGAGCAGGGCAACAGCTAAATTGGAAACTCATACAATCTCATTAAAAACACCCATGAATGGCCAGCGAACACCTCTTTTGCCCATTTTTCAAGAAAAGGAAGCTCCTCTATAGCAAGTATATTACGATATGCTCTTAAAATTTTAACATCGGGTCCGTACCTATGCACTGCGATCGGAAAAGAAATTTATTTTGCGTTTACTCCGATATTGTTTGGAATTGTTGTTCGGCCAGTTCTCTGTAGAGCGGATGAGTTTGCAGCAATTCGCTATGTGTTCCGACTCCGGTGATGGTCCCATTCTCTAATACAACGATTTGGTCTGCGTTGATAACGGTGGAGAGCCGGTGAGCAATGACAAGTGTGGTTCTTCCTTCCATTAGCCGCTGCAAGGCCTTTTGAACAAGAACTTCCGATGAACTGTCTAGGTTTGAGGTTGCCTCATCAAGGAGAAGAATTTTTGGATTGCGTATAAGAGCGCGGGCAATGGCGATTCTCTGTCGTTGTCCACCTGATAATTTGATTCCCCGTTCCCCAACTTCCGTCAAATATCCTTTTGGAAGCCGCTCAATAAATTCCGCTGCATTTGCCAGTTTGGCTGCTCGCTCTATTTCTTCATCGGAAACGTCTCTATTTAGCCCATAACAAATATTGTCGCGTATCGTTCCTGACATCATTGGACTTTCTTGCGAGACATAACCGATTTGACTGCGCCACGAATGTAAGTGAAAATCTTCAATATTGGTTTCTCCAAGCAATATTTCTCCTTCATCAGGTGTGTAAAATCGCTCTAGCAAAGCAAACAATGTCGTTTTTCCACCGCCGCTTGGACCAACAATAGCCGTTGTTTTTCCTGAAGGAATGGTGAGCGTTACTTGTTTGAGTACAGGCTCTCCCTTTTTATAAGAAAAGGAAACATTTCGAAAATATATGTCTTGCTCAGGACTTTGCACCGCAGGTAAGTTGCCTCTTGGCTCTTTCTCTAAGGATAAAATGCTTTGAATTCGTTCTGTTGCCCCCATTGCTTTTTGGAATGAGGTGAAAAATACAGCCATCTGACTAAAAGGAACAACAATTTGAATCATATAAATAATGATGGCGACAAGAGAGCCCGATGAAAGCGTGCCTGAGGCTACACGAACTCCGCCATAACCGATTAAAATGACTAAAACGAGCATCATCACAAAGGTCATAAAAGGGGAAATAACAGCCTGTATTCTCGCTTCTTTTAGACCGAATTGAAATAAATGAAGAATCCCTAGTTCCCCATTTTTTTGTTCCTCTTTCTATGCACAATAAGCTTTTACAAGACGAATATCGGATAACACTCTGCCAAGATTGGCTGAAAAACTGGCCATTTCATCCTGAGTAGCTTTTGAAATTTTGTACATTTTTTGCCCAAGCGGCCAGAGAATGAGGAGCGAAACTGGAATAGCCGTCACCATCATAAGGGTCATTTTCCAGTCGATAATAAGGAGAATACTAACAGCCCCTCCAACCGAAATGAATCCAGTGAGAAATGTAACTAAATGTTGAGTGATCAGTATTTTTACCGTGTTGGTGTCTTGAGTAATTCGGCTCATCGTTTCTCCAGATTGGTGATGGTCAAAAAAAGAAATAGGCAATAATAAAACTTGATTCCAAAGCTTTTTACGAATTGCTGCAACCACATATTCCCCAATATAGGTGAGGAAGTAGTAAGAAAAACCGGAAGTGATCGTTTGCAAAATAAATGAAGCCGCAAGCAAAATAATAATCGATGGTTCTACCGTAGATGCAGCGATCTGGTCAACAAGAGATTTAGTAAACCATGGTACAATGAGTCCAACCCCTGTTTCGATCAAACTAAGAGTAATAGCAGTGACAAAAATCCATTTTGGCGGCTTCGTACTCTTAATTAACTCCCAGAAACTTTTCCAATTGTCTATAGGCATATCACGATTCTTCCCCACTCAAATTCACTCCTTCTTTCGCTAAAAATATTTGAACAGATTTTGCAATCCTTTCCTCTTCTTCTTTGGAAAAAGGAGATGAAAACAGCATTGGCTCTTCAGCAAGTTCATTCCTCTTTCAAATGAAATCGTGATAAATCTTCGCCAAAAACTTCTTTTGCAATTTGACCTGTTTTTCGCAAACTCACCGATTGGATACGTCTTTTTCATCGTTCTCCCCCTCTGACACTATCATAAAACATCACATAACATTGGAATCAATAAAAATGTTTAAATTCAACGAACCGCGCCAACACATAAAAAACCCTCCCCGCCTAGGCAGAGAGGGTTTTTCATTAAAACATTTCCGATACCGTTTTTGCTTGCATATGCAAAATCAAGTAGTCAGGGCCGCCTGCTTTCGAGTCCGTGCCGGACATGTTGAAGCCGCCGAACGGTTGGTAGCCGACAATCGCGCCCGTGCAGCCGCGGTTGAAGTAAAGGTTTCCGACATGGAACTCTTCCCGCGCTTTTTCGAGATTGGCGCGGTTGCGGGAAATCACGGCGCCTGTTAAACCATATTCCGTGTTGTTGGCAATTTCAAGCGCATGATCGAAATCTTTTGCTTTCGCAAACGCCACAACCGGTCCGAAAATTTCTTCCTGCATGATGCGCGCGTTTGGATCAACATCAGCAAACACGGTTGGCTGAATGAAGAATCCTTTGGAGTCGTCTCCTTCACCGCCAGTCATGAGACGACCTTCTTGTTTGCCGATTCCGATATATTCCATGATTTTGTTATACGCCGATTGATCGATGACCGGTCCCATAAACGTGCTTTGCTCTGCCGGATCGCCGACTTTGAGCTGTTTTGTCAGCTCAACGACGCGGTTTAATACTTGATCATACACATCTTCTACCACAATCGCGCGCGAGCAAGCCGAGCATTTTTGCCCCGAGAAGCCGAACGCTGATGCAACAATCGATTGTGCCGCTAATTCTAAATCGGCTTCTTTGTCGACGACGATCGCGTCTTTCCCGCCCATTTCCGCAATGACACGCTTGAGCCAAATTTGGCCCGGATGCACTTTCGCCGCACGTTCATAAATGCGGATGCCGACATCGCGGGAACCAGTAAAGCTGATAAAGCGGGTGCGTGGATGGTCAACGAGGTAGTCCCCTACTTCCGAACCACTTCCCGGAATGTAGTTTAATACTCCTGCTGGAAGGCCAGCTTCTTCCAACACTTCCGCGAATTTATATGCAACCACTGGCGTTGCGCTCGCAGGCTTCAGCAGCACCGTATTGCCGGTAACAAGCGATGCGACGGTCGTACCAGCCATAATCGCAAATGGGAAGTTCCACGGCGAAATGACGACGCCGACGCCAAGCGGAATGTAGAAAAATCGGTTCGTTTCGCCTGGACGGCTTTCAACTGGAATGCCGTCTTTTAATTTCAGCATTTGCCGCGCGTAATATTCCATAAAGTCAATCGCTTCTGCCGTATCGGCATCCGCCTCTTTCCACGGTTTTCCCGCTTCTTTTACCATCAATGCGGAAAATTCATGTTTGCGGCGGCGCACAATCGCAGCGGCACGGAACAAAATATCCGCACGCGCTTCCGGCTTTGTTTTGCTCCACCATTTAAATGCTTCATCAGCAACTTTCATTGCCTTTTCGGCAAGTTCTTTATTCGCTTTCGACACGCGGCCGATTACTTCCGTCTTATTCGCGGGGTTAATCGAAACGATTTTCTCGTCGGTTGTGACCCGTTCACCGCCAATAATTAAAGGATAATCTTTGCCAAGCTCCGCTTCGACTTTTGTCAGCGCCTCTTCAAACGCTTTTCGATTTGCTTCAACCGTAAAATCTGTGAGCAGTTCATGCTTATAAGGTTGTACCATCCGTGATTCCCCCTTTACAGAATTTGCAAAAAAAGCGTTTACAACCTCTACCTACCATTCTAACGAATAAATCGGCATGATTCAATTTTTTAGAAAAGCGAAAAAACTATTGATAAATATGGACAAACGGCTGATCTGCCTTCGCTTGCCGAACAATAACGCTTTCCGGGCCAACCGTGGAGTTGATATAAATGCTTACATTAATATAATCTGGAAACTTTTCCATCGCTAATCCGGTCACGTATTGCGTAAATCCGATCACTTCCGCTTTTCCATAAAACGGCATGGTAATGTTAATCGTTAATTGCTGCAGCTGGTCATTTACATATAATCCCTTTCCAACAACCCCGGTATAATTTGGAAAGAATTCTTCAATATCGGATTTAAAGTTATTAAATTTTAACCAGTCGTCGCGGTGATTTTCCTCCGCTTCATCTGACGGGAATAAATAATATTCCTCTTTAATCGCTTCCCAATCATCAATTGTACTGCTTCCTTCATCAACATGGGTAACGGCAAAAAAGTGCCCTGGAATCACGGAAGCTCTCGGTGCCTGTTTATATAAAGCAATCGTAATCGGAACTTCTTTCAAACTTTTCATGTCGCGAAGCCGGGAGAGCACTTCCGCGGCGATGCGTTTTCCTTCCCGTTCGATGACATCGTCTTTTATTTTTTCTTCGCGCGGGTAGCCTTCTTCCGTTTCATAGTAATGAACCGAATTCAGCGCCAGCCCGATGACAACTCCTCCTAACTTCACTTTATCGTCGCTTATTTTCATTAAATAATCATGTTCTAAAATGCTTGCCAAATAAATCGGGCTTTTTTTGTTTTTCTCTTCATTCGTTCCCTTGTCGCTAATAGGCGGATTTAAACCGACGTTTTCTGATGGTTTCACTTTTTTCTTTTTCATTTGCTCCGCCGTGAGTTTTCGTTGCAGCCAGCGCTGCACTGTTTCTTTATCTAAATATTGGCCTTCTTGAAATAAATAATCTTCCGGCGAAAAACGTTTTTGTGCGATGCGCATCAGTCCAGTTTCAAACTCATCGACGTCTAGGCGCGTATTTAAATCTTCGACTACTTCGCCGCGCGCTCCCGATGGTTGAAACGGCAACACAACACGGTAATAGGAGTCGGAAATATTGTATTTCGGAATGACAGCCTTTTGCTCTTTATCATTTTTTTTCTGTACTACCTCTTCCTCGCCGAATTTTGGCGCACAGGCGGAAAGAAGCAGAAGCAGAGTCATCCATATCATAAACTTTTTTTTCATGTTTCACACCTACTTATTTTGCTCAATTTCTTGCAGAAATCTCGTTTCATCCCAAATTTCGATATTTAGCTGCTTGGCTTTTGTCAGTTTCGAACCGGCATCAGCACCAGCGATGACTAAATCAGTATTTTTACTGACGCTGCCGGTGACTTTGCCGCCAAGCTGCTCAATTTTTTCTTTTGCTTCGTTGCGCGACAACGATTCCAGCTTCCCGGTCAGCACGACTGTTTTGCCGGCAAAGTAAGAATCAACATCGCCAGCCTTTGGCGTTTTTGGACCTTTATATTCCATGTTGACGCCATAAGCGCGCAGTTCATTTAACAGCTCTTTTACTTCCGGTTTCGCAAAATACGCGACAATCGAATCAGCCATTTTCTCGCCGATTTCGTGAATCGCCATCAATTCTTCTTTTGTCGCATTTTGCAGACGGTCCATCGTTTCAAAATGTTCCGCCAGCACTTTCGCCGCTTTGGCGCCAACATAGCGGATGCCTAACCCAAATAGAAGGCGCTCTAACGAATTTTGCTTCGATGATTCAATGGCGGCGAGCAAATTGGTTGCCGACTTTTCCCCCATCCGTTCCAAGTTAATTAACTGTTCTTTTGTCAACCGATAAATATCGGCAACATCATGGACAAGCCCTTCGCGGAACAGCTGGGAGATGACCTTTTCGCCAAGCCCCTCAATGTTCATCGCCTGACGCGAAACAAAATGAATGAGCCCCTCGCGGATTTGCGCCGGACATTTCGGATTAATGCAGCGGAGCGCTACTTCACCTTCGAGCCGGACCAACTCACTGCCGCACTCAGGGCAATGCGTCGGCATGGCAAACGGCACCTCTTCTCCTGTCCTCCGGTCAAACACGACGTTGACCACTTCCGGAATAATATCGCCCGCCTTTTTAATCACGACGGAGTCGCCGATGCGGATGTCTTTTTCACGAATGAAATCTTCATTATGAAGAGTGGCGCGCTGCACCGTTGTTCCCGCGACACGGACCGGCTCTAAAATCGCCGTCGGCGTCACAACCCCCGTGCGCCCGACATTTAATTCAATGCCAATCAGTTTTGTAACGACTTCCTCGGCCGGAAATTTATACGCGATTGCCCAGCGCGGGCTTTTTGCGGTTGCGCCTAGCTGTTCCTGCTGTTCAAATGAATCTACTTTGATGACAATGCCATCGATGTCATAAGGAAGTTGCGAGCGTTTTTCATGCCATTCGCTGACAAAGCGAATGACTTCATCGATATTGGCGCATCTCCGCCGTTCTGGATTGACTTTAAATCCGAGCGTTTGTAAATAATCAAGGGCGGCGCTGTGCGAATCGATCCCTAGTTCTTCGGCATTGGCAAGACTGTAGACGAATAAATCGAGATGGCGGGACGCCGCGATTTTTGGATCGAGCTGGCGCAGCGAGCCGGCTGCGGCGTTGCGCGGATTGGCAAACAGCTCTTCGCCGCGCTGCTTTCGCTGTTCATTCAGCCGCTCAAATGACGCTTTCGGCATATACGCTTCACCGCGCGCTTCGAGTGTCACGGCTTCCTTCAGGCGAAGCGGCAAAGAGCGGATCGTTTTTAAGTTTTCCGTAATATCCTCTCCGGTTACTCCGTCGCCGCGCGTCGCCCCTTGGACAAAATAGCCGTTTTCATAACGGACGGAAACAGCCAACCCATCGATTTTCAGCTCGCATACATAGGCGACATCATCGCCGACTTCCTGGCGCACGCGGCGGTCGAAGTCGCGCAAATCGCCTTCATGAAACGCATTGGCTAGGCTTAACATCGGAATGCGGTGCTCCACTTTTTGAAACGCATCTAACGGTTGGCCGCCGACCCGCTGCGAAGGGGAGTCTTTCGTTTTGAATTCTGGATATTGTTCTTCTAACGCAATCAGCTCTTGCATGAGCCGGTCGTATTCCGCGTCAGGCACGGACGGACGGTCAAGGACATAGTATTCATAATTGTATTTATTTAACAGTTCGCGCAGCTCTTCAATGCGTGTTTGCGCAGCTTGTCGGTCCATATCCGTTCTCCTTTCTTTACACTTTTGTAATCGGAGCGAACTTGGCAAGCAGCCGTTTAATGCCAATCGGGCTTGGGAAAGCAATGTCCAATTCCTGGTCTTCTCCTTCCCCGCGTACGCTAACTACCGTGCCAATTCCCCATTTTTTATGATCTGCTTTATCTCCCACTTTCCACACCGTCGTCCCGCCGTCAGCCGACCCTGACGCCATCGTCGTGCGGAAACCGGTCTTTTTTGCCTGGAAGGCAGCGGCATGCAATGTCCGGCGGTTGATCATTTCCATTAATTCTTCCGGAATTTCGCGAATAAAACGGGATACTGGATTGACATGGATATTTCCAAACAACGTGCGCATTTGCGCGCTTGTTAAAAACAACTCTTCTTCCGCGCGGGTGATGCCGACATACGCGAGACGGCGCTCCTCTTCCATCTCGTCCTCATCGTCAAGCGAACGGTTATGCGGAAAAATTCCTTCTTCCATTCCGATGAGAAAGACCACTGGAAACTCCAAGCCTTTTGCGGAATGAAGCGTCATTAGCACAACGGAATCTTCGCTATTGCCATTCGCCTCATTCAGCTGGTCAATATCAGAAATTAACGCCAAATCCGTTAAAAATGCAATAAGCGACTTGTCTTCACTCACATTTTCAAAATGCTTGGTGACCGATAAAAACTCGTCAATGTTTTCCAAGCGGCTTTGCGCCTCCAGCGTATTTTCCGCCTTCAGCATCTCGCGGTAACCGGACTTGTCCAGCACTTCTTCAACCAGCTCGGTGACGGAAATGTATTCTTGCAGCTGTGCCCATTGTTCGAGCTGGCGGCGAAATTCCAGCAAGGAAGCGGCTATGCGGGCAGAGAGTCCGATGTGCTCGAGCTCAGCGAGCGCTTCAAATATCGATAATTCATTCTCGGAAGCATAGCGGACAATTTTATCGAGCGAAGACGCACCAACGCCGCGTTTTGGCACATTAATGATGCGAAGCAGGCTAATGTCGTCATTCGGATTGGCAATAACGCGCAAATAAGCCAAAATATCCTTAATTTCTTTGCGGTCATAGAACTTTAAACCGCCGACAATTTGATACGGGATATTGGACTTGAGGAATACCTCTTCAATGATCCGTGACTGCGCATTCGTGCGGTACAAAATAGCAAAATCGGAATAGCGTCGTTTTCCGCCATCGACATATTCTTTAATTTTGCCGGCGACAAATTGTGCTTCATCTGCTTCATTCATCGCTTCATAATAAACGATTTTCTTTCCTTCCGGATTTTCCGTCCACAGCCTTTTCGGCTTCCGGTTGATATTGTTTTCAATGACTTTGTTTGCCGCTTGCAAGATCCGCTTGGTGGAGCGATAGTTTTGCTCGAGCAAAATCACTTTTGCGTTCGGATAGTCCCGTTCGAACGATAAGATGTTTTGAATGTCCGCGCCGCGCCAGCGGTAAATCGATTGATCCGCATCGCCGACAACGCATATATTTTGAAAGCGCGCCGCCAGCATTTTGACCAGCATATACTGCGCATGGTTGGTGTCTTGGTACTCATCAATGTGGATATATTGAAATTTATATTGGTAGTATTGCAATACTTCCGGCACGCGTTCAAACAGCTGAATCGTCGTCATAATTAAGTCGTCAAAATCGAGCGAATGGTTGCGCAAAAGGCGCTGTTGGTATTCTTCATACACATCGCTGACAATTTTTTCATAATAGCTGCTTGCCCGTTTGGCAAATTTCTCTGGAGTCAGCAACTCGTTTTTCGCGCTGCTGATCGTGCCGAGTATCGTGCGCGGCTCAAACTTTTTCGGATCGATATTTTTTTCTTTTAAAATATTTTTAATCACCGAAAGCTGATCGGTCGTATCGAGAATGGAAAAATTGCGGTTGATGCCGATGCGGTCAATATCGCGGCGCAAAATGCGAACGCACATTGAATGGAACGTGGAAATCCACACTTCTTCCGCCGCGCCGCCTAACAGCGCCTGCACGCGTTCTTTCATTTCCCGCGCCGCTTTGTTCGTAAATGTAATCGCTAAAATATTCCACGGAGCCACATGCTTTTCCGCCATTAAATAGGCAATGCGATGTGTTAATACGCGTGTTTTGCCGCTTCCCGCCCCTGCCATAATGAGAAGCGGTCCTTCCGTCGTTTTCACAGCGGCTTGCTGCTCCTTATTTAAATTAGCCAGTAATTTTTCCGACAAAAAATTCACTTTTATCACCACCAGGAAACATATGTTCTATTTTACATCACTTTTTACGCCTTGACCAGCTTATTGCTTCACCGCTTTGACCGTAGCCAGCGCTTGCTCGATGTCTTCGTAAACGATGTTGCCCACGACGACCGTATCAGCGTATTTCGCCATTTCTTTCGCCTGTTTTACCGTTTTAATCCCCCCGCCGTAAAACAGCTGTGTTTTCATTAATACTTGTTTGACGCGCTGAACGAGCCCGGGGTCCCCATAGGAACCGCTATATTCCAAATAAAAAATCGGCAGGTGATACATATGTTCCGCCATGCGCGCATACGCGACGACATCCTCTTCCTCAAGCTCCGTGTCCGCCGCGGTAAGCATAGCTGCTTTGCAATGTTTATGTAAAATGCAATACCCTTCCATCCATATTTCATCCCAATTCATGACATCGCCAAACTGTTTCACCGCGTCGTGATGCAGATCGGTGATCCACTTTGTTTCGCGGCTGTTCAGTACCATTGGGATAAAATAAAAATCAAAACCAGGGGTGATGGACTCTAGATTGGAGATTTCCAACACACATGGAACGGAAAAACGGCGGACGCGCCCTAACAACTCCAGTACATTTTCTAATGTAACGCCGTCCGTTCCACCGACAATAATGGCGTCAGTCCCTGATTCACAAACACGTTCGAGATGTTCATCGCTAATTTCTTTGTTCGGGTCTAGCTTAAATACATGGCGCCACTCGCGAATATCATACATATAATAAAACCCTCCATTGATTTATCCATTTTTTCATTATAACAAATCGGCAAAAAGAAAAGGAGTTCCTTTTCATTGGAAGGAATCTCCTTGCTTTCATTAGGCGTTATGCGCTTCTTCGGAAGTTTGGCTTGTTTTTTCTTTAATGCGGTCTAATGCCATCGCGTACGCATCGTTTCCATAGTTTAAGCAGCGTTTGACGCGCGAAATCGTTGCGGTGCTTGCTCCTGTTTCCGTTTCGATTTTATGATACGTATAGCCTTCGCGAAGCATGCGTGCTACTTCGAGGCGCTGCGCTAACGATTGAATTTCGTTGACCGTGCATAAGTCATCAAAAAAACGATAGCACTCCTCTAAATCGCGCAAAGAAAGAATCGCTTTAAACAGCTGATCTACTTCTCTGCCGCGTAATTTATCAATTTGCATAAATAGAGATCCTCCTTTACCACTTTACTATATTTAAGTCAGGAACAACGTTGATCCATGTTTTCCCCGGCACAAAGCCGACCGGATTTCCATTTATAAACGGCAAAATGCGACCGCTGACATTTTTCCATTGTATTTTTTGTACCACACCATGTTGGAATAAGTACCCGTCTCCTCCAGAATTCAGGTCAATGCTGCGCCGCCCTGCCGCATCAATCACCCGGTGTTTGGCGGCAATGACCATGATATTTTGCATGACGATCGGATCATGCGTATCATAATCGACCGTTTGTTCTCCTGCACTATAGCGATAATAGCTTTTTTGACTCGGGACATACTTGTACTGTACTTGCGCATAGCTGCGATGCGAATACGCAATGGTAACGGTTTCCGCCTTCTCCCCTGTTGCGGCATCTTGGCGAAATGGAAGCGGTTTGACATCGTCTTGCAGCGTATAGCCGTTTTGGGCTGCCCCTTTTTCAATATTGGCAAATGTAATATAAGAATTATGCGGTGCTTTGCGGAACGAAGCCCGCTGAAACAACGTCCCATCATAAAACAAGCCGTTTAAATAATCCGTCGTTCCGTCTTCCAGTAAGGCTTTTGCCTCCGGGCTCCAGCCATGGCAAACATAGAGCGCATGATAGCCATTGCTCAAATCAATATAGTAGTCGCGCGCACTGCGTACTGGACCTACTTTTTCTGGAAATTCGCTCTGATATAATGCTAAAAAGCGTGTAATATCCCCTTCTGCCAGTATCTCATAAACGATATCTGCTTTTTGCAGCCCCGACTGCGGCCGTGCTTTGGGATGATTGTTTACCATTACCGCAATAACGCGATGGTTCACCGTCCCCTCCGCTGGCAGCCCAGTTAGTGGAAACACTTGCTGTTTGGAAATGTCCTGCTGTTTTGGCGTTTCGAGGGGTGCCGGTTTCGGCGCAGGGGCTTGCTGTTTATCTTCATGCATACAACCGTTCATGAAAAGGTACAGCACACTAAACGCAACAAACCAATATTTTTTCAACAGTCACACAACCTCTTTCTTTTTTATTTTAACGCATTATCGGCGGAAAGAGTACTGTTTTATTCATTACATCATAAATTCCTCGTTGTGTAATACGCACATAAGGTAAATGGGTCGATTGTAAAAAGAATAGAGAATAAACTGGGTCAACAAAACGATATCCGCGCTGTTTTAATAGTTCCACAAGCTTTTTCTCTTCATCAATCAGCTGTTCTACGCTTTGTTCCGATGCCATGCCATTAAGAGGCAGCGGAATTTCGTGAATGACTTCACCATTTTCCGCCAGCACTATTCCGCCGCCGATTTCGCACATTCGCTGGAAAGCAAGAAACATGTCCTGCTTGCTCTTTCCAATGAAAATAATATCGCCTGTATTGGAATACGAACTGACAAGCCCGCGGACATTCGTAGCAAAACCTTTCAAAATTGTATTTACGCGCCATTTTCCATGACGGTCCATCAGCACCAAAAAGCTTTCATCGTGATCAGTAGACAGTTCATCGCGAGAGGTGTCAATCGAAATAGAATATGGTTTCATAATCACCGCGTTTTTCATATGCATTCCCATTGGCATCGAAAATTGCAAATCATCCATCGATAAATTCCAGGATAGACGAAGCGGTTCAATTCCGTAGTCGTCCCACGATATCGATGGCCATGCAATCGAGTCATCTCCCTCCCGCTTTACCCATTTTCCTTTTGCAAGCACTTGCACAGGAGTCGGATCTTCTTTTGCACGTAAAAAGTTAATGTTTGCTATTCTCCCTGTCGCAATGCTGCCGTGAAGGTGCTCAATTCCGTAATGGCGCGCAACGTTCACCGTAGCCATATTGTAAGCGTCGATGACCGGGACGCCATGTTCCAATGCAATGCGAATCAATCGGTCTATTACTCCTTCTTCATAAAAAGATGGCGGCGAACCGTCTGTCGTGAGAATAAACTTATCATATTGATGAATGCCAAGTTCCTTTATTTCTTGGAGAAGCGTCGGTAAATCCGGGCGAATGGACGAATAACGTAATGACACGGTATATCCGTGCAGGAGCCGCGTATATACTTCTGTGCCCGTCATCGCTTCATGATCGCAATCAGCACCAAGAAGCACCATTTTTGTAAGCGTTTTCTCGGAGGCTCCAGGAAAATGGCCTTCAATTTTTCGTTTCATCCGCTTTGCTTCTTGAATCCAATGGAGCATAAGATTGTCTTCGGCAAGAAGCTTCGGCCATCCCGTTAGCTCTCCACCTTGCAATACCGTTTCTTGTTCCAGCCACCGTTTTACTCTGGCGTTGGATAACTGTTCTTCTTCTCTCTCCAGCTCCGTCTGTCCATCAAATCGGCACCACCAGTACATCGATGATGGAAGCGTATTCATTTTCTGCATCAATAAAAACGCCTGGTCATCTGACAATTGCAAAATAAGGAATAAATTATCGTTAATCAATGTTGTCGTTCCATATTTCGATGCATAGTGTGCAAACGTATGGGGATTATATAACTGAAATGAATGAGCATGCGGTTCCATATAGCCAGGAACTAACACATAACCGCTGCAATCAATGATTTCACATTGATCATCAACGTGATCGGGAAACCGCTCCCCGACGTACACAATTCGATCATGGTATATCCAAATATTCCCTTTTAACCATTCGCGAAGATATGAATGTAAATAAGTCGCATTCGTTAACAATTTTGTCGGTGATTTTTTTCCGTCAATAATCGCAACATGTTCACGTAATTCGTGACTTTTCCAACGATAACGTTGTTCGCTCATATACACCCCGTCCCTTTTTTCCTAATCATTCCATATAATCATTTTACCGCATTAAAGTCATTTTCACAATGAAAAAAGGAGGGAAAAATGGCCATGGCCAATATTGGTATCGTCAATGCACTCATTCGTATTACTTTCGGTCTGACCATGCTTGCATGGGCAACGGCAAAAATGACAAGACGTCCTTGGTGTACTTCTTACCTCATTATAGCGATGCTAGCCGCTATGAAAGTAGGCGAAGGAATCACCCGTTTCTGTCCAATGACTGCTTTATTGGAAAATTATCGCCGCGAGCAGGCGACTCGCATAAAAGAGGATGCTACAATCAATCCTACGTAAATAAAGACTGGCGTTTACATAACGCCAGTCCATTCAAAGGAGTGAATAAACATGTTGCTTGAATACATGACAGATATGTCGTTTGTGCTCGCTTCTCTTATTGGCGGTATTATCGCCCTTGTGTTTGTCTATGTGCGCCGGAAGCGCGTTCGATAGCCTTATTTCCAATATCACGGCGATAAAACAGCTGATCGCATGTAATATAGGAAATTTGCTTATATACAGTTTGTTGTGCTTGCTTTAGCGTCTCCCCTTTCGCCGCTACAAGCAGCACGCGGCCGCCGTTTGTATATAAAGTGTTATTTTCCTTCTTCGTTCCTGCGTGAAATAATAATGTTTTTTCCCCTAACTGATCCCAGCCGCGAATAACCGCTCCGCGTTCATAGGCACCTGGATATCCTTTGGCTGCCAATACCACGCCAATGACGGCCTCCTCCGACCAACACAGTTCCATGTTCCGCCCTTCCATTACGGCTGTGATCACTTCAATAAGGTCATTTTCCAATCGCGGCAGCACCACCTGCGCTTCCGGATCGCCAAAGCGGGCGTTAAACTCGATCACTTTCGGACCTTGACTTGTTTCCATTAATCCCGCGTACAATACTCCGGTAAACGGTCGTCCTTCTGCCGCCAATGCTTTTGCCATCGGCCGAAGGATCGTGGACAGCGCAATTTCCACCGTTTGCTTGGAAATTTGCGGCACTGGGGAGTATGCCCCCATTCCGCCCGTATTTGGCCCTTCATCATTGTCATATGCTCGCTTATGATCCTGGGAGATTGCAAGTGGATAAACATGTTCGCCATGGACAAACGCCATGAACGAAAACTCTTCGCCTTCTAAGTATTCTTCCACGACCACTTTTTTGCTCGCATCGCCAAACTGGTTTTCGATCATCATCGCCTCTAGTGCCTGGAGGGCCTCCGAAAGCGTCGCAGCGACAATCACGCCTTTTCCTGCTGCCAATCCGTCCGCTTTAATGACAATCGGCGCACCTTTTTTCTCGATATACGCTTTTGCTTCCTCATACGAAGTGAACACCGCATGTTCGGCCGTCGGAATGCCGTATTTTTTCATCAACTCTTTGGCAAAGGCTTTACTTCCTTCAATTAACGCTGCATTTTTACGTGGACCGAAAATGCGCAATCCTTCCGACTCGAAACGGTCGACGATACCGGCAAGCAGCGGCGCTTCCGGGCCGACAATGGTAAGATCGATGCCTTCCTGTTTGGCAAAACGAACAAGCGCGTCGATCTGGTGTTCCTCAATCGGAACAAGCTCCGCAACTTGCGCGATGCCCGGATTGCCCGGGGCGGCGTATAGCTTAGTAACAAGCGGGCTTTGCGCGGCCTTCCAGGCAATCGCATGCTCCCTACCGCCGCGGCCGACAATCAATACTTTCATGACGTTCCCCCCAACTTAATGTTTAAAATGGCGGATTCCCGTAAAGACCATGGCAATTCCGTATTCATCCGCTTTGCGAATCGAATCAGCGTCGCGAATCGAGCCGCCCGGCTGGATGATGGCGGTAATGCCGGCTTTGGCCGCCGCTTCGACGGTATCGTCCATCGGGAAAAACGCATCGGAAGCAAGCACCGCTCCGTTTGCTTTCTCTCCCGCCTGTTCAATCGCGATTTTCGCCGCGCCAACCCGGTTCATTTGTCCGGCGCCAACGCCGATCGTCATTCCGTCTTTCGCCAGCACGATTGCGTTCGATTTGACGTGTTTGACCACCTTCCAGGCAAACTGCAACTGCTTCCATTCCTCTTCTGTCGGTTCACGCTTCGTCACAACTTTCAGCTCAACATCCTCAAGCGTGTGCGTATCCGCTTCTTGCACAAGCAGTCCGCCTTGCACGGAAACAAGCATTTTTTCTTTTGTCTTTGGAGCCGCGAAATCCACTGTCAAGAGGCGAATGTTTTTCTTTTGCGTCAAAATCGCAAGCGCCTCATCGCTAAAAGATGGAGCGATGACGATTTCTAAAAAGATTTCATGCATTTTTTCGGCCGTTGCTTTATCCACTTCGCGGTTTAAAGCGATAATGCCGCCAAAAATCGAAACCGGATCGGCCTCGTACGCTTTTAGGAACGCTTCATAAATCGTCGCACCCGTGCCGACGCCGCACGGATTCATATGCTTCACCGCCACTGCCACCGGCTCGGTAAATTCTTTGACTAATTGTAGTGCGGCGTTCGCATCATTAATATTGTTGTACGATAATGCTTTTCCGTGCAGCTGTGTTGCTTGCGCAATCGAGAAAGAGGAACCGAGCGGTTTTTTATAAAACGCCGCTGTTTGATGCGGATTTTCCCCATAGCGCAATGCTTGTTTTTTCTCAAAAGTGACCGTTAGCGTTTCCGGATATTCTTCCCCTGTCTTGTTGGTTAAATATTCGGCAATCAGCGCATCGTATGCGGCCGTATGGCGGAATACTTTCGCCGCCAGTTTCCGTTTCGTTTCCGCGGATATATCGCCATGTTCTTTTAGCTCTTGTATGACCATATCATAGTCGGCCGGGTCCACGACGACCGTTACATAGGAATGATTTTTCGCCGCCGCTCTAAGCATCGTCGGACCACCGATATCAATATTTTCGATCGCTTCCGCAAACGTCACATCGCTTTTGGCAATCGTTTGTTGAAACGGATATAAATTGACGACCACTAAATCAATCGGAGTAATATGATGCTCATGAAGTTCAGCTTGATGGCGCTCATTGTCGCGGATCGCCAGCAATCCGCCATGAATCGCCGGATGCAATGTTTTGACGCGCCCGTCTAAAATTTCCGGAAACCCTGTCACTTCGGAAATGCCAATGACGGGAATTCCCGCTTCTTCCAGCGTTTTTTTCGTTCCGCCTGTGGAGATAATTTCCACACCTAATTCCGCCAATTGTTTCGCCAGCGGTACAATTCCTTCCTTGTTCGATACACTTAGCAATGCCCGTTTCACTGCCATGATCCTCGATCCTTTCTATTGATGTTCCAGTAATGTTTTTAATACAGCGGGATATAGCTCATGCTCCACTTCGTGAATCCGCGCCTCGAGCCGTTCTAGCGGCTCTCCGTCGTAAATCGGGACAGCGCGCTGTGCGATGATCGGTCCGGTATCCATTCCTTCATCAACATAATGAATGGTTACGCCGGTTACTTTTACCCCCGCCCGGTACGCCTGCCCAATCGCATCTTTGCCCGGAAACGCCGGCAATAGCGATGGATGGATATTGACGATTTTTCCTTCATAAGCAGCAAGCAGCGTCGGACCAATGAGACGCATATAGCCGGCAAGAGCGATGAAATCAATATGATGTTTTCGCAACTGGGCTAAAATCGCCTGTTCAAATTCTGCTTTAGCAACATAATCTTTCGGCGAAAAAACGAACGCAGGAATATGCTCTCGCGCCGCCCGCTCAATGACTTTCGCTCCCGGTTTGTCGCATACTAATAATGCGACGCGTGCTGGCAATATCCCCTTTTTGGCCGCATCAACAATCGCCTGAAAATTCGTGCCGCTGCCGGAGGCAAAAACAGCAAGTTGTTTCATGCCATCGCCCCTCCGACAAATGAAACTCCTTTTCCTCGCTTCACACGGCCGATGACATACGCTTTTTCTCCCAGCTCTGTGAAAAGAGCAGACATACGATCCGCCACTTCACGGTCTACTGCCAGCACCATGCCAATTCCCATATTGAAAATAGAAAACATTTCGCCGCGCTCTAGGTTTCCTTTCTCCCGCAGCAGATCAAAAATCGGTGGCACCGGCCATGAACCATCGTCAATTTCCGCGCCCAGTCCTTCCGGAAGCATGCGCGGGATGTTTTCGATAAAGCCTCCGCCCGTAATATGCGCCATTCCTTTTATGTCAAATTGTTTCATCACTTGAAGAAGCGGCTTGACATAAATGCGCGTCGGCTTTAATAGCTCTTCACCGAGCGGAACCGTCAGCGGCTCATAGATGCGGTCCAATTCCAGTTTCGCCTGTTCTATCATGATGCGACGCACGAGCGAATAGCCGTTGCTGTGAAGGCCGTTGGAGGCAAGCCCGATCAGCACGTCCCCTTCTTGAATATTGCTCCCCGTCACAAGCTTTGACTTTTCCGCAATTCCAACGGCAAACCCAGCGACATCATATTCCTGTTCTTCATACATTCCCGGCATTTCCGCCGTTTCTCCGCCGATCAGCGCACAACCTGCTTCAGCGCAGCCATCGGCAATTCCTTTGACAATGTGTGCGATTTTTTCCGGCACCGCTTTGCCGCACGCAATATAGTCAAGAAAAAAGAGCGGTTCTGCTCCTTGGACGACAATATCATTGACGCACATCGCCACACAATCTATTCCAATTGTATCATGCCGGTCCATCATAAACGCAATCTTAAGCTTGGTCCCCACGCCGTCCGTCCCCGAAATGAGCACCGGCTCCTTATATCCAAGCATCGATAAATCAAACATGCCGCCAAATCCACCTAACCCGCCAAGCACTTCCGGACGCATCGTTTTTTGTACGTGGGGTTTCATCAAAGAGACAGCCCGATATCCTGCTTCAATGTCCACGCCCGCTTGTTTATATGCTTTTGCCACGTCAAGTCCCCCTTTTTATTTAACCGCCGTAAACGGCAAACGCGCTCGGCTGACATTGGTCGGGTAGTTTCCGGTAAAACAGGCCAGGCATTGCCCGCGTAATGGCAGATGATCCGGCCGACCAATCGCCTCTAACAGCCCTTCTTGACTTAAAAATGCTAACGAATCGGCGCCTATGATTTGGCGGATTTCCTCGACCGTATACTTGGACGCAATCAACTCTTCGCGCGTCGATGTATCAATTCCGTAAAAACATGGATGCATAATCGGCGGCGCGCTAATTCGGACGTGCACTTCCGTCGCCCCCGCCTCGCGAAGCATCGCCACAATCCGTCTGCTTGTCGTACCACGCACAATCGAATCATCGACCATTACTACGCGTTTTCCGGCGACCACGCCGCGCACCGGCGACAGTTTCATTTTCACCCCTTGCTCCCGCAATGACTGGGACGGCTGAATAAACGTACGTCCGACGTAACGGTTTTTAATCAGCCCAAGCTCATACGGAATGCCGGTCGCCTCCGCGTAGCCGATTGCAGCAGAAATGCTTGAATCAGGCACGCCGGTGACAATATCCGCTTCTGCCGGCGCCTCTAGCGCCAGGCGTTTCCCTAAATTTTTTCTTGCCGTATGAATGTTAATGCCATCCACATTGCTGTCCGGACGGGCGAAATAAATGTATTCCATGCTGCAAATCGAACGTGGCCGCATCGGGGCGAACCGCTCTGAACGCATTCCTTCGCCACTAATGATAATTAACTCTCCCGGCTCGACTTCTCTTTCGTACGTGGCGCCGATCACATCAAAGGCGCACGTCTCGGAAGCAACGACATAGGCATCGCCAAGCCTTCCGATCGAAAGCGGACGAAATCCGTGTGGATCAAGGGCGATGTATAGCTCCTTTTCCGTCAATAACAGGAACGCAAACGCTCCTTCCACATAAGAGAGCGCCTCTTTTACCTGCTCTTTGAACGTCGGCGCCTGGCTGCGGCGAATGAGATGGGCCAACACTTCCGTATCGGAAGTCGTTTGGAAAATGCTCCCCTGCGCCTCAAGCTGCAGTTTTAAATCGATCGCATTCGTAAGATTGCCGTTATGGGCAAGGGCAATGCTTCCCGTTTGCGAGCGGAACAGAAGCGGCTGAACGTTTTCATAGCCGCCTCCCCCTGCCGTTGAGTAACGGACGTGGCCGATCGCTGCCGCTCCGTTTAGCGCTTGAAGCGTATCATTGTGAAACACTTCGGTGACAAGCCCCAACCCTTTATGGCCTTGCAGCGTTCCTTGATCAGCAACGATGATCCCCGCTCCTTCCTGGCCGCGGTGTTGAAGGCTATGCAAGCCGTAATATGTGAGCTGCGCCGCGTTTTCATGTCCCCAAATGCCAAAAATGCCGCACTCTTCATTTAATCCTTTGATTTCAGCAAGCATGGAATAGCCCCTTTCCACACGCTTCTCATTTCCGCGACGGAAAGTTGAATGACCGTTTCTCCGTTTGCGCCTTCAATAAGAAGCGTATCGTCGTCGGTTACCTCACCGATTTGCTTTGCTTCCACCAATTGTTCAAACGTTTCGCGATGTTCTTTTTTCACGGAAACGATAAAACGTGATTGTGTTTCACTAAATAGCTCGCTAGTCACATCCCCAGCGATCGTGACTTTCGCGCCAAGTCCATCCGCGTCCATCAAACATTCAGCCAAGGCAACAGCAAAACCGCCTTCCGCGATATCATGCGCCGATGCGATCACCCCTGCTTGGATCGCTGTTAACAGTTGTTTTTGCCGCTTCGCTTCCACTGTTAAATCAATGGCTGGCGCTGGACCAAAAATGCGGCCTTCAAGCCATTTTTGCAGCTCGCTTCCGCCAAACTCCGGCTGCGCTTCGCCGATGACATAAATGAGATCGCCCGCACGTTTAAATGATTGCGTCGTAATATGACGAATGTCTTCAATAAGACCGACCATTCCGACAATCGGAGTCGGATAAATCGCTTCTCCGTTCGTTTCGTTATATAAGGAAACGTTCCCGCTGATGACCGGTGTTTCCAACGCACGGCAAGCGGCGCTCATTCCATCGACCGCTTTTTCTAGCTGCCAGAAGATTTCCGGTTTTTCCGGGTTCCCGAAATTTAAGCAGTCCGTCAATGCCAGCGGTTTGGCCCCGGAACAAACTACATTTCTCGCCGCCTCGGCTACGGCAATTTTTCCGCCGGTTTCCGGATCTAAATAAAGGTAGCGCGAGTTGCAGTCCGTTGTCATCGCCAACGCCTTATTCGTGCCGCGAATGCGCACGACGGCCGCATCTGATCCCGGCGCAACTACCGTATTGGTTCGCACCATGTAATCGTATTGATCATATACCCATTCTTTGCTGGCGATCGTCGGCTGCGCCAGCAACGCCAGCAGCGTTTTTGCATAGTCGGTGACAACAGGAACATACGGCTCCATCGCTTGGAACTCGCGATAATAGGCTGGCTCTTTTGCTGGTTTATGATAGACCGGCGCATCCTTTGCCAAGGCGTCTACTGGAATTTCAGCGACGACCTCACCGCGGAAATAGAGGCGGAGCATTTTATCATCTGTCACTTTGCCGATCGCTTTTGCTTCCAAGCCGTATTTGGCAAACAAATCGTAAATTTCTTGCTCGCGTCCTTGTTTGACGACAAGCAGCATCCGCTCCTGCGATTCTGAGAGCATCATTTCATACGGCGTCATACCCGCCTCACGCTGCGGCACCAGATCCAAATTCATTTCAATGCCAAACCCGCCTTTGCTCGCCATCTCCGCCGAAGAGCTCGTCAACCCAGCCGCGCCCATATCTTGAATGCCAACAAGCGCATCGGATTTTACTACTTCCAAACAAGCTTCAAGCAATAATTTTTCCATAAACGGATCGCCGACCTGAACGGCTGGACGTTTCGCCTCCGATTGTTCCGTCAACTCCTCCGAAGCAAACGTCGCACCATGGATGCCGTCACGCCCTGTTTTCGCCCCTACATACATAACGGTGTTTCCTACCCCGGTTGCCACGCCGCGTTGAATGTCTTCATGGCGGATAATACCGACGCACATCGCATTGACAAGCGGGTTGCCTTCATACGAAGGATCAAACTGCACTTCACCGCCGACGGTTGGAATGCCGACGCAATTGCCGTAACCAGCGATTCCAGCCACTACATTTTCAAATAAATACTTGACACGCGGGGACGTTAATTCTCCGAAGCGAAGCGAATTTAATAGCGCAATCGGGCGTGCCCCCATCGAAAAGACGTCACGGATGATGCCACCGACACCGGTCGCCGCCCCTTGATACGGCTCAATTGCCGACGGGTGGTTATGGCTTTCGATTTTAAATGCCACCGCCAAGCCGTCGCCGATATCCACGATGCCCGCTCCTTCGCCCGGGCCTTGAAGCACATGCTTTCCTTCCGTTGGAAACTTTTTTAATACCGGCTTCGAATTTTTGTAGCTGCAATGCTCGGACCACATGACAGAAAAAATCCCTGTTTCTGTGTAATTCGGCAGGCGGCCCAAAATCTTTTCGATCATCGCAAATTCTTCGTCCGTCAGTCCCATTTCCCGATATAATTTTTCGTCTTTAATCACTGTTGGACTTGGCTCAAGCAGTAATGACATGTGTTTCCCTCCAGTATTTCACGATCGATTGGAACAGCTTCAACCCGTCAGCGCTGCCAAGCAGCACATCCACCGCCCGCTCCGGATGCGGCATCATGCCAAGTACATTACCTTTTTCATTGACAATTCCGGCAATATCGGATAAGCTTCCATTTGGATTTTCTCCGTAATAGCGAAAAACGATTTGCCGATTTTCGATCAGTCGCTTTAGTGTTGGTTCATCACAATAATAATTGCCTTCGCCATGGGCGATCGGGATCGTAATGATTTCGCCTTGTTCGTACGAAGACGTAAACATTGTTTCATTGTTTTCTACTTTTAACGACACCGGGCGGCAAATAAACTTCAGACTGTTATTGCGGCGCATTGCCCCCGGAAGCAGCCCTGCTTCTAGCAAAATTTGAAACCCGTTGCATACGCCTAATATCGGCTTCCCTTCATCTGCCGCTTTTTGGACCGCCTTCATGACGTTGGAGAAGCGGGCGATCGCTCCGGAGCGAAGGTAGTCGCCGTATGAAAACCCTCCCGGCAGCAAAATCGCGTCAAAACGGTCAAGGTTTTCTTCATCATGCCATACGTATTCGACTTCTTCTTGCAACTCATCAGCAATCGCATGATACATATCAACATCACAATTGGACCCTGGAAACACGATCACAGCAAACTTCACTGCACGACTACCTCCTCAATTTCATAACGGTAGTCTTCAATAACCGTATTGGCTAACAGCTTTTCACACATTTCCCGCACCAGTTTGTCGATATCGCGGTCGCTTTTCTCGATGACAAGCTCCATAAATTTTCCGATCCGCACGTCCTGCACTTCTGTATACGATAAGCTATGCAGCGCGCCTTTGACCGCCGTTCCTTGCGGATCAAGCACACTTTCACGCAACGTCACATATACCTTTACTTTATACATGCTGATTCTCCCCCTAATCGTTGTAAAATCGCTTCGTATGCATCCGTTAAGCTTCCTAAATCGCGGCGGAACACATCTTTATCCAGTTTTTCGTTCGTTTCCATATCCCACAGGCGGCACGTATCCGGCGAAATTTCATCGGCAAGCAATATTTCACCTTTTGCATCGATGCCAAATTCCAGTTTAAAGTCAACCAGTCGCACCCGCCGCGCGGCAAAGTGCTGCGTCAATACGTCATTAACCTTGAAAGCCAGTTCCTTCAAAACGGCAATTTGCTCTGAGGTGGCCAGCTTTAATATGGCGATGTGATCTTCTAATAAGAGAGGATCACCAAGGTTATCATTTTTGTAATAAAATTCGATAAGAGGTTTTTCCAGAGAGGTGCCTTCTGCGATGCCAAGCCGCTTCGCCAGACTCCCGGCCACAACGTTGCGGACAACCACTTCAAGCGGGATGATCGTCACTTTTTTGACAAGTTGCTCGGTAGCAGATACCTTTTGCAAAAAATGATTCGGAATTCCCGCCTCGCAAAGCTTAGAAAATAGCAAACTAGTAATTTCGTTATTTAAGCGTCCTTTGCCGGCAATCGTCGCTTTTTTCTCTCCGTTGAACGCCGTCGCGCTGTCTTTATATTCCACCCACAACGTATTCTCCTCATCCGTCGTATACACTTTTTTTGCCTTTCCTTCATATAGCAATCCTAGTTTTTTCACCATTTTCCGGGCCTCCGATACAGAATATTGGCAATTTTCTTTAGTGCAGATCGGCAAGAAGCTACTTGCCGATCTGCTGTTACGCTAACCCTAACCGTGCAAAAATCGTATCGACATGCTTTAAGTGGTAGCGATAATCAAAGCAATCGTCGAGCTGTTCTTTTGTCAAACGGCTTGTAATCCGCTCGTCCGCTTCAATCAAGGAACGGAACGGCACTTGTTTTTCCCATGCTTCCATCGCTTTCGGCTGCACTAAATCATACGCTTCTTCCCGCGTCATCCCCGTGTCGATAAGGGCGAGCAGGACCCGTTGCGAATAAATCAATCCTAACGTACGGTCCATGTTTTTCTTCATGTTTTCCGGGTAAACTCTCAAGTTCTTGACGATGTTGGCAAAGCGGTTGAGCATATAGTTTAGAGCGATCGTTGCATCCGGCAAAATAATGCGTTCAGCAGAAGAATGGGAAATATCGCGTTCATGCCAAAGCGGAACATTTTCGTACGCCGTCAGCATATACCCGCGGATGACGCGCGCCATTCCCGTCATGTTTTCCGAACCAATCGGATTGCGCTTGTGCGGCATCGCCGATGAACCTTTTTGTCCTTTCGCAAAAAACTCTTCCACTTCCCGCACTTCGCTTTTTTGCAGCCCACGAATTTCAACGGCAAATTTTTCAATCGATGTCGCAATCAGTGCCAGTGTCGCCATATAATACGCATGGCGGTCGCGCTGCAGCGTTTGTGTGGAGATCGGCGCTGGTTTCAATCCTAATTTTTCGCACACATATTGCTCCACAAACGGATCGATGTTCGCATACGTCCCGACCGCGCCAGAAATTTTGCCGACACGCACCGTTTCCGCCGCTTGTTTAAACCGTTCTAAATTGCGCTGCATTTCCGCATACCATAATGCCATTTTCAGGCCAAATGTTGTCGGTTCCGCGTGAACGCCGTGCGTGCGCCCCATCATGACCGTATATTTATGCTCCAACGCTTTCTCTTTCAATACTTGAATAAGATTTTCCAAATCTCTTAATAAAATTTCGTTCGCTTGTTTTAGTAAATAAGACAGGGCGGTGTCCACGACGTCAGTCGATGTCAGCCCATAATGCACCCACTTTCGTTCTTCGCCTAACGTTTCTGAAACAGCGCGCGTAAACGCCACGACATCATGGCGCGTTTCTTCTTCAATTTCTTTAATGCGCGCGATATCAAACGAAGCGTTTTGGCGGATGCGCTCGACATCTTCTTTTGGAATGACGCCAAGCTCTGCCCACGCCTCACAAGCTAAAATTTCCACTTCCAGCCATGCTTTAAAGCGGTTTTCTTCCGTCCAAATCGCTCCCATTTCCGGTCTTGTGTAACGTTCGATCATACGTATTCTTGCCTCCGATCCTTCCAAATTTGCCACGAATCCACCATTTCCAGCGCATCATCCACACGCTCGGCAAGCACCGTGACATGCCCCATTTTTCGCTTCGGTTTTGCCTCTTTTTTGCCGTACAGGTGCAAATGCGCCGCACCAAGCTTTCCAATATTTTGCCGTATCGGCTCGACATGCTCCCCTAAAATATTAACCATGACAGCCGGCTTTAGCAAGGCGGTGCTTCCTAACGGCCAATTGCAGATGGCGCGGATATGCTGCTCGAATTGGGACGTCGCACAAGCATTAATTGTATAATGACCTGAGTTGTGCGGTCTAGGGGCAAGCTCATTAATATAAATATCCCCTTCTTTTGTCAAAAACATTTCGACTGCCAGCGTTCCGACTAAAGAAAAGTAATCGGCGAGCGTTTCCGCATAGCGCATTGCTTTTTTTGCGACATCCGCAGCAATGCGCGCCGGGGCAATGGTCTGATGCAAAATATTATCGATATGAATGTTTTCTGCAACCGGAAATGCCGCCATCTCACCGAACCCATTTCTTGCGACGATCACGGAAATTTCTTTGTCAAATGAAATCCAGCTCTCCAATACGCAAGGACCAATTTCTAACAAAGAAAGCGCCGGTTCCATATCTTCTTGGCAGCGAATCACGTGTTGTCCTTTCCCATCATAGCCGCCGCGGCGCGTTTTCAACACACACGGAATACCGATTTTTTCAACTGCAAAAGCAAGCTCTTCTTTCGTCTGTACTTCCGCATATGGAGCGACGGGAAGACCTGCAGCGATGATCTCCCGTTTCTCGGCCGCGCGATCTTGCGTGACGGCGAGCAACTGGCTTCCTTGCGGCACATAGGCGTGTTCAACGAGCCAATGTAAAGCATTAGCATCAATATTTTCAAATTCATACGTAATCACATCGCTTACTTTCGCCAGCTCTGCAATCGCCCCGCGGTCGCTATATTCGGCAGTAATTTCGATATCAGCCACCTGGCCACATGGGGAATCAGGTGTTGGGTCGAGCACGGCGATACGAAACCCCATTGCTTTTGCCGAAAGCGCCATCATCCGTCCAAGCTGTCCGCCGCCGATAATTCCGATCGTCTGTCCGGGAAGGACTTGCCGCTTATCCAAGTTGATCACTACTTTCCATCACCTGTTTTTTTATTTGCTCTCTTCGCTCCTTTAACGCCTCCATGTATTGCGGATTATGAATGCCTAATATGGCAGCTGCTAAAAGCCCCGCGTTTGTCGCTCCCGCCTTTCCGATGGCAACGGTGGCGACTGGGACCCCGCCAGGCATTTGCACAATCGATAGAAGGGAATCTAACCCGTTCAACGCTTTTGACTGCACCGGCACGCCAATAACAGGGATGGTTGTTTTCGCTGCTACCATTCCCGGCAAGTGGGCTGCTCCGCCCGCTCCTGCGATAATCACCTTAATACCTCTTTCCTCTGCTGTTTCGGCATACTCAAACATATAATCAGGCGTTCGATGGGCAGAAACGACCTTTTTCTCAAATGGAATTTGCAACTCCTCTAATATATCACAAGCATATTTCATCGTTTCCCAGTCTGAATGGCTGCCCATAATTACTCCAACAAGCGGCGGCATAAAATATTCACTCCTTTATCATTCATAACAAAGCCCAGAGCGTACGTTCTCCTCCTTGATAAGGGAAAGTATCGCTCTGGGCATACTCCGACCATCTTGTCGAAAAAAAACCAAACCGATCCTTTCCCTCATAGTCCAATAATTTACGGTTATTGGGTAGAGACTTTTGGGCCATATTCCCAAAATTATATGAGGGATCATCGACACTATGAAGTTACTATTATCTTAACAATATTTTTCATGAACTGTCAACAAAAATCGAACATTTAATTTATATATAATATAAATGTTCGTGTTTTCTGTCTCACCAAACGGTAGAGAAAACATATGATGAAATAGCGGAGGAGGGGAAAATTGTGAAAGGGAACCCATTTGATCCGTTTTCCGATTGGACAAAACATTGGCAGCAATTTTTCCAAGGAGACTTTTGGGGAAATTTTCAATCATTTTTGCCAACGACAAATAAACAATCAGGCATTAATATATATAAAAAAGACAACGAACTGCTGATCGTTGTCAGTTTGCCCGGATTAGAAAAAGTGGAAGACGCAGAACTTTATATATACTACAAAACATTAGAAATCAAGGCTAATATTAACTTAAACTTTAAAGGATTTGAATTAGTGGAGGAAGGAATCTTTCAAGGCACATGGGAAAAAACGATTCCCCTTCCATTTGCGGTAAAGGAAGATCGCATTGAAGCAACGTATCATAATGGTTTGCTATTCATTCATCTTCACCGTCTGATTCCGGATGAGCAAAAAAAGAAAATCGAAATTAAAAAAGGGGAATAAGCGAAAAAAGAGGATGTCCCGACATTTTGGGACACCCTGTTCCGATGTTCCGTTTCCTATACTAAATCAAAAAGGGGGTCTAGGAAACGATGATAACGCTTCTAGTTTTGGGGGAGAGGATTTAAATGGCGTCATTAAAACTTCAATGACCTGACCAGAGATAGGCAAAAAAATTAGAGAACTCATACAGCTCTCTAATTTTTGCCTGCCTAGCGACGACCTACTCTTGCAGGGGCGCTGGCCCCAACTACCATCGGCGCTGGAGAGCTTAACTTCCGTGTTCGGGATGGGAACGGGTGTTTCCTCTCCGCTATAGTCACTAGGCAAGTAATGGACAAGTTTTATTATAATGGAACTATACTCATTGTCAAGAGGTTTTCATTCCTTCAAAACTAGATAACCGTCTGCTTGGAAGAAGCCAAGCGCCTCCGCTTTTCGCGCTGTCTAGCTC